>NZ_JBITEO010000007.1:0-192703 GCF_044455245.1 Streptomyces sp. NPDC051310
TCCCCGTCACCCGCGCATACCCATGGTAGAGCGGGGCCCGGCCCCCCCCGGGGGGGGGGGCGGCCCCCCCGGGGGGGGGGCCCCCGGCCCCCCCCCCCGCCCCCCGGCGGGCCCCCCGGGGCGCCCCGGGGGGCCACGGCCGTCGCAGCGGTGCCGGAGGCGCGGGGCGCGTCAGACGTTGAAGCCGAGGGCGCGCAGCTGCTCGCGGCCGTCGTCGGTGATCTTGTCCGGACCCCACGGCGGCATCCAGACCCAGTTGATCTTCAGCTCGTTGACGATGCCGTCCGTCGCGGCCTTCGCCTGGTCCTCGATCACGTCGGTCAGCGGGCAGGCCGCGGACGTCAGCGTCATGTCCAGCGTCGCGATGTTCGCGTCGTCGATGTGGATGCCGTAGATCAGGCCGAGGTTGACCACGTCGATGCCCAGCTCGGGGTCGACGACGTCGTACAGCGCCTCGCGGACCTCTTCCTCGGTCGCCGGCGTGACCGAGCCGGTCCCGCCGACGGCCGCCGGCTGCGCGCCGGCCGTCACGCTCGCCGCCGCCGGCTCGGGGACGGTCGTCTCGCCACCGGCCGCGAGCTCGGCGGCCGTGTCGTTCTCAGTCATGCGCTCTTCCTCTCCGCGCCCTCACCCATCGCCTGGGCCGTCGCGTCCTTCCAGGCCATCCAGCTCAGCAGGGCGCACTTCACCCGCGCCGGGTACTTGGAGACACCGGCGAACGCGATGGCGTCCTCCAGCACCTCCTCCATGGCGTCGTCCGGCTCGATCCGGCCCTTGGACTGCATCAGCTCCAGGAAGGTGCCCTGGATCCGCTGCGCCTCGGCGAGTTCCTTGCCGACGAGGAGTTCATTCAGCACGGAGGCGGACGCCTGGCTGATGGAGCAGCCCTGGCCCTCGTACGACACGTCCGCGACGCGCGTCCCGTCGTACCGCACGCGCAGGGTGATCTCGTCGCCGCACGTCGGGTTGACGTGGTGCACCTCGGCGTCGCCGTCCCGCAAGCCCCGCCCGTGCGGGTTCTTGTAGTGGTCCAGGATGACGTCCTGGTACATCGAATCCAGCTTCACAAGCAGCCGCCTCTACCCGAAGAAGTTACGGACGTGCTCCAGGCCCGCGACCAGGGCGTCGACCTCGGCCGGAGTGGAGTACAGATAGAACGACGCCCGCGTGGTCGCAGGAATTCCGTACCGCAGGCAGACGGGCCGCGCGCAGTGGTGGCCCACGCGGACCGCGATGCCCTGCTCGTCGAGGACCTGGCCCACGTCGTGCGGGTGGATGTCACCGAGCGTGAAGGAGATCGCCGCGCCGCGGTCCTCGGCCGTCACCGGGCCGATGATCCGCAGGTCCGGGACCTCCTGGAAGCGCTGGAGCGCGTACTCCGTGATCGCGTGCTCGTGCGCGGCGATCCGGTCCATGCCGATCGCGGAGAGGTAGTCCACGGCCGCGCCCAGGCCGACGGCCTGCGCGATCGGGGGCGTACCCGCCTCGAACTTGTGCGGCGCGGGGGCGTACGTCGACGAGCTCATCGAAACGGTTTCGATCATCTCGCCGCCGCCGAGGAACGGCGGGAGGTCCTCCAGCAGCTCCTGGCGGCCCCAGAGCACGCCGATGCCGGTCGGGCCGCACATCTTGTGGCCGGTGAAGGCCACGAAGTCGGCCTGGAGGGCCTGGACGTCCAGCACCATGTGCGGGGCGGCCTGCGACGCGTCGATCAGCACCAGGGCGCCGACCTCCTGGGCGCGGCGCACGATCGCCTCGACGGGGTTGAACGTGCCCAGGATGTTGGAGACCAGCACGAAGGAGACGATCTTCGTCTTCTCGGTGATGACCTCGTCGATGCGGGAGAGGTCGAGGCGGCCGTCGTCGGTCAGCCCGAACCACTTCAGCTTCGCGCCGGTGCGCTGCGCGAGCAGCTGCCACGGCACGATGTTGGAGTGGTGCTCCATCTCCGTGATGACGATCTCGGTCTCGCGGTCGACCCGGTAGGGCTCATCGGCCCAGCCCAGCATGTTCGCCACGAGGTTGAGCGACTCGGAGGCGTTCTTGGTGAAGATCACCTCGTCGCGGCTCGGCGCGTTGATGAACGCGGCGACCTTGTCGCGCGCGCCCTCGTACAGCGCCGTGGCCTCCTCGGCCAGCACGTGCACACCGCGGTGCACGTTGGCGTTGTGCTGCTCGTAGTACTCACTGAGCACGTCGATGACCTGGCGCGGCGTCTGCGAGGTCGCCGCGTTGTCCAGGTACACGAGCTTCTTGCCGTCGTGGAGCACCCGGTCGAGGATCGGGAAGTCCTTGCGGATCGCCTCGGTGTCGAGAAGGCCCGGCAGCTGTGTCACGCTGCGCCCCTTTCGTTCGTCTCTCCGCCCGCGAGGCGCACCTGCACGTCGCACGTCGTCTGCGGGCCGGTGGCCTCCCGCGCGTCACTCACTGGGATACGCCGCCCTTCGTGTACGACTCGTAACCCTCGGCCTCGAGCTTGTCGGCGAGCTCGGGGCCGCCCGACTCGACGATGCGGCCGCCGGCGAAGACGTGGACGTGGTCCGGCTTGATGTAGCGCAGGATGCGCGTGTAGTGCGTGATCAGCAGGGTGCCGACCTCGCCGCTCTCGCGGACGCGGTTGACGCCCTCGGAGACGATGCGCAGCGCGTCGACGTCCAGGCCGGAGTCGGTCTCGTCGAGGATCGCGATCTTCGGCTTGAGGAGCTCGAGCTGGAGGATCTCGTGGCGCTTCTTCTCACCGCCGGAGAAGCCCTCGTTCACGTTGCGCTCGGCGAAGGCGGGGTCCATGTTGAGGCGCTCCATGGCCTCCTTGACCTCCTTCACCCAGGTGCGCAGCTTGGGGGCCTCGCCGCGGACGGCGGTGGCGGAGGTGCGCAGGAAGTTGCTCACCGAGACGCCGGGGATCTCGACCGGGTACTGCATGGCGAGGAAGACGCCGGCGCGGGCGCGCTCGTCGACGGACATCTCCAGGACGTCCTCGCCGTCGAGGGTGACGGTGCCGCCGGTGATCGTGTACTTGGGGTGGCCCGCGAGCGAGTACGCGAGCGTCGACTTGCCGGAGCCGTTGGGGCCCATGATGGCGTGGGTCTCACCCTGCTTCACGGTCAGGTCGACGCCCTTGAGGATCTCCTTCGTGGCGTTGTCGGCCTCGACGGAGACGTGCAGGTCGCGGATTTCAAGCGTTGCCATGGGTGACTCAGGACTCCTGGGTGACGGAGACGAGCACATCGTCCCCTTCGATCTTTACGGGGTATACGGGGACGGGGCGCGTCGCGGGAAGGCCGGACGGCTTGCCGGTGCGGAGGTCGAAGGCGGAGCCGTGGAGCCAGCACTCGATCTGGCAGTCCTCGACCTCGCCCTCCGAGAGCGAGACGTTCGCGTGCGAGCAGATGTCGTGGATCGCGAACACCTCCCCTTCGGTGTGGACGACGGAGACCGGCGTGCCGTCGATCTCCACCCGCTTCGGGGTGTCCTCCGCCAGCTCGCTCAGCCCACAGGCGCGGACGTAAGGCATCAGACCGACGCCTCCAGCTCGGCCTCGATCTTGGCCATGAGGCGCTCCTCGACGTCCGGCAGGCCGATCTGCTGCACGAGCTCGGCGAAGAAGCCGCGGACGACGAGGCGGCGGGCCTCGGTCTCCGGGATGCCGCGGGCCATCAGGTAGAAGAGCTGCTCGTCGTCGAAGCGGCCCGTGGCCGAGGCGTGACCGGCGCCGGCGATCTCGCCGGTCTCGATCTCCAGGTTCGGCACGGAGTCGACGCGGGCGCCGTCCGTGAGGACCAGGTTGCGGTTCATCTCGTAGGTGTCGGTGCCCTCGGCCGCGGCCTGGATGAGGACGTCACCGATCCACACGGCGTGGGCGTTCTCGCCCTGCAGCGCGCCCTTGTAGGCGACGTTGGACTTGCAGTGCGGGGTGTTGTGGTCGACGAGGAGGCGGTGCTCCTGGTGCTGGCCCTGCTCGGTGAAGTACAGGCCGAACAGCTCGGCCTCGCCGCCCGTGGCGGCGTACCGCACGCGCGGGTGGAGGCGGACGACGTCTCCGCCGAAGGTGACGACGACCGACTTGAAGGAGGCGTCGCGCCCGACGAGCGCGTTGTGCTGGCCGACGTGGACGGCCTTCTCGTCCCAGTCCTGGATCGAGACGACGGTGAGCTTGGCGCCGTCGCCGAGCAGGTAGTCGACGTTGGCGGCGAGCACCGCGTCACCGGTGTGGTCGATGACCACGACGGCCTCGGCGAACGCGCCGAGCTCGACGACCTGGTGGCCGAAGGCGGTGCCGCCCTCGCCGTGCACGGAGATCCGGATCGGCTCGGTGAGCACGGTCTCCTTGGGCACGGTGACGACCGAGGCCTTCTCGAAGGCGGAGTACGCCTGGGCGGCGACCCGGTCCACCGGGGTGCCGGCCCTGCCGAGCCGCGCGTCGTCGCGGCCGACGGTCTCGACGGTGACGCCCTCCGGCGCCTCCACCTCGACGCGTACGCCGTCGCCGGTGGCGACCGCGGTGCCGTCGTGGAGACCGCGCAGCCGCTCCAGCGGCGTGAACCGCCACTCCTCCTCACGGCCGTGCGGGACGGGGAAGTCCGCGACGTCGAAGGACGGGGGGGCGCTCATGCGGGTGGCGACGGTGGACTCGGCGGCCACCGCGATGGAGCCGGCGGTGGTGGAGCCCGCCGGGATGGTCCCCGTCGGGTTGTTCTGGGCCTCAGCCATGGCTGTCGTGTTGCTCTCTTCCTACGTAAAGACCGGGTACGGACGGCGGGACGGCGTCAGCCGACCGCACCCTCCATCTGCAGCTCGATCAGCCGGTTGAGCTCCAGCGCGTACTCCATGGGCAGTTCCTTGGCGATGGGCTCGACGAACCCGCGCACGATCATGGCCATGGCCTCGTCCTCCGACAGGCCGCGGCTCATCAGGTAGAAGAGCTGGTCCTCGGAGACCTTGGAGACGGTCGCCTCGTGGCCCATCGACACGTCGTCCTCGCGGACGTCGACGTACGGGTACGTGTCCGAGCGGGAGATCGTGTCGACGAGCAGGGCGTCGCACAGCACGTTGGACTTGGAGCCCGGGGCGCCCTCGCCGATCTCGATGAGACCGCGGTAGGAGGTGCGGCCGCCGCCTCGCGCCACCGACTTGGAGACGATGTTGGAGGAGGTGTTCGGGGCCATGTGGACCATCTTGGCGCCCGCGTCCTGGTGCTGGCCCTCGCCCGCGAAGGCGATGGACAGGGTCTCGCCCTTGGCGTGCTCGCCCATCAGGTAGACGGCCGGGTACTTCATCGTCACCTTGGAGCCGATGTTGCCGTCGACCCACTCCATGGTCGCGCCCTCGTAGGCCACGGCGCGCTTGGTGACCAGGTTGTAGACGTTGTTCGACCAGTTCTGGATCGTCGTGTAGCGGCAGCGGCCGCCCTTCTTGACGATGATCTCCACGACGGCGCTGTGCAGCGAGTCCGAGGAGTAGATCGGGGCGGTGCAGCCCTCGACGTAGTGGACGTAGGCGTCCTCGTCGACGATGATCAGCGTCCGCTCGAACTGGCCCATGTTCTCCGTGTTGATGCGGAAGTAGGCCTGGAGCGGGATGTCGACGTGCACGCCCTTCGGCACGTAGATGAACGAGCCGCCGGACCACACCGCCGTGTTCAGCGACGCGAACTTGTTGTCGCCGACCGGGATGACCGTGCCGAAGTACTCCTGGAAGAGCTCCGGGTGCTCCTTGAGCGCGGTGTCCGTGTCGAGGAAGATCACGCCCTGGGACTCCAGGTCCTCGCGGATCTGGTGGTACACGACCTCGGACTCGTACTGCGCGGCGACACCGGCGACGAGGCGCTGCTTCTCCGCCTCGGGGATGCCGAGCTTGTCGTACGTGTTCTTGATGTCCTCGGGCAGGTCCTCCCAGGAGGCCGCCTGCTTCTCGGTGGAGCGGACGAAGTACTTGATGTTGTCGAAGTCGATGCCCGACAGGTCGGAGCCCCAGTTCGGCATGGGCTTCTTGTCGAAGAGGCGCAGACCCTTGAGGCGGAGCTTCAGCATCCACTCGGGCTCGTTCTTCTTCGCGGAAATGTCGCGGACGACGTCCTCGGAGAGACCGCGCTTGGCGGTGGCACCGGCCGCGTCCGGGTCGGCCCAGCCATATTCGTACCGACCCAGGCCCTCGAGCTCGGGGTGGCTGATCTCGGTGGTCATGCGGGGTTCCTCCCGGCCGTGCTTGCGGATGCTGTTGGTGTGGTGTGCGGGATGTACGTCGTGCAGACACCGTCGCCGTGGGCGATGGTCGCCAGCCTCTGCACGTGGGTGCCGAGCAGGCGGCTGAAGACCTCGGTCTCCGCCTCGCACAGTTGCGGGTACTGCTCCGCGACGTGGGCCACCGGGCAGTGGTGCTGGCACAGCTGCTGTCCGACCGGCGCGTTGCGCGCCGTCGCAGCGTACCCGTCGGCGCTCAGTGCCCTGGCGAGCGCCTCGGCGCGCTCCTCGGGCGCCGCGGCCTCGACGGCCTCGCGGTACGCCTCCGCCTGTGCCTCGACCCGGTCCCGGGCGAACGCGGCGACGGCGGCCTCCCCTCCGGCGTTCTGCTCGATCCAGCGCAGGGCGTCGACGGCGAGCGTGTCGTACGACTGGTCGAACGCGTCCCGGCCGCAGTCCGTCAGCGCGAACACCTTGGCCGGCCGGCCGCGGGTGCGGGCGCCGTAGACGCGCTGCTCTCGGGGGGCGACGACGTCATCGGCGACGAGCGCGTCGAGGTGGCGGCGGACGGCGGCCTGAGTGAGGCCGAGCCGCTTGGCGAGCTCGGCCACCGTGGAGGGCCCGTGATCCAGGATGGACCGCGCGACCCGGTTGCGCGTGGAGCGCTCCCCGGTCGCGAGCTCCTCCACCGGAGCGTCGTGAGCCTGTCCGACGTTTTTCACAACGCCATTGTTGCGTAATTCTCCGAAGAGTGACAAGCGAGGCCCATCCGGCACCACGGTGCCGTACGTCACTAAGGGAAACCTAACCTGACCTGCGGAAACGATCATTGGTGGGATGTTTCCGCCGACCCCCTCCCCCGGCCTCTGACCGGCCCTTATCCCACTCGCACCGGTGCCGGGCACCCCCGCCGGGGGCTGCCCGCGGCGCCGGCCCGGGCGGGCCGGGGCGGGCGCGCGGGAGATTCCCTCTTCCGGCCGATGCCCCCACCCCGGCCCCGTCCACCGCCCCGCGCTCCTTAGACTTCCCCGCATGCGATACGAGTCCGTCGTACAGGTCCGGGGCCTCGTCAAGCGGTACGGGACCAAGACCGCCGTCGACGGGCTCGACCTCGACGTCCGCGCGGGTACGGTCACCGCCGTCCTCGGGCCCAACGGCGCCGGCAAGACCACCACCGTCGAGACGTGCGAGGGCTACCGCCGCGCCGACGCCGGCACCGTCCGCGTGCTGGGGCTCGACCCGGTCGCCGACGCCGCCCGTCTGCGCCCCCGCATCGGCGTGATGCTCCAGTCCGGCGGCGTCTACTCCGGCGCCCGCGCCGACGAGATGCTCCGCCACATGGCCAGGCTGCACGCCCACCCGCTCGACGTCGACGCGCTGATCGAGCGCCTCGGCCTCGGGTCCTGCGGCCGGACGTCCTACCGCCGGCTCTCCGGCGGCCAGCAGCAGCGCCTCGCGCTGGCCATGGCCGTGGTGGGACGGCCCGAGCTCGTCTTCCTCGACGAGCCGACCGCCGGACTCGACCCGCAGGCCCGGCGGGCCACCTGGGCCCTCGTACGCGAGCTGCGCGCCGACGGCGTGGGCGTCGTCCTGACGACCCACTTCATGGACGAGGCCGAGGAGCTCGCCGACGACATAGCGATCATCGACGCGGGCCGGGTGGTCGCCCAGGGCAGCCCGGAGGAGCTGTGCCGCGGCGGCGCCGAGAACACCCTGCGCTTCACCGGCCGCCCCGGCCTCGACCTCGGCTCGCTGCTCAAGGCGCTGCCGGACGGCACCGCCGCCGCCGAGCTCACGCCGGGTGCGTACCGGATCAGCGGCACCGTCGACCCCCAGCTGCTCGCCACGGTCACCACGTGGTGTGCGCAGCACGGGGTGATGCCCGACCGCATCTCCGTCGAGCGGCACACCCTCGAAGACGTCTTCCTCACCCTCACCGGCAAGGAGCTGCGCCCATGAGCGCCGGGACCTACACGCCCAAGCCCGGCGCGGCACCCGTCGGCCGGATGATCGCCGCGCAGGCGGCGCTGGAGACGAGGATGCTGCTGCGCAACGGTGAGCAGCTGCTGCTCACCGTCGTCATCCCGTCGCTCCTGCTGGTGCTGTTCTCGACGGTGGACATCGTCGACACCGGCGACGGCGCGGCGGTGGACTTCCTCGCCCCGGGCGTCCTCGCGCTCGCCGTGATGTCGACGGCCTTCACCGGCCAGGCGATCGCGACCGGTTTCGAGCGGCGGTACGGGGTCCTCAAGCGCCTCGGCGCGTCGCCGCTGCCCCGCTGGGCGCTGATGGCGGCCAAGACGCTCTCCGTCCTGGTCACGGAGGTGCTGCAGATCACCCTCCTCACGGTGATCGCGCTGGCGCTCGGCTGGTCGCCGCGGGGCAACCCCCTCTCCGTCCTGCTGCTGCTCCTGCTCGGTACGGCGGCCTTCTCGGGGCTCGGCCTGCTGATGGCCGGCACGCTGAAGGCGGAGGCCACGCTGGCCGCCGCCAATCTGGTGTTCCTGCTGCTCCTGGTGGGCGGCGGGGTGGTCGTCCCGCTGGACAGGTTCCCGGACGCGGCGCGTGCGGTGCTGGAGCTGCTGCCGATCTCGGCGCTCTCGGACGGACTGCGGGAGGTGCTCCGGCACGGCGCCCCGATGCCGTGGGACGCGGCCGCCGTGCTCACCGGCTGGGCCGCCGCCGGACTGGCCGCGGCGGCGCGTCTCTTCCGCTGGGAGTGACCCTCGTGAATCCGTGCACAAGCGGGCACCTACGATGGATGCCGTGTTGACCCCCCTCGCCTTCATCGCCCAGCGCTGGACTCCCTCCCCCAGGACGGTCCGGCGCGCCGCGCTCTCCGCCGTCGTCATGACGGTCGTCATCATCGTGACGGGCGGCGCCGTCCGGCTGACCGGTTCCGGGCTCGGCTGCGACACCTGGCCCAAGTGCACGGACGACAGCCTCTTCACCACGTCCGAGCAGGGCATCCACGGAGCGATCGAGTTCGGCAACCGCATGCTGACGTACGTGGTGTCGGCGGCGGTGGGCTGGTTCATCGTCGCGGCGCGCGCGGCCAAGCCGTGGCGGCGTGAGCTGAGCCGGCTGGGCTGGCTGCAGTTCTGGATCGTGGCGCTCAACGCCGTCATCGGCGGCATCACGGTGCGCCTTGAGCTCAACCCGTGGACGGTGGCCGTCCACTTCCTCGCCGCCAACGCGCTGCTGACGGTGACCACGCTCAGCTGGCTGCGCACCGGCGAAGGCGACGGCGCGGCCCGCCCCCGCGTGCCGGGGCCGGTACGGAAGCTGGGCTGGACGCTGGTGGTCGTCGCCGGCCTGCTGGTCGCGGCGGGCACGGTGGTGACGGGCTCGGGCGAGCACGCGGGCGACAGCAGCGACGTACCGCGCATGCCGTTCGACTACGCCTCCGTCGCCCAGGTCCACGCGCTCTTCGCCTGGGCGGTGTGCGCCCTGGCGCTGGCCGTGTTCTTCGTGCTGCGGGTGGTGGACGCCCCGGACGACACCCGGGCGCGCGCCCGCGACCTGCTGCTGGTGCTGCTGGCGCAGGGCGGGATCGGGTACGTGCAGTACTTCACCGGTGTGCCGGAGATCCTGGTGGGCCTGCACATGCTGGGCTCCTCGCTGATGTGGATCGCCGTGCTGCGGCTGGCGCTGAGCCTGCGCGAGCGGCCGGCCGCCGTGCCGGACGCGCCCGGGCGGCAGCCGGACGCGGTGAGCGTCACGGCGACCGCCTAGACACCCCCCGGGCCGGCCCGCAGCCCGTACACCCGCCGGGCGTTGCCCGCCGCGATCATGTCGGCGACGCGTTGCGCGTCCGTACGGGACCAGGCGCCGGCGCGCACCCAGTCGGCCAGCACGTTCCCGAGCGCCTCGCGGAACACCCGCGCGCCCACCACGTGCAGCTCGGGCAATCCGCCGGCGCCGCTGGAGAACAGCAGCTTGCCGAAGGGCGCCAGCTCCAGGATCTCCGCGAGCACGGCCGACGCCCGGGGGCCGGTGCGGGCCAGGGCGGCCCCGAGGTCTGCGTACACGTGGGGGAAGACGCTCGTCAGGTGGGCGGTCCGCCGGTGGTGCGGGGAGCCGTGCAGCAGCACCAGATCCGTACCGAGCCCGCTGGTGGCGGCCGCGAAGTCGGCGAGCCGTATCGGGTCCTCGACGTCCACGTGGAGCTGGAGCGGCCGCCCGGAGGAGACCGCGATCCACAGCAGGTGGCGCAGCAGGACGGGGTCGGTGAGCGGCTCGCCCGCGCGGCGGCCCGCCAGCCAGCGGCCGGCCGCGCCGCGCACCTCGCCGGGGCCTGGCGGATCGGGGGCGTACACCAGGCCGTGCCGCACGGCGGCGACGGAGGCGAAGGCCACGGCGGAGACGGCCGCGCCGTGGACGGCCTCGGCCAGGTTGGACAGCAGCCCGTCGACCGTGCCGGAGGTGTCGGCGACCTCTTCGGCGAGGAGTTCGAGGCGGACGATCTCGTGGGCCTCCGCGTCAGCCGCGGCGGCGATCTCCACCGGATCGGTGAGGTCGCCCGGCAGTCCGGTGTCCACCAGATAGGTGGAGATCCCGGTCGCGCGCAGCAGTCGCCGGCCCGTCTCCAGGACGCCGAGCTCACGTCGGCGGGCCAGGTACCGGGCGGGCGGGCAGTGCGGCTCCAGGCCGAGGAGCGGCGGGCACCAGCGCCGCACCGCGAAGCCGGTCTGCGTGTCGAAGAACGTGGTGCCCGGCGCGGGCGGACCCGCGGTCGTGCCGAGACGGGCCTCGAACGTGCCGAGGCCCAGTTCCGTGCGGAGCACCCCGTGGCAGTACTGGTCCACCAGCGTCGGGGTGTCGATCATTGCGGGGGCTCCCTGCGGTGGCTGAACCGTCACAGGTCCTAACGGGTGACCCCCGCCCGAGGTGTTGCCCCGGATGCCGCCTCAGTCGTTGGAGGGGCCGCCGATCTGGATGCCGGCCATGCGCGTCCACTCGTACGGGCCGGTGCGCACCTTCGCCGCCAGGTCGCCGTCGAAGTCGTCGTGGAGGGTGAGCCCGGCCTTCTCGGCTGCGGACTTCGCGACCTCGTGCGTGGGGGCGACGAGGTCGCCCCAGCCGCCGTCCTCACCGACGAGCACGATGCGGGTGCCCATCTGGCCGATGTAGGCCAGCTGTCCCTCGGCGCCGCCGTGCTCCTCGGAAAAGGCCCGGATCTGCTTGGCGAGCCGGGAGATCCTGCGCTCGGCCTGCTTGCCGCCCTGCTTGTCCGCCTGCTTGGTGTCTGCCATGAACAGGATGCTACCGACCAGTAGGGAAACTGGCCAGAGTCATCGGCGCCACACGCCTCAGCGCAGGAACGGGTCCACCGCGACCGCCACGAACAGCAGCGACACGTACGTGATCGACCAGTGGAACAGGCGCATCTCCTTGAGCTTCGCGCCCGTTTCGCCCGCCTTCGCGCGCGCCTGGAGCGCGTGCGCCTCCCACAGCCACCAGCCGCCCGTCGCGAGCGCCACCGCGGTGTAGAACCAGCCGGTGTAGCCGAGCGGCGTCAGCAGCAGGGAGACGGCGACCATGACCCAGCTGTAGAGGACGATCTGGCGGGCCACCACCTTGTTGGAGGCGACGACGGGGAGCATGGGCACGCCCACGCGCGCGTAGTCCTCCTTCACCTTCATCGACAGCGGCCAGTAGTGCGGCGGCGTCCAGAAGAAGATGACGAGGAAGAGGATGACGGCGGCCCAGGACATCGAGTCGGTCACCGCCGACCAGCCGATGAGGACCGGCATGCAGCCGGCGATCCCGCCCCACACGATGTTCTGCGCGGTACGGCGCTTGAGGATCATCGTGTAGACGACGACGTAGAAGAGCAGCGCGCCGAGGGACAGCCAGGCGGACAGCCAGTTGACGAGCAGGCCGAACCAGACCGTGGAGACGACCGCGAGGACGAGGCCGAAGACCAGCCCCTCGCGCGGCGAGACCATGCCCGTGACCAGCGGCCGCTGGGACGTGCGGTCCATCAGGGCGTCGATGTCGCGGTCGATGTACATGTTCAGGGCGTTGGCGCCACCCGCGGAAAGGTATCCGCCGAGGCAGGTGTTGACCACCAGCCACAGGTCGGGCACACCCTGCTCGGCCAGGAACATCACCGGAACGGTGGTGATGAGCAGCAGCTCGATGATCCGCGGCTTGGTCAGAGCCACGAACGCCTTGACGCGGGCCCCGAATGGCCGGTTGCCGGTGCTCGTCCCGAGAACACCCTCCCCCAGAGCCCCAAGGGCCTGGGAGGTCCCCCCAGGACGGGATTCGACGGCCGTCACGCACACCCCTGACAGAGACATCCCAGCAAGTCGCGCCGGGCGTGAAGGCCCGGTAAAGACTCGCGCGTACCACGCCACTCTAGACGTTGCCCATACCTCGCCCTCCTCGGGGGTCGGTCGTGTTGGACCGGGTGCCGGAAGGGGCTGCGGAAAGGGGTGTGGAAGGCGTGCGGGAAGAGGTGCGGAAGGGGGTCGCAAAGGGCGGTCGCCATGCTCGGTTGAGCACTCGGCTGAGCGGCTCCGTATTCATATGACAAACGCCGGAGTGGCCGGTCGGGAGGCGGGCCGCACGCGATGCCCGCACTCTGGAATGACTCGAAAAAATGCGCGTTCTCACGGGGGTAGGCTCGACAGCGGCCGGTGAGATCGACGTCACCGGCATTCGACATGTGGAGAGGAGCCCTGACCCAGGGTGAGCACCAAGCCGACCACCACAGACCTCGAGTGGACCGAATTGGACCAGCGGGCCGTAGACACCGCCCGCATCCTGGCCGCGGACGCCGTACAGAAGGTCGGCAACGGCCATCCCGGTACGGCCATGAGCCTGGCCCCCGCCGCGTACACCCTCTTCCAGAAGGTGATGCGGCACGACCCGTCGGACCCCGACTGGACCGGTCGTGACCGGTTCGTGCTGTCCGCGGGCCACTCGTCGCTGACGCTGTACACCCAGCTCTACCTGGCCGGGTTCGGCCTGGAGCTGGACGACCTGAAGGCCTTCCGGACCTGGGGCTCCAAGACCCCCGGCCACCCGGAGTACGGCCATACGGCGGGCGTCGAGACGACGACCGGGCCGCTGGGCCAGGGTGTCGCCAATGCCGTGGGCATGGCGATGGCCGCGCGCTACGAGCGGGGCCTGTTCGACCCGGAGGCCGCGCCGGGGGCGTCCCCGTTCGACCACTTCATCTACTGCATCGCCGGTGACGGCTGCCTGCAGGAGGGCATCTCCGCGGAGGCGTCCTCGCTGGCCGGGCACCAGAAGCTCGGGAACCTGGTCCTGCTGTGGGACGACAACCACATCTCGATCGAGGGCGACACGGAGACCGCGGTCTCCGAGGACACGATGAAGCGGTACGAGGCCTACGGCTGGCACGTGCAGCGCGTGGAGCCCAAGGAGAACGGCGACCTCGACCCCGAGGCGCTGTTCGCCGCCCTCCAGGCCGCCAGGGCCGAGACCTCGCGCCCGTCGTTCATCGCGATGCGCTCGATCATCGCCTGGCCCGCGCCGAACGCGCAGAACACCGAGGCCGCGCACGGCTCGGCGCTCGGCGACGAGGAGGTCGCGGCCACCAAGCGCGTCCTGGGCTTCGACCCGGAGCGGACCTTCGAGGTCGCCGACGAGGTCATCGCGCACACCCGCGAAGCCGTGGACCGCGGCCGCGAGGCCCGCGCCGCGTGGGAGAAGCAGTTCGAGGAGTGGCGCAGCGCCAACCCGGAGCGCGCGGCGGAGTTCGACCGCGTCGCCGCGGGCGAGCTGCCCACGGGCTGGGAGGAGAAGCTCCCGGTGTTCGAGCCCGGCAAGGGCGTCGCGACCCGCGCCGCCTCGGGCAAGGTGCTCCAGGCGCTGGGCGCGGTCATCCCCGAGCTGTGGGGCGGCTCCGCCGACCTGGCCGGCTCGAACAACACGACGATCGACAAGACGTCGTCGTTCCTCCCCGCGGGCAACCCGCTGCCGGAGGCCGACCCGTACGGCCGGACCATCCACTTCGGCATCCGCGAGCACGCGATGGCCGCGGAGATGAACGGCATCGCGCTGCACGGCAACACCCGCATCTTCGGCGGCACCTTCCTGGTGTTCTCCGACTACATGCGCAACGCCGTCCGCCTGTCCGCGCTGATGCACCTGCCGGTGACGTACGTGTGGACGCACGACTCGATCGGTCTCGGCGAGGACGGCCCGACGCACCAGCCGGTGGAGCACCTGGCGTCGCTGCGGGCGATCCCGGGCCTGAACGTCGTGCGCCCGGCGGACGCCAACGAGACGGCGGTCGCGTGGCGCGAGATCCTGCGCCGCTGGACCAAGGAGTTCGGCAAGGGCACGCCGCACGGCCTGGCCCTCACCCGGCAGGGCGTCCCGACGTACGAGTGGAACGACGACGCCGCGCGCGGTGGCTACGTGCTGTTCGAGGCGGAAGGCGGCGAGCCGCAGGTCGTGCTGATCGGCACGGGCTCCGAGGTGCACCTGTGCGTCGAGGCGCGCGAGCAGCTCCAGGCCGCCGGCATTCCGACCCGGGTCGTCTCGATGCCGTCCGTCGAGTGGTTCGAGGAGCAGGACCAGGGGTACCGGGATGCGGTGCTGCCTCCGTCGGTGAAGGCGCGGGTCGCGGTCGAGGCCGGGATCGGCCTGACCTGGCACCGGTACGTCGGTGACGCGGGCCGCATCGTCTCGCTGGAGCACTTCGGCGCTTCCGCGGACGGCAAGGTCCTGTTCCGCGAGTTCGGCTTCACCGCCGACAACGTGGCCGCCGCCGCCCGGGAATCGATCGAAGCCGCAGCGCGCTGACGCCGGTATACGTACGAGTAGGAGATGCAACTCTCATGACAGACGCACTCAAGCGCCTCTCCGACGAAGGCGTCGCGATCTGGCTGGACGACCTGTCGCGCAAGCGGATCACCTCCGGCAACCTGGCCGAGCTGATCGACCAGCAGCACGTCGTGGGCGTGACGACCAATCCCTCGATCTTCCAGAAGGCGATCTCGGAGGGCCACGGCTACGACCAGCAGCTGGAGGACCTCGCCGCCCGCAAGGTGACCGTCGAGGAAGCCATCCGCATGATCACGACGGCGGACGTCCGTGACGCCGCCGACATCCTGCGGCCGGTGTTCGACGCCACCCAGGGCCAGGACGGCCGCGTGTCGATCGAGGTCGACCCGCGCCTGGCGCACGACACCAAGGCCACGGTCGCCGAGGCCAAGCAGCTCGCGTGGCTGGTGGACCGCCCCAACACGCTGATCAAGATCCCGGCGACCGAGGCGGGCCTGCCGGCGATCACCGAGGTCATCGGCCTGGGCATCAGCGTCAACGTCACGCTGATCTTCTCGCTGGAGCGCTACCGCAAGGTGATGGACGCGTACCTGGCCGGCCTGGAGAAGGCCAAGGAGCGCGGCCTGGACCTGTCGAAGATCCACTCGGTGGCGTCCTTCTTCGTGTCCCGCGTGGACACCGAGATCGACAAGCGCCTGGACGGCATCGGCACCGACGAGGCCAAGGCGCTGCGCGGCAAGGCCGCGCTCGCCAACGCGCGCCTCGCGTACGAGGCGTACGAGGAGGTGTTCTCGTCGGACCGCTGGGCCGCGCTGGACAAGGCACAGGCCAACAAGCAGCGTCCGCTGTGGGCCTCGACCGGCGTCAAGGACCCGGCGTACAAGGACACGCTGTACGTCGACGACCTGGTCGCGCCGGGCACGGTGAACACCATGCCGGAGGCCACCCTGGAGGCCACGGGCGACCACGGCGAGATCACCGGCAACACGATCGCGGGCACGTACGAGCAGGCGCGCGCCGACCTCGCCGCGGTCGAGAAGCTCGGCATCTCGTACGACGATGTGGTCCAGGTCCTGGAGGACGAGGGCGTCGAGAAGTTCGAGGCGGCCTGGAACGACCTGCTCAAGTCGACCGAGGCGGAGCTCAAGCGCCTCGCCCCTTCGGAGGCGTAAAACCTTGAACGCAGTTCATGGAGCGAATCCGCTCCGTGACGCCGCCGACCGACGGCTCCCGCGCATCGCGGGGCCGTCGGGCCTGGTGATCTTCGGCGTCACGGGCGATTTGTCCCGTAAAAAGCTGATGCCCGCGGTGTACGACCTCGCCAACCGCGGCCTGCTGCCGCCGGGCTTCTCGCTGATCGGGTTCGCCCGTCGCGAGTGGCAGGACGAGGACTTCGCCGACGAGGTGTACCAGGCCGTCAAGCAGCACGCCCGCACGCCCTTCCGCGAGGAGGTGTGGCAGCAGCTCAGCCAGGGGATGCGGTTCGTCCAGGGCAACTTCGACGACAACGAGGCCTTCGAGACCCTCAAGAAGACGATGGAGGAGCTCGACCAGGCGCAGGGCACCGGGGGCAACTTCGCCTTCTACCTCTCCGTGCCGCCGAAGTTCTTCCCCGTGGTCGTCCAGCAGCTGAAGAAGCACGGGCTGGCCGACCAGAGCGACGGCTCCTGGCGGCGCGCGGTCATCGAGAAGCCCTTCGGGCACGACCTGGCCTCCGCCAAGGAGCTGAACTCGATCGTCCACGAGGTGTTCGCCCCGGAGCAGGTCTTCCGGATCGACCACTACCTGGGCAAGGAGACCGTCCAGAACATCCTGGCGCTGCGGTTCGCCAACACCCTCTTCGAGCCGATCTGGAACCGGTCGTACGTCGACCACGTGCAGATCACGATGGCCGAGGACATCGGCATCGGCGGCCGCGCCGGGTACTACGACGGCATCGGCGCCGCCCGTGACGTCATCCAGAACCACCTGCTCCAGCTGCTGGCCCTGACCGCGATGGAGGAGCCCGCCTCCTTCGACGCGGACGCCCTCGCGGCCGAGAAGACCAAGGTGCTGGGTGCGGTGCGGCTGCCCAAGGACCTCGGCAAGTCGACGGTGCGGGCCCAGTACTCCGCCGGATGGCAGGGCGGCGCGAAGGCCGTCGGTTACCTGGAGGAGGAGGGCATCGACCCCAAGTCCAAGACCGACACGTACGCCGCGATCAAGCTGGGGATCGACAACCGCCGCTGGGCGGGCGTCCCCTTCTACCTGCGCACCGGCAAGCGTCTGGGCCGCCGCGTCACCGAGATCGCGGTGGTCTTCCAGCGGGCCCCGCACTCCCCCTTCGACCACACGGCGACCGAGGAGCTGGGGCACAACGCCCTGGTCATCCGCGTCCAGCCGGACGAAGGCGTGACCATGCGGTTCGGCTCGAAGGTACCGGGCACCTCCATGGAGGTGCGGGACGTCTCGATGGACTTCGCGTACGGCGAGTCCTTCACCGAGTCCAGCCCCGAGGCGTACGAGCGGCTCATCCTCGACGTCCTGCTCGGTGACGCGAACCTCTTCCCGCGCGTGGAGGAGGTCGAGCTGTCCTGGCAGATCCTCGACCCCATCGAGCAGTACTGGGACAAGCACGGCAAGCCCGCGCAGTACCAGGCCGGGACCTGGGGGCCGGTCGAGGCGGACGAAATGCTCGCACGAGACGGACGGAGCTGGCGCCGGCCATGAAGATCGACCTTACGGACACCACGTCCGGCAAGATCAACAAGGCCCTGGTGCAGGGCCGGCGGGCCATCGGCACGCCGGCCGTCGGCATGGTGCTCACCCTCGTCATCGTCACCGACGAGGAGAACGCGTACGACGCGCTGAAGGCCGCCAACGAGGCGTCCCGCGAGCACCCGTCGCGCACCCTGGTCGTCATCAAGCGGTTCTCGCGCTCGCCGCGGGACCGGGCGAAGGCGCGCCTGGACGCCGAGGTGCGGGTGGGCGCGGACGCGGGCACCGGCGAGACGGTGGTGCTGCGGCTGTACGGCGAGGTCATCAACCACGCCCAGTCGGTGGTCCTGCCGCTGCTGCTGCCGGACGCGCCGGTCGTGGTGTGGTGGCCGGTCGACGCGCCGACCGACCCGGCGAAGGACCCGCTGGGCGCCCTGGGCCAGCGGCGGGTGACCGACACCTACGCCGGTGAGCACCCGATCGAGGAGCTGAAGGCCCGCGCCGAGGCGTACACGCCGGGTGACACGGACCTGTCCTGGACGCGGATCACGCCGTGGCGTTCGATGCTCGCGGCGGCCCTCGACCAGATCCACTGCGAGGTCACGTCGGCCGAGGTGGAGGGCGAGGAGTTCAACCCGAGCGTCGAGCTGCTGGCCATGTGGCTGGCCGACCGGTTGAAGGTCCCGGTGAAGCGCTCGCAGTCGCAGGGGCCCGGGCTCACGGCCGTACGGCTGGCGACCGACTGCGGTCCGATCGTGCTGGACCGCGCCGACGGTTCGCTGGCCACGCTGTCCATCGAGGGGCAGCCCGACCGGGCGGTCGCGCTCAAGCGGCGTGAGACGGCTGAGCTGATCGCCGAGGAGCTGCGGCGGCTCGACCCGGACGACACGTACGCCTCGGCGCTGCGGTACGGGATCGACCGGCTGGGCCGGCACGGGGGCTCCGAGACCGCCGGGCCGGAGCCCGCCGCCGCGGCGGCGTCGCCCGGTGACGGCTCCACCAGGAAGGCGCCGGCGAAGGCCGCGGCGAAGAAGGCGGCCGCCAAGTGAGCGCACCGCAGCTGGTGGTCCACCGCGACAAGGAGCTGATGGCGCGGGCCGCGGCGGCCCGGCTGATCACGGCGGTCGTGGACGCCCAGGCCGCCCGCGGCTCCGCCTCGGTGGTCCTGACGGGCGGCCGCAACGGCAACGGCCTGCTGGCCGCGCTGGGTTCGTCGCCCGCCCGGGACGCGATCGACTGGTCGCGGCTCGACCTGTGGTGGGGCGACGAGCGGTTCCTCCCGGAGGGCGACCCCGACCGCAACGACACGCAGGCCCGCGCCGCCCTGCTGGACGCCGTCCCGCTGGACCCGGCGCGGGTGCACACCATGCCCGTGTCGGGCGGTGCGTACGGCACGGACGCGGACGCCGCGGCCGCCGCGTACGCCGAGGAGCTCGCCACGGCGGCCCGGGCGGGCGGCGCGAGCGCCGAGGTGCCGGCCTTCGACGTGCTCATGCTCGGCGTCGGCCCGGACACGCACGTCGCGTCGCTGTTCCCGGAGCACCCCGCGCTGCGGGAGACCGAGCGCACGGTGGTGGGCGTGCACGGCGCGCCCAAGCCGCCACCGACCCGGATCTCGCTGACGTTCCGGGCGATCCGCGCGGCGCGTGAGGTGTGGCTGCTGGCGGCGGGCGAGGACAAGGCGGAGGCGGCCGCGACCGCCCTGTCGGGTGCGGACGAGCTCCGGGCCCCGGCCGCCGGGGCGTACGGCCTGGCCCGGACGCTGTGGCTGCTGGACGCCGCGGCGGCCGCGGAGCTCCCGCGCTCGCTGTACGCGCCGGCCTGAGCAACGGC
The DNA here is from genome assembly GCF_044455245.1 of Streptomyces sp. NPDC051310. NCBI lineage: Bacteria > Bacillati > Actinomycetota > Actinomycetes > Kitasatosporales > Streptomycetaceae > Streptomyces > Streptomyces sp. NPDC051310. The sequence goes on from NZ_JBITEO010000007.1 coordinate 19,479, forward strand.
CCCCGTCGGGTACGCGCAGAACGGCCCGGTCCACCGCGAGGTGGGCCGGGCCGTTTCGTGCGTGCGGGCTCAGCGCGCGGCGGAGGCGGCGTCGCGGCGGCGCCTGCGCAGCAGCAGGCCTTGTCCGGGCAGCTCCACCGCGTGGTACAGGACCGCCGACAGGGCCAGCGACACGGCGAGGAGGAGCGCGGCCGCGCCGACGGAGGCGAAGCCCTCGGCGTGCGGCGTGCGGCCGAACCACAGCCCGGCGGCGGACAGCACCAGCAGGTGGATCATGTAGAAGGCGAAGGACCACTCGCCGAGCCGGACGAGCCGGCGGCCGCGCCACGGCGACGGCGTGCCCCGGACGTCGGCGACCGCGCCGGCCGCGATGAGCAGGGCGAAGCCGAGCACGGTGGCCGAGGCGTACGCGCCGCGCAGCTCCGGTACGAGGAGGTAGCCCGCCGCCGTGACCGCCAGCGAGACGCCGGGCCCGGGGCCGTACCACCGGCCCAGTGCCACCAGCCGGGCGAGCGCCATGCCGAGGACGAACTCGGGCAGCCGGACGGGCGGGAAGTTGAAGGCCAGCCCCAGGTGCCAGGCCGATTCGACGCCCGGCAGGGACATCACCGTAACGGCGCACAGTGCCGCCAGGACGTGGAGCCCCCCGGGGCCCAGCCGGCGGACCACCGCGAACAGGGCGGGGAACGCGGCGTAGAAGAACGCCTCGCAGACCAGCGACCAGCTGACCGGGTTGACGGCCTGCCACCACTCGGTCCGCCAGGCGCTCACCAGCAGCAGGTTCGCCACGACCTCGACGTGACCGTCCCGCGGCCGCAGCCCCGGCAGCACCGTGAACGCCAGCAGCAGGGTGACCGCCGCCGTGACCAGGTGGACCGGGTAGACACGGGCGATGCGGCGGCGCCAGAACGCCGGTGCCCGGTCGCCCGGCCGGGCCGACCACGCCAGGACGAAGCCGGAGAGGACGAAGAAGAAGGACACGCCGACGAGGCCCGGCGCGAACGCCCGGTTCACCCATGCGTGGTCCCGGCCGCCGAGGTAGCCGGCGTGCCATACGTGGTAGAGGAAGACGAGGAGGGCCGCGGCCCATCTCATCCCGGTCAGCGAGGGCAGCCGGCCGCCCCGCGGGGTCCGTGCACTCCTTTCGGCGGCTCGTGACGTCGGCTCGGCGAGCCGGTGGTCGTGGAGCGAGACAGACAACGCGCTGTTCCGTTCAGCCGTCCTTCGGGTGGGCAGCGCCTGCGGGGGCAGGCGCGGGAGCCAGCCACGATACGTGCCGGAGCACCGGACGGCCCCGCTGGTGCGGCGCCGGATGGCCCAATCTCACCGCTGGAGGAACGGCTCCAGCAGCTCCGGCACCGCGTCCGCGGCGAAGCGCAGCGCCTCGCTCCCGTCGGCGTCGTGGACGTGGTACGCGCCGGCTCCCGCCGCCGTCGTCGCGGTGAGCGTGACCAGTCCGGCGCGGCGCTGGAGCCACGACTGCCTGACCGTCCAGCCGATGACGCCGCCGCGCTGCAGGGCGACCGTCGCGCGGCGGACCGTGCCGGAACGGGTGAGGAGGTAGCCGCCGCTGATGCCGTGGCCCAGGGCGCGGTACGCGTCGAGGGCGAAGGCGACCGCCACCGGCGTCAGGAGCAGGGCGCAGCCGGCGGCCGCGTAGGCGAGGACGTCCAGGCCGGCGGCCACGGCGAGGACCGCCAGCAGCAGGGCGGGGGCGAGTGCGGCTCCCACCGCACGGCGCAGCCTGCGGGTCCGGGCCGCGCGGGGGTGCGCGGTGAGGGGCCGGGCCGTCAGGGGCAGCGCCGGCAGCGGCTGTCCGGTGAGGGGGTGCGCCGGGAGCCGGGTGTCCGTGGCGGCCGGCGCCTCGCGCAGCACCCGGGCGGCCACGTCGTGGGCCAGGGCGCGCGGGACGGCGGGCAGCAGCGCCCGGTGGTCGGCGTGCTGGTCCTCCTCGTCCTGGGTGAGTCCGGTGGCGATGGCGTCGACCCGGGCGGCGCCGCACAGGCGCGCGCCGAGCGGCTCGACCAGCTCGACACCGCGCAGCCGGCGTTCCTCGATGGACAGGGAGCGTGCGGTGAGCAGTCCGCGGCGGACCCTGAGCGTGCCGCCGGGCTCGCGCTCCAGCCGGTAGTTCCACCACATCTCGACCCACAGTCCGAGGGCGCCGACCACCCCGGCGGCCGCTGCGGCCGCGACGAGCACGAGGACGGTCCACACCAGGGGCGTGTCCCGGAACCGGTCGCCGATCCAGTCGATGACCTCCCGCTGGGCCCCGAACCAGTCGCTGACCTGGAGCACGGCCCCGGCCGCCGCACCGCCGAGCAGCGGGGCGACGAACGAGACCGGGGCGTACCGGATCCAGGCGGGGTCCAGCGCGGCCAGCTCGCCGTCGGCCGGGGTGCCGTCGGCGCGGGCGAGCGTGCGGTCGAGCAGCTCGCGCCGCAGCCGCTCGCCCTCGGCCCGGGTGACGGGGTCGAGCTCCAGGGTGGAGTCGCCGCCGGTGTGCTCCCCGGTGCCCATGCGGACCTTGACCAGCCCGAGGACGCGCAGCAGCGGATGGGCCGTCAGGTCGACGCTGCGGATCCGCTCGCGGGGCAGTGAACGGCGCTTGACGAGCAGCAGCCCGGTGTGGAGCTCGGCGCGCTCGGGGCCGATGCGGTAGCGGGTCCTGCGCCAGCGCACATGGTCGACGGCCGCCGCACCGGCGATGAGCGCGACCGCGCCGGCCAGGACGAACGCGCACGCCTGCCACACCGCCATCGCCCCGGCGAGCCCCAGGAACGCGGGCACGGCTCCACCGGCCGCGACACCGGCCGTCACCAGGGCGGTGACGGCGACGGTCCGCCGGTCGAGCCGCCGCCAGTCGTCCTCGCCGCGCCCGCCGGGAACCACCTGCACAGCGGGAACGGCCTGCCCGGCGGATGCCGTGTCCTCGGTGCCGGCGGCCGTCATGTCGCGTCCCCGGGGGTGGCCCGGGTGAGCACGGTCAACCGCTCGGCGAGCTCCGCGGCCAGTTCGTGGTCGAGCCCCTCGATCCGGAGGGCGCCCTTGGCGGAGGCGGTGGTGACGGTCACCGTGGCGAGCCGGAACGCCTGCTCCAGCGGCCCGCGCACGGTGTCCACGGTCTGGATCCGCGACATCGGCGCGATCCGCCACTCGCGCAGGAAGTAGCCGGTGCGGACGTAGACGGCGTCGTCCGTGACCTCCCACCGGTGGACGCCGAACCACCAGCGGGGGAGGAACGCGGTGCAGGCCAGCCCCAGCACGGCCACGGCCGCCGCGGGCAGCAGCAGCCAGGTGCGCACGGGCGCGATGAACACGCCCAGCAGCACGAGGACGGCCACGGGTGCCGCGGTGAGCAGCGCCAGCTGCGCCCGCCACCAGCCGACGGCCCGCTCGCTCGGCGGGTGGGCCGGCGGCCGCAGCCGCACCGCGTTCTCCCCCGTCATCGGACCTTCCCCCTAGTCCTTGCGCCCGCGCCGCGCCCGGTACCGGCCGGCCAGTGCGGCGGTCGAGCTGTCCAGCTCCTCGCCGCCCCTGCCCTCGGTCAGCACGGGCTCGATCCTCTTGGCCAGCACCTTGCCCAGCTCGACGCCCCACTGGTCGAAGGAGTCGATGTTCCACACGGCGCCCTGGACGAAGACCTTGTGCTCGTACAGCGCGATCAGCTGGCCCAGCACCGACGGGGTCAGCTCGTCGGCGAGGATGGTGGTGGTGGGGTGGTTGCCGCGGAAGGTCTTGTGCGGCACGAGCTCCTCCGGGACGCCCTCCGCCCGTACCTCCTCGGGCGTCTTGCCGAAGGCGAGCGCCTGCGTCTGGGCGAAGAAGTTGGCCATGAGCAGGTCGTGCTGGGCGGCCAGGCCCGGCGGCAGATCGGCGACCGGCTCGGCGAAGCCGATGAAGTCCGCCGGGATGACCTTGGTGCCCTGGTGGATCAACTGGTAGTAGGCGTGCTGCCCGTTGGTGCCGGGCGTGCCCCAGACGACCGGACCGGTCTGCCAGTCGACGGGGTTGCCGTCGCGGTCGACGGACTTGCCGTTGGACTCCATGTCGAGCTGCTGGAGGTACGCCGTGAACTTGGACAGGTAGTGGCTGTACGGCAGGACGGCGTGCGACTGCGCGTCGAAGAAGGCGCCGTACCAGACACCCAGCAGGCCCAGCAGCAGCGGCGCGTTCTCCTCGGGCGGCGCGGTGCGGAAGTGCTCGTCGACGAGGTGGAAGCCGTCGAGCATCTCGCGGAAGCGGTCCGGTCCGATGGCGATCATCAGGGACAGGCCGATGGCCGAGTCGTACGAGTAGCGGCCGCCGACCCAGTCCCAGAACTCGAACATGTTGGCCGTGTCGATGCCGAAGTCCTCGACCTTCCCGGCATTGGTCGACAGCGCCACGAAGTGCCGGGCGACGGCCTCCTGGCCGGCGTTCAGCTCGGTGAGGAGCCAGTTGCGGGCCGAGGTGGCGTTGGTGATGGTCTCGATGGTGGTGAAGGTCTTGGAGGCGATGATGAACAGCGTCTCGGCGGCGTCCAGATCGCGGATCGCCTCATGGAGGTCGGCGCCGTCGACGTTGGAGACGAAACGGAACGTCAGGTCCCGCCGGGTGTAGGAGCGCAGCACCTCGTACGCCATCGCCGGGCCCAGGTCCGAGCCGCCGATGCCGATGTTGACGATGTTCTTGATGGGCTTTCCGGTGTGGCCGGTCCACTCGCCCGAGCGGATCCGCTCCGAGAAGGCGGCCATCCGGTCGAGCACCGCGTGCACGCCCGGCACCACGTTCTCGCCGCCGACCTCGACGACGGCGTCGCGCGGGGCGCGCAGCGCGGTGTGCAGGACGGCGCGGTCCTCGGTGGTGTTGATGCGCTCGCCGCGGAACATGGCGTCCCGCAGTGCGGCGACCCCGGTCGCGGCGGCCAGTTCCCGCAGCAGCCGCAGCGTCTCGTCGGTCACCAGGTGCTTGGAGTAGTCCAGATACAGGTCGCCGACCTGCAGGGTGTAGTCGGTGCCGCGCGCCGGGTCGGCGGCGAACAGGTCGCGCAGATGTGTCTGCCCCAGCTGCTCGCGGTGCTTGCCCAGAGCGGTCCACTCGGGCATCCGATTGAGCCTGGTGCGTCCTTCTGCTGCATTCATCTCGGACATCAGCCCACTTCTTCTCGTACCTGCCTGCTTGCCCCGCTGCGACTCCCAACCTAATTGATCTGCGGCGTCAGTGACGCGACGGCGAGCGCGAACAGTCCGGCGGCCAGCAGGGCGGGGGTGTTCAGCCCCCAGGCCGCCGCCACCGCGCCGCCCAGCATCGCGCCGAGCGGGGCGCCGCCGATCGCCAGCGTGCGGAAGGCGGCGCTCGTCCGGCCGATCATGCCCTCCGGGCTGCGCTCCTGCATGAGCGTGACCTGGTGGACGTTCCACACCATGCCCATGAGTCCGAACACCGCCATCGCGACGACGGCGACCCACAGTTCGCGTACCGTGCCCATCGCCACCAGGGCGCCCGTCTGTACGGTCCCGGCGACGAGCACCGCCCGCATCCGCCCGATCCGGGCGCCGATCCGCCCGGCCACCGCCCCGCCGGCCAGACTGCCCGCCGCGTACGCCGTGATGGCCGCCGCGAAGCCGGCGTCGCCCGCGTCCAGCCACCCGGTGATGTGCAGCACCAGCGTCGCGATGAGCGCGCCCACCCCGACGTTCGTCAGGGTGGTGGCCACGCACAGGGCCCGCTGGGTGGCGTCCCGCCACAGCACCCTCAGCCCCTCGGCCATCTCCGCCCGCAGGGTGGAGCCGGGCGCACGCGGGGCGCGCTGCGGCGCCGCCACCCGCAGCGAGGCCACCAGCAGCGCCGCCAGGACGTACGTGACGGCGTCCGCCGCGTACGGCACGGCGGCACCCGCCACCAGCAGCACCGGCACCAGCGGCGCGGCGAGGAACCCGCCGGCGAGCTGCTGCCCCGTCATCAGCCGGGCGTTGGCGCTCGCCAGCGTCTCCGCCGGCACCAGCGACGGCAGCAGCGCGGTGGCGGCGTTGTCGAAGAGCGTCTGGAGCGTGGTGAGCGCGAACGCGAGCGCGATCAGCAGGCCTATCGAGGCGTGCCCGAGGGCGATCGCGACCGCGAAGCCCGCCATCAGCACACCGCGGACCAGGTCGACGGCCCACATGGCGCGCCGCTGGTCGATCCGGTCGGCGACGGCCCCGCCCAGCAGCCCGAAGAGCAGCCACGGCAGATAGCCGCACGCGGACACCGCGGCGATCAGCAGCGGGTCACGGGTCAGCGAGGCGGCCAGCAGCGGCAGCGCGGCGGTGCGCAGCGAGTCGCCGAACTTCGAGACGACCGCGGCGGCCCACAGCCGCCCGAACCCACCGCGCCACGCGGGCACGCCCCGCACCGGCCGTACAGCCTGAGCTTCCGCCACAACTCCCCCTCCGCGCCGGGCCGTCCGGCCCTGCCAACGGTAGGGGGCGGCACTGACAGCGGGGCTCGGCCGGCTGCGGGGGCCCTACGGCGACGGGCTCCGCCGGTGGTGTCCACCGGCGGAGCCCGTCACTCACACATCAGATCTCGCCCCGCAGTTTGGCGAGCGCCTCGGCCAGGATCGCCTCGCCGTCCGCGTCGCTGCGCCGCTCGCGCACATACGCGAGGTGCGTCTTGTACGGCTCCGTGCGCGGCGGGTCCGGCGGGTTGTCCCGGTCCTGTCCGGCCGGGAACCCGCACCGCGGGCAGTCCCAGGTGTCCGGAACCTGCGCGTCGCTGGCGAAGCTGGGCTGGGTCTCGTGCCCGTTCGAGCACCAGAAGGAGATCCGGAGACGCGGCGCGGATTCGCCCCGCTCGGCCTCCCCCATCGGCCCCGCCCCGACCCGGCTTCCCCGGATCGCGTTGCCACTTGCCACGGTCGTAACTCCCTGCGTGATGGTGCTCGAAGATGCCCCAGTCTACGTAAGGCCCAACGCGCGTCCAGTGATTGGAGTTACACCCGGCCACCGGACGCGGAACCGCCGGCTCAGCCGTCCAGCTTCACCAGCAGCGCAAGTACGACAATGCACGCGAACCACAGCAGACCGACCACTACGGTGATGCGGTCCAGGTTGCGTTCGGCGACGGACGAGCCACCGACGGACGACTGCATGCCGCCACCGAACATGTCGGAGAGGCCGCCGCCCTTCCCCTTGTGCATCAGCACCAGCAGCATCAGCAGCAGGCTGAAGACGATCAGGGCGATCGAGAACCCCATAACCACGGCTGGACCCTACTTCCTGGCAATTCTCGGACTTCTGGACTTCTACGGACGACGGGGGCCGGGCTCACCCAGAGCCCCGGCCCCCGCAAGGGTACGACGGATCCGCCCTACCGCATACTCACACCTGCCGGTCCGCCCCGAGGGCTCCGGGGCACCGGCTCACTGGTCGCGGAAACGGACGATCCTGACGAACTCGTCGGCGTCCAGTGCCGCGCCGCCCACGAGGGCGCCGTCGACGTCCGGCTGCGCCATGATCGCGGCCACGTTCGAGGCCTTCACGGAACCGCCGTACTGGATGCGGACCTTGTCCGCCAGCTCCTGCGAGTACAGCTCGGCCAGCCGTCCGCGGATCGCCCCGCAGACCTCCTGGGCGTCCTCGGGCGTGGCGACCTCGCCGGTGCCGATGGCCCACACCGGCTCGTACGCGATCACGATCGACTCGGCCTGCTCGGCCGGGACGTCCTTCAGCCCGCCGTCGAGCTGGGCGAGCGTGTAGGAGACCTGGTCACCGGCCTTGCGGACGTCCAGGCCCTCGCCGACGCAGAGGATCGGGGTGAGCCCGTGCCGGTACGCGGCCTTGACCTTGGCGTTGCAGAGCTCGTCGGTCTCGGCGTGGTACTGCCGGCGCTCGGAGTGACCGACCGCCACGTACGCGCACTTCAGCTTGGCCAGCATGGCGCCGGAGATCTCACCGGTGTACGCGCCGGAGTCGTGCGCCGAGATGTCCTGGGCGCCGTACTTGATCTTGAGCTTGTCGCCCTCGACGAGGGTCTGCACCGAACGCAGGTCGGTGAAGGGCGTCAGGACCGCGACCTCGACGGCGTCGTAGTCCTTGTCGTTCAGGGCGAAGGCGAGCTTCTGGACGTGCGCGATGGCCTCGAGGTGGTTGAGGTTCATCTTCCAGTTGCCCGCCATCAGCGGGGTACGGGTGCTGCTCATGTAAGGGTCAGTCCTCCAGTGCGGCGAGGCCCGGAAGCGTCTTGCCCTCGAGGTACTCGAGGCTCGCGCCGCCGCCGGTCGAAATGTGGCCGAAAGCGTCCTCGTCGAAGCCCAGGATCCGCACGGCGGCGGCGGAGTCGCCACCGCCGACGACCGTGAAGGCCTTGGAGTCGACGAGCGCCTGGGCGACGGCCTTGGTGCCCTGGGCGTAGTCGGGGTGCTCGAAGACGCCCATCGGGCCGTTCCAGAAGACGGTGGCCGCGTCGGCGAGCTTCGATGCGTACAGCTTGCGGGTCTCCGGACCGATGTCCAGGCCCTCCTGGTCGGCCGGGATCGCGGTGCTGGCGACCGTGGTGGGGTGGGCCGGGGCCTTGGTCTTCAGGTCCGGGAACTCGGAGGAGACCAGGACGTCGACGGGGAGGACGAACTCCACGCCCTTCTGCTCGGCGCGCGCCAGGTACTCCAGGCACACCGGGACCTGGTCCTCCTGCAGCAGCGAGATGCCGACCTCGTGGCCCTTGGCCTTGAGGAAGGTGTACGCCATGCCGCCGCCGATGAGGATGCGGTCGGCCTTCTCCAGCAGCTGGTCGATCACGCCCAGCTTGTCGGAGACCTTCGCGCCGCCGAGGACGACGACGTACGGGCGCTGGACGTCCTCGGTCAGCCGCTTGAGGACGGCGACCTCGGAGGCGATCAGGTAGCCGGCGTAGCCCGGGAGCAGCCGCGGCAGGTCGTACACGGAGGCGTGCTTGCGGTGGACCGCGCCGAAGCCGTCGCCGACGTACACGTCCGCGAGGGCGGCGAGGCGGGCGGCGAACTCGGCGCGCTCGGCGTCGTCCTTGGACGTCTCGCCGGCGTTGAAGCGCAGGTTCTCCAGGACGGCGACCTGGCCGTCCTCGAGGTGGCCGACGGCCGAGTGGGCCTCGGAGCCGATGGTGTCGCCCGCGAAGGACACCGGGCGGCCGAGCAGCTCACCGAGGCGGGAGGCCGCGAACCGCAGGGTGTAGGCGGGGTCCGGGGCACCCTTGGGGCGGCCGAGGTGGGAGGCCACGACGACCTTGGCACCGGCCCCGGTCAGCGCCTTGATGGTGGGCAGCACGGCGCGGATGCGGCCGTCGTCGGTGATGGTGGTGCCGTCCATGGGCACGTTGAGGTCGGCGCGGACGAATACCCGCTTGCCCTCCACCCCTTGGCGGAGGAGTTCATCGATCGTCTTCATCTGTCCCTGTTGCTCCTTGGAGAATCGACGCAAGCGACAGGGCCCGTACAGCGCGGCGTTGCGCTGCCCGAGCCCTGTGCTCACACCGGGATGCCTGCCCTGGTGCTCAGACTGTCAGAGCTGACCGCCGACGAAGACGGTGAGGTCGACGAGGCGGTTGGAGTAGCCCCACTCGTTGTCGTACCAGCCGACGACCTTGACCTGCTTGCCCTGGACCATCGTGAGCTGCGAGTCGAAGGTGCACGAGGCCGGCCAGTTGACGATGTCGGAGGAGACGATCGGGTCCTCGGTGTACTCGAGGATGCCCTTGAGCTGGCCCTCGGCGGCCTTCTGGAAGGCGGTGTTGATCTCGTCCTTGGTGACCTCGCGGTCGAGTTCCAGGACGAGGTCGGTGACCGAGCCGGTCGGGACCGGGACGCGCATGGCGATGCCGTCCAGCTTGCCCTTGAGCTGCGGGAGGACGAGCGCGGTGGCCTTGGCGGCGCCCGTGGAGGTGGGGATGATGTTCTCCGCGGCGGCGCGGGCGCGGCGCAGGTCCTTGTGCGGGAAGTCCAGGATGCGCTGGTCGTTGGTGTACGCGTGGACCGTCGTCATCATGCCCTTGACGATGCCGAAGTTCTCGTCGAGGACCTTGGCCATCGGCGCCACGCAGTTGGTGGTGCAGGAGGCGTTGGAGATGATGTGGTGGCTGGCCGCGTCGTACTTGTCCTGGTTGACGCCCATGACGATGGTGATGTCCTCGTCGGTGGCCGGAGCCGAGATGAGGACCTTCTTCGCGCCGCCGGCGATGTGCTTCTCGGCGTCGGCCTTCTTCGTGAAGATGCCGGTCGACTCGATGACGATGTCGACGCCCAGCTCGCCCCACGGGATGTCGGCCGGGTTGCGCTCGGAGAGCACCTTGATGGTGTGGCCGTCCACGGTGATGGTGTCGGCGGTGTGGGTGACCTCGGCCTTGAGACGGCCGAGGATGGTGTCGTACTTCAGCAGGTGAGCGGTGGTCGCGGTGTCACCCAGGTCGTTGACAGCCACGATCTCGATGTCTGCACCCTGCTCCAGCAGCGCGCGGAAGTAATTACGACCGATGCGGCCAAAGCCGTTGATGCCTACGCGGATCGTCACGAACCGATCTCCTCGTTAGGTACGCCGGGTTTCGACGCCGGCGAGTTTTATTAGGGATGTCCCCGACCGCTTACGACCCTACCTCTCCGGCAGCGCCGGAGTGACATCGAGCGCACCCGTGGGAAGCCGGAACCCGTATCTACCGATGAGTACGGGTTCCGGCCCCCCGGGACGGCTACGCAGGGTCAGCGGCGCAGTGCGGTGAGCGCCTTTTTCAGCAGCCGTGCGCGCTCCGCGGGGCCGGTCACGTGCTCCAGTCCGAAGCCGAGCAGCACGGTGTCGCGGGTGGTGACGGCCGCCTGCGAGTGGAACAGCGCGGGCGAGCGGAGCCAGTCCGCCGCGTTGCCGGGGCTGCCGGCCGGCGGACCGGACACGGTCCAGGCGCCGAGCGAGGTCTCGAAACCCTCGGCGTCACGGGCGGCGCCGCCGACGACCAGCTGCGTGTCGTCGACGAAGGTCCCGATCCCGCCGGTGCCCGCGTCGGTGACGTAGGAGAGGGAGAGCTCGACCTTCGTGCCGGCGTACGCGCTGAGGTCGACGGCGGCCCGGCGCCAGCCGTTGGACGCGCCGGTGAAGGCGTGCCAGGCGCCCGTGGTGCCGGTGGCGGTGCAGCCGTCGGTGCCGACGGTGAGGTAGTGGGAGAGGAAGGGGTGGCCGTCGGCGTAGAAGCCCTCCTCGCACTGGGTCGGGACCTCGGTGGAGGTGTTGCCGTGGGCGTCGGGCAGGGTCGTCCAGTCGTCCTGCCCCACGGTGTGGGCCTCGACGATCACGTTGTCGTAGCCGGGTTCGGTGTCGTGGCTGAGGGCGAACCGGAGGGTCGGTGCGGCGGAGGCGTCGACGCCGGTGAGGTCGATGGTGCGGGTGAGCCGCATCCAGGCGTTGTCGGCGTGCCGCGCGGCCCCGAACGACGCGCCGTCGAACGGCTCGAAGGGGGTACGCAGGCCCGGGTAGTCGCCGGCGGCCGCGCTGCGGAACTGCGGGAACCGGTCCGGGGTGAGGGTGTCGGAGGTGACGGTGTAGGCGCCGGCGTCGTCCAGCGGGTTGCCGGGCACGGCGGCGAGGCCGGCCTGCGTGCCGGCGAAGGGTCCGGCGCCGGCGAATCCGGCCGGGTCCTTCAGCCCGGCGCGGTGGTAGGCGCCCAGGTAGTACTGGGCGAAGTCGTCGGACTCGGCCCGTCCGATGTCGATCTGCCCGCCCGCCTGCTCCCCGGCGTTGACGAGCGTGCCGCCCTCGTTGAGGTAGTCGCGCACGGCGAACATGGTGGGGCCGCCGGGACGGCTCGCGCCGGTGTACCAGACGACGGTCCGGAAGTGGCCGAGGACGCCGAGCGCGTGGGGGGTGCCCTGCGTGGCGACGTCCCAGACCGCGGCCCTGCGGCCGGTGTCGGCGACCGCCCTGGTGTACGCGGCGGCGTGCCGCGCGGGCGCGGTGCCGCCCTCCTCGGCGAGCACCAGCACGTCGCCGCGCGGGCGGGCGGCGACGGTGTAGGTGAACGGGGTGGAGGACACGCGCTTGCCGTCGCGGGTGCGGCCGGTGAACCAGACCTCGACGGTGTCGCCCGGTTCACCGTCCTGGACCTCGGCGCGGTACTCGTCGTAATAGAGGTTGTCCTCGCCGCCGTACGTCTCGCCGCCCTCCCAGGCCTCGAGCCGCTGGTCATGGACGCGTCCGCCGTTGACGCGGTACTTCAGCTCCTTGTCGCGCAGCGTCCTGCGGGCGGTGACGGAGACCTCCTGGTCGTCGCCGTCGTACGCGTACGAGGTGGTGAAGGGGTCGGGGACGAAGGGGGGCGCGCCGGCGCCGGTCGGGGAGACCGGGTCGTCGGGGCGGGCGGCGGACTCGGCGACGGCGAGCGCGAAGGGGATGTTCTTGGCGAACTCCTGCTGGATCAGCTTCTCGTCGTCGGGGAAGGTGAAGACGGAGGCGCAGTCGGCGGCTTCCCAGGCGTCGTCGGGGTCGACGCGGGAGGCGGTGGCGCAGGTCGACATCTCCGGGGTGAACATCTGCATGCCGTTGACGTTGGCCGCGTGGCCGTCGGCCTCGCCGTTGGTGGTGTAGAGCTCGGAGGAGAGCTGCGGGCGGTAGCCCGGGACGGCGGAGGCGGCGGGGGTGCCGGCCAGCGCCTTGAGGGGGACGTCGTCGGGGGTGTCGGTGCCGACCTGCCAGCCGACTCCGTAGAGGAGCAACTGGGCCGCCGAGTGGTAGTTGATGCCGTACTGGAAGCCGATGCGCTTCTGGAAGGCGTCGAGCGCCTTCGTCTCGGGCTCGGACGAGGGGGCGGGGCCGCGGTAGGTCTCGTCGGCGGGGTCGGGGGACGAGCCCTCGTTGTCGTAACCCCACTTGTAGGCGAAGTTGCGGTTGAGGTCGACGCCGTCGCCGGGGGTGATCCTGCCGTCGCCGTTGTTGTCGCGGAGGTTCTTGCGCCACTGGCGGTGGGCGGGGTCGGCGTGGGTGTGGTCGTAGCCGTCGGGGTTGGCGGAGAGCACGAACCACAGCTCGGTGGTGTCGACGATCCTCGTGATCCGCGGGTCCTTGCCGTAGCCGGCGAGGTAGTGGTGGAGCAGCCGCCGGGTCATCTCGGGGGTGATCCACTCGCGGGCGTGCTGGTTGGAGAGGTAGAGGGTGGCGGGCTTGGAGCCGTCGGCGGACTTCTTGGCCCCCTTGGTGAGCTTCAGGGCGAGGATGTCCTGGCCGCGCACGGTCCTGCCGATGCTGACGGCCTTGGTGATGCCGGGGTGCGCGCGGGCGGTCGCGAGGATCTCCTCCTTGAGTCCGCCCTCGCCGCCGTAGGGGCGGAAGACGCCGTCCCCGGCGGCGGCGACGCGCTTCTCGGCGGCGGCGGAGACGGTGTGCTCGGTGAGGCGGACGCCCTTGTCGCGCAGGCTGTCCGCCTGCTGCCCGGTGAGGTACAGCTCGACGGTCGCCGTGCCCTTCTCGGGGACCCGTTCGCTCAGCTCGTGACCGTCGGCGCCGGCTTCGAGGAGGAGCGGTACCTGCTCCTTGGCGACCTTCGCGTGCCATACGGAGATGCCGTCGCCGGCCGCATCCGGGTCGCGCGCCTGCTCGGCCCCGGCGACGGGTGCCGCCGCCAGTCCGGCTATCAGCAGTGAAGCCGCGGCGAGGATCGATCTCGCTCTGCGTCTCATTAGCCCCCCTTGCTGTTGTCTGCCACGAAAGTGAACAGATGCCAGGCTCATGACACCCCATGATCATGTCAATACCGCGTGGCACGGCTGGGCCGGAAGCCGGCGGGACGCCCGACGGCCCGCGGAGGCGGCACCGCCCGGGCCGGGAGACGCACACTGCCGGCGCCCCGTGGCGGGGCGCCGGCAGTGTGCGTACGGGATCCGGTCAGCCGACCAGGCCGTCGGCCATCTCCTCGGTCAGGTTCGACTCGGTGCCCGGGATGCCCAGGTCCTGGGCCCGCTTGTCGGCCATGGCCAGCAGGCGGCGGATCCGGCCGGCCACCGCGTCCTTCGTCAGCGGCGGGTCCGCCAGCGCGCCCAGCTCCTCCAGCGAGGCCTGCTTGTGCTCCATGCGCAGCCGCCCCGCCGCCGCGAGGTGCTCGGGCACCTCGTCGCCGAGGATCTCCAGGGCGCGCTGCACCCGGGCACCGGCGGCGACGGCCGCGCGCGCGGAGCGGCGCAGGTTGGCGTCGTCGAAGTTGGCCAGGCGGTTGGCGGTGGCGCGGACCTCGCGGCGCATCCGCCGCTCCTCCCAGGCCAGCACGGACTCGTGCGCCCCGAGCCGGGTCAGCAGCGCGCCGATCGCGTCACCGTCCCGTACCACCACGCGGTCCACACCGCGGACCTCGCGGGCCTTGGCGGCGATGGACAGCCGGCGGGCGGCGCCGACCAGCGCGAGGGCGGCCTCCGGGCCGGGGCAGGTGACCTCCAGCGAGGAGGAGCGGCCCGGCTCGGTCAGCGAGCCGTGCGCCAGGAAGGCGCCGCGCCACGCCGCCTCGGCGTCACAGGTCGCCCCGGACACCACCTGCGGCGGCAGGCCCCGGATGGGACGGCCCCGGCCGTCGACGAGCCCCGTCTGGCGGGCCAGCTGGTCGCCGCCCGCCACCACCCGTACGACGAAGCGCGAGCCGCGCCGCAGACCGCCGGGCGCCATCACGATCAGCTCCGAGCCGTGGCCGAAGATCTCGGCGATGTCGCGCTTCAGCCGGCGCGCCGCCATCGCGGTGTCCAGCTCCGCCTCGATCACGATCCGCCCGCTGACCAGGTGCAGTCCGCCCGCGAACCGCAGGATCGACGAGACCTCCGCCTTTCTGCAGCAGGTCCGGGTGACGGGAAGCCGGGAGATTTCGTCCTTCACCGCTGCCGTCATCGCCATGGGCCGATCCTTCCATGCATCCGAAAAATACGGTCGTACGCGGCGGCCAACAGCTCCGGGTCGTGCTTCGGCAGGCCGTCCTTCCTGGCCACCGGGGCCAGCTCGACCGCGGCACCGAGCCGCTGGGCGGCATCTGCGAGGGACTCGCGGTCGGGTACGGCGGCCTCGTCGGCCAGCACCACGTCCAGGGCGAGTTTAGGGGCGTGTCGTCCCAAAACCTCCAAATGACGCTGCGGTGAGAAGCCTTCGGTTTCTCCGGGCTGCGGCGCGAGGTTGAGCGAGAGGACCCGGCGGGCCTTCGTCTCGATCAGGGCGTCCAGCAGCTCGGGCACCAGCAGGTGCGGTATCACCGAGGAGAACCAGGAGCCCGGCCCGAGCACGACCCAGTCGGCGTCCAGCACGGCGGCGACCGCCTCCGGCACGGCCGGCGGATCGTTCGGCACGAGGTGCACCGACTGGACCTCGCCGGGCGTGAGCGCCACGGTCGCCTGTCCCCGCACGAGGTCCACGTCGTCCGGACGGTCCGGGTCGTGCCCCTTGACCAGTGCCTGAAGCTCCAGCGGAACGGCCGACATGGGCAGCACGCGCCCGTGCGCGCCGAGCAGCTTGCCGACCAGGTCCAGGGCCTGGACGTGATCGCCGAGCTGCTCCCACAGGGCGACGATCAGCAGGTTGCCGACCGCGTGCTCGTGCAGATCGCCCTGGGACTGGAAGCGGTGCTGGATGACGCGGGCCCAGGTCTGGCCCCAGTCGTCGTCGCCGCACAGCGCGGCCAGGGCCTTGCGCAGGTCCCCGGGCGGCAGCACACCCAGCTCCTCGCGGAGCCGGCCGCTGGAGCCTCCGTCGTCGGCGACCGTGACCACGGCGGTCAGGTCGCCGGTGATGCGGCGCAGCGCGGCGAGGGACGCGGATAGGCCCATGCCGCCGCCGAGGGCGACGACCTTGGGCTGCGCGCCGCGTCTGCGGAGCGTACGGACCGGCAGGGTGCTCGTACGCCGGCGGTACGGCTTCACTCGCGCCCCATGTCCCGGTGGACGACGACGGTCTCGACTCCCCCGGCGGCGAGCCGGGCGGCGAGCTTCTCGGACATGGCCACGGAGCGGTGCTTGCCCCCGGTGCAGCCGACCGCGATGGTGACGTACCGCTTCCCCTCGCGACGGTAGCCGGCGGAGATCAGCTGGAGCAGCTCGGTGTAGCGGTCCAGGAACTCCTTGGCGCCCGGCTGGTTGAAGACGTACCCCGACACCTCGTCGTTGAGGCCGGTGTACGGGCGCAGCTCGGGGACCCAGTGCGGGTTGGGCAGGAAGCGGCAGTCCACCACCAGGTCGGCGTCGACCGGCAGGCCGTACTTGTACCCGAACGACATGACCGTGGCGCGCAGCTCCGGCTCCTCGTCGCCCGCGAACTGGGCGTCCATCTTGGCGCGCAGCTCGTGGACGTTGAGGCTGGAGGTGTCGATCACCAGGTCGGCGTCGCCGCGCAGCTCGCGGAGCAGGTCGCGCTCGGCGGCGATGCCGTCGACGATGCGGCCGTCGCCCTGGAGCGGGTGCGGGCGGCGCACCGACTCGAAGCGGCGGACGAGCGCCTCGTCGGACGACTCCAGGAAGACGATCCGGCGCGTGACCTGCTTGGCGTCGAGGTCGGCGAGGGACTCGCGCAGGCTCTCGAAGAACTGGCGGCCGCGTACGTCGACGACGACGGCGATCCGCGCGACGTTGCCCTGGGAGCGGGCCCCGAGCTCCACCATCGTGGGGATCAACGCGGGCGGCAGGTTGTCCACGACGAACCAGCCGAGGTCCTCCAGACACTTGGCGGCGGTGCTGCGCCCGGCGCCGGACATGCCGGAGATGATCACCAGCTCGGGGATGGCCGCCTCGGCGGCCTCGCCGGCTTCGATCGTCGTGCCCGTACTCACGTGTGCTGCTCCGTCTTCTCCGTCTGGTGCCGGCTCTGCCGCCGGGTCGTGATCAATCATGGCTGGTACCCCCGTCGTCCTCTTCAATGATCTCTCCTGTCGCCGTGTTCACGGCGGGAGCGGCCGGAGCGGCCTGGGCGAGGGCGACGGCCACGGCTTCGGCGGTCTTCCGGCCGAGACCCGGCACCTCGCAGATCTGCTCGATTGTCGCCTGCCGCAGCCGTTTCACCGAGCCGAAATGCTTGATCAGCGCCTGCTTGCGCGTGTCCCCGAGCCCGGGGACGGCGTCCAGCGGGCTGGTCCTGATGCGCTTGGTGCGCTTGCTGCGCTGGTAGCGGATGGCGAAGTCGTGCGCCGTGTCCCGGACGCGCTGCAGGAGGTACAGCCCCTCGCTGGTGCGGGGCAGCACCACCGGGTCCTCCTCGTCCGGGAGCCAGACCTCCTCCAGGCGCTTGGCGAGGCCGCAGACGGCGACGTCGTCGATGCCGAGCTCGTCCAGGGCGCGCCGCGCGGCGGCGACCTGGGGCCGGCCGCCGTCGACCACCACGAGCTGCGGCGGGTAGGCGAACTTCCTGGGCCGGCCGGTCTCCTCGGCCGGGCCGGCCGGGACCTCACCGCTCAGTCCGAGGCCACCGCCCGCGCCGGAGCGGTCCGGGCCGCTGCCCGCGCCGGAGCCGTCGGGGCCGGTCGTGGCGCCGGAGCCGTCCGGGCCGGTCGCCGCACCGGAGCCGTCCAGGCCGATCGTGGCGCCGGGGGCCTGCGTGCCGTCGGCCTCCTCCACCGCCCACTCGCCGGTCCTCTCGCGCTCGGCGAGGTACCGCTTGAAGCGACGGCTGATCACCTCGTGCATCGAGCGGACGTCGTCCTGGCCCTCGAAGCCCCTGATCTGGAAGCGGCGGTACTCGCTCTTGCGGGGCAGGCCGTCCTCGAAGACGACCATGGACGCGACGACGTCCTCACCCTGGAGGTGCGAGATGTCGAAGCACTCGATGCGCAGCGGAGCCGTGTCCAGGCCGAGGGCCTCGGCGATCTCCTCCAGGGCGCGGGAGCGGGTCGTCAGGTCGCTGGCGCGCTTGGTCTTGTGCAGGACGAGCGCCTGCTGGGCGTTGCGCCCGACGGTCTCCATCAGCGCCTTCTTGTCGCCGCGCTGCGGAATGCGCAGGGACACCTGGGAGCCGCGCCGCCCGCTCAGCCACTGCGTCACGGCGTCCAGGTCCTCGGGGAGCGCCGGGACGAGGACCTCCCTGGGGACGGCGTCGCCGCTCTCGTCTCCGTACAGCTGCTGCAGCGCGTGTTCGACGAGGCCGGCCGTGTCGACGGCCTCGACCTTGTCGGTGACCCAGCCGCGCTGGCCGCGCACCCGGCCGCCGCGGACGTGGAAGATCTGCACCGCGGCCTCCAGCTCGTCCTCGGCGACGGCGATCAGGTCGGCGTCGGTGGCGTCGGCGAGGACGACGGCGTTCTTCTCCATGGCCCGCTTGAGGGCGCCTATGTCGTCCCGGAGGCGGGCGGCCTTCTCGTACTCCATGTCCTCGGCCGCCAGCATCATGTCCTTCTCCAGGCGGCGGAGGTACGTGCCGGTGCGGCCGGCCATGAAGTCGCAGAACTCGTCGGCCAGTTCGCGGTGCTCCTCCGGGCCGACCCGGCCCACGCACGGGGCCGAGCACTTGCCGATGTAGCCGAGCAGGCAGGGGCGGCCGGTGCGCTCGGCGTTCTTGAACACCCCGGCGGAGCAGGTGCGCACCGGGAAGACGCGCAGCATCAGGTCGACGGTCTCGCGGATGGCCCAGGCGTGGGCGTACGGGCCGAAGTAGCGCACGCCCTTCTTCTTCTGGCCGCGCATGACCTGCACGCGCGGGAACTCCTCATTGAGGGTGACCGCGAGGTAGGGGTAGCTCTTGTCGTCGCGGTACTTGACGTTGAACCGCGGGTCGAACTCCTTGATCCACGAGTACTCCAGCTGGAGCGCCTCGACCTCCGTGGACACCACGGTCCACTCGACGGAGGCGGCCGTGGTGACCATGGTGCGCGTGCGCGGGTGGAGGCCCGCCAGGTCCTGGAAGTAGCTGGCGAGCCGCTGGCGCAGGGACTTCGCCTTCCCGACGTAGATCACCCGGCGGTGCTCGTCGCGGAATTTGTAGACCCCCGGCGAGTCGGGGATCTGTCCCGGCTTGGGGCGGTAGCTGGAGGGGTCTGCCATGCTTCACACCCTACTGGCGCCCACTGACACTCCGGGCGTGCTCCCGGCCCCCGTACCGGTGCCCGCGGAGCGCCCCCGGTGGGGACGGGGGCGCTCCGCGGGCCGGCCCGGGCGGCGGGTGCTTCAGGCGCGGTGGTGGTGACGGCGCCGGGCCCGGAAGCCCGCCAGGGCGGCGGCGACGGCAGCGGTCGCGGCTGCGGCTGCGGGCCCGGCCGGGAAGGGGTTGCCTGGGGTCGCGGAGGCGGCCCCGGGAGCGATGGCGGAGGCGGCCGCGGTGCCGGGGGGCGCGGCGGTGGCCGCGGTTCCGGGAGGCTCGGCGGGGGTGCCGTAGCCGCCGGCCCTGCCCGCCTTCGCGTACGCGGAGCCGGGCAGCTTGTCCCCGTACGCCGCCCGCACCCGGTGGCGGTAGGCGGCGAGCGTGGTGCCGTCCGCCCCGACCGCGCGTATCGCGTCCGCGTCCAGCGGGAGCACCTCGGTGCCCTTGTGGACGTACCAGGCGTCGATCTGGGGCTCACGGAAGACGGTGCCGCCGGGCAGCCGGCGGGCGCCTTCGACGGCGTACCGGACCTCGTCGTCGCCGGTCGCGATGTTCACGACCTGCCAGCCCGCCGCACCCCGGCGGACGGTCCAGACGGACGCCTTCCGGCCGTCCGCGGCGACCGCCGTGGCGGCGTGGAACGCCACGCGGGCGACCGGGGCTCCCGCCTTCCCCGCCACGAAGTCCGGGGACAGGACCCGCACCGGGACGGCCCGCCCGTCGATACGGGGCCGGGTGTCCCGCGCGGCAGCGGCGGCACCGTCCCGGGCGAAGAAGCGGGAGAGCGTGTCGAGGGTGGCGGGAGCGGTGACCGCGCGGTCCGGGGTGTCGCCCGCCCCGGTCGCGCCGGCCCGGGGTGCGGCGAGGCCCAGCAGCGCCACGGTGGTCAGGGCGCCGACGGCAACGGCTCGTATGCGTCGCATGCCGTTCACGCCCCGATCCGGTAGAGGGAGTGCGTCCAGGAGAAGGAGCCGTTGTCCACGTACCAGGCGTGCGAGGCCCAGTTGTAGCGGTCGTTGGACGGCCACGGGTCGCCCCAGTACACCCAGCCGCGGGAGTCGTCGTACCCGTGGAGGACGTGCATGTGTCCGCCGCCGCCGGACCACTGGATGCGGGTCTCCACCGGGCGGTCGGCGTTGATCTCGGTCTGCACGGTCGCGTAGCGCAGCCAGCCGTCGACGTACGAGCCCGGTGCGACGCCGGCCCAGCGCAGCCCGGTCTGCACGTTGCCGAGGGTGGCCTGCCAGTTGGGGCAGTCGGAGCCCTGCCCGCGGTTGAACGCGGCGTTGCAGAACTGGTTCTGGGTGTGACCGCGGCCGAACCAGGCGGCGATGGTGTTGCCGGCGGCGGCCCAGCACCAGTTGGTCTTCTGCTGGGCCTGCATGGTGATGCCGAGGCGCTTGGCGGCGAACGCGGCGTGGTCCTCGGCGGTGGCGGCGGGCACCGGGAGGAGGACGGCCGCGGCGGTGAGGAGCACCGCGAGGACGAGGTTCCTGCTTCTGCTGTCGGCCTTGCTTCTGCTGTCGGCTCTGCTTCTGCTCGTGCGGGGGGTGCGCATCGCGTTCCTCCGGATGGGGATGTGGGGAGGGAGGATCGCGTCCGGACGCTGCTGTTGAGCATCGAACCGTTGTCGGGAGCAGGTCAACGCGCTTCAATGCGGGGTGACACCGCGCCGTGAACGCCTCCGGTCGCGTGTGAACGGCATGCCCCGCCCCACCGGCCCGCCCGCCCTCGGCGGCGCCGTGTCGCACAGCCCCGTCGTGAACGTTCACCGAGGAGTCCCCCATGGCACCACCGGGACACACCGAGGCCGATCTGGCGCAGATCCTGCACACCGGCCCGTTCCACCTGGCGCTGCGCACGGCGCTCGCGGTGCGCGGCCTGCCGCTCCAGCGGGTCCAGCACCATCTCGCGCACCGCGGCATCAAGGTGGGCGTGACGAGTCTGTGCTACTGGCAGCAGGGCGCCCGCCGCCCGCAGCGACCGGAGTCCCTGAAGGCCGTGCGGGGTCTGGAGGAGCTGCTCCGGCTGCCCGGCGGCTCGCTGATCCGGCTGCTGGGCCCGGCCGGGGGCGCGGCGGAGGCGGAACGGCCGGCGACGCGCCCGTACCGCTCCCTGGTCGAGGTGTCGGGAGCCGTCGAGGAACTGCTCGCGGGGCTGGAGTCGCCGGCGGACGGCGGCCTGCACACCGTGGGGCACCACGAACGGGTGCGGATCGGGGCGGCGCGGGAGCTGGTCGGGCGGGACTCGCAGCACGTGGTGCGCGCCCATCGGGACGGCGTCGACCGCTACGTCGCCATTCACCACGGGGATCCGGGGTGCGACGCGGAGCGGGTGGTGGTGCGCGCGGGCGAGAACTGCCGCACCGGGCGGGTGCGCCGGCACCACGGCACGGGTGTCGTCGTCGCCGAGCTGCTCTTCGACGCACGGCTGCGGGCGGGTGAGACGTACGTCTTCGGGTACGGCTTCGAGGACGGCACCGGCGGTGTGAGCGGTGAGTACGTGCGTGGCTTCAGCTTCGCGGGCGGTCAGTACGTGCTGCAGGTGCGCTTCCACGAGGACGCCCTGCCGGTACGGTGCCGGCGCTTCGCCCAGACGTCGGCGGGCGCGCCGCGCGGTGCCCGGGGCGACCTGACGCTGAGCGGCCGGCACCGCACGGTGCACTTCGTGGAGCAGGGCGTGCGGCCGGGGATCCTGGGGATCGACTGGGACTGGGACTGATCGCGTGCCCCGTCCGGGGCGGGGCACGGCCCGGTTCCCAGGACCCGGGCCCCTGGGCTCGCCCCCGGTGCGGGTGGGTCGGGTGCGGTCCGGCACCGGTCCCGATGGCGGCGCCACGCGGTCCGACGATGGTGCCGGCCAAGTGCCGATGCCGCTGCCGACGGTAACCGGATCGGGAGCGGCAGGCTTACGCGTCGGGGCCGGCGACCAGCTTGCCGTCGGTGACCTTGACCGGGACCTCGGGCAGGGCCGCGGTGGCCGGGCCCTTGATCGCCTTGCCGGTGGTGACGTCGAAGCGGCTGCCGTGGCAGGGGCAGTTCCCCTCCGTGCCCTCGACCTTGTCGAACACGCAGCCCGCGTGGGTGCACTGGGCGCTGAACGCCTTGTACTGGCCCTTGGCGGGACAGCTCACGACCAGGCGCTGCTCGCGGTACAGCTTCGCTCCGCCGACGGGTACGTCGTCCGCCGCACCGAGGTCGACCGGGGCGGTCGGCGTCGGGTTCTCGGCGTGACCGAGCTTGGACTCGGTGGAGCAGGCGGCGACACCGAGCCCGGCTGCTCCGGCGAGGGCGGCGCCTTTCAGCACGGAACGGCGGGCGGGCGACTGGCCGGGCATGGGTGCTCTCCAAGGAGGACGTCGGTGACGGAACCCGACGATACCCGCGTAGAACGGAGGGCTTCCCACGGGGTCTGTCCTGGCCGGAGGAGATGGGTTACGTTCGGGCCCGTGATCGTCGTCGCCGGAGAATCGCTGATCGACCTGGTCCCGGAGCCGTCCGGCGCCGCGGGGGCCGGTCCCGTGCCGGCGCTGGTGCCGCGGCGCGGCGGCGGCCCGTACAACACCGCTGTGGCGCTGGGGCGGCTCGGTGCCGAGGCGGTGTTCTGCTCGCGGATCTCGACCGACGCGTTCGGGGAGGCGCTGCTGGACGGCCTGCGGTCGGCGGGCGTCGCGACGGACCTCGTGCAGCGCGGCCCCGAGCCCACGACGCTGGCCGTCGCCACGGTCGCGGCGGACGGCTCCGCCCGGTACGGCTTCTACGCGCAGGGCACCGCCGACCGGCTCTTCGAGCTCCCGGGGCAGTTGCCCGAGCGGGTGCGGGCGGTCTCCTTCGGAACCTGCTCGCTGGCCCTGGAGCCGGGTGCGAGCGCGTACGAGGCGCTGCTGCGGCGGGAGGCGGGGCGCGGCGTGCTGACGGTGCTGGACCCGAACGTCCGGCCCGGTCTCATCCCGGACGCCGACGCCTACCGGGCCCGGTTCACGGGCTGGCTGCCGTACGTGTCGCTGCTGAAGCTCTCCGAGGAGGACGCCGCGTGGCTGGGCGGCTCGCCCGAGGAGTGGCTCGCGCGGGGACCGGCGGCGGTGGTGATGACCCGCGGCGCGGGGGGCCTGTCGGTGTGGACGCGTGACGTGTCCGTCTCCGTGCCGGCGGTCCCGGTGGAGGTCGCGGACACCATCGGCGCGGGTGACACGGTGAACGCCGCCCTCCTGCACGGTCTGGCGGGCCGGGACCCCGGCGGCCTGGACGCGCCGGCCTGGCGCGACCTGCTGTCCTTCGCCGCCCGCGCCGCCGCGCTGACCTGCTCCCGCCCGGGCGCGGAGCCGCCGTACGCGTCCGAGCTGACGGCACCCGCCTGGGGTCCGTTGTGAAAGTGCTGGTCACAGCCTGTGCTGCCGACGGGCATCAAGCCGGGCCGGCCACGGGTGTGGACGCGGCGGCAGTTGATGGACGGCATACGGTGGCGGCCCCGGACCGGTGCTCCCTGGCGGGACGTTCCCGAGCGCTATGGGCCGTGGGACCGGGTCCATGACCTGTTGCGGCGCCGGCAGCGGGATGGCACCTGGGCGAGGGTCCTCACCCGGCTCCAGGCCGAGGCGGACGCGAAGGGCCTGATCACCTGGGATGCATCGCCTGCATCTTCGCCAGCGTCACCAGCTCCGCGTCGCTGAGCTGCGGCATGAGCGCGCGCATCGCGGGTGATCTCGTCGAGCAGGGCCTTGCCCAGGCCGCGGTTGCGCTGTTCCGGGGTGACGTAGAAGTCGGTCACGTAACCGAGGGCGTCGGAGCCAGGGTAGGGACTCGGGACCTTCTCCATGAGACACACGAACACGTGACCACAAGGCTGGCCGCCCACTTCAGCGAGCCAGACACGCCACGGCCCCGCCATCCGGGAACGTAGCCACCGCTCGCATTCGGCGGTGAACCCCTCTTCGTCCTGCGGGACTTCATCTCCGCCGTCCTCCACCTTGAACCGCCAGCGCATCGCTGCCGACGCAGGCGCGTCGTTGGACTCGGCCCGACGGATGACGACGTCACTCATGGCCGCACTCTCGCAGGCCGATCCGCCGGAAGGAAACCGTTTACGAGCGTCCGGAGACCCCTGGAATCGATCATCCAGGGATGTCCTGAGGGTCGGCCCGGTGCGCCGTGCCGGCCCTTGTCCATCCGCCGCCCGCGGGATGACGATGGTCGGGGGGATCCGCTCACGCGAGTGAGGAGAAGCGGATGACGTGGAACCTGAAGGGGCAGCTGTACGAATCATGCAGCTGCAATATGTTCTGCCCCTGCTGGTTCGGGGTGCAGGACCTGATGATCATGGACCAGGGATGGTGTTCCGGCCTGCTGGGCTTCCGCGTCCACGAGGGCAGCTCGGACGGCCTGTCACTGAACGGCCGTGAGATCGTCCTCGCGGTCCACTGGCCGGGGCCGACGCTGTTCGACGCCGACGGCACCGCGCGGCTGTGCCTGGACGACGGCGTGGACGACGACCAGCACGTCGAGCTGGAGTCGATCTTCCAGGGCAGGAAGGGCGGGCCGATGGCGGTCATCGATTCCCTCGTCTCCGCCTGGCTGCCCACGCAGCGGGCACACATCGAGGTGACCGAGGACGGCGATACCGTGTCGCTCGCAGTGGAGGGCGCGGGCGACGTCCGCTCGACGCTTCTGCGTGACCCGGGAGGAACCAGCTTCACTCTGCGGGGCGGTGGCTTCATCACCGGCCTGGGCCTGGAGGAGGCGGAGCTCGCCCCGAGCGGATCCCGCTGGGCCGACGCGGAGATGCCCCACGGCTTCGAGACCAAGTCCGGCGCGCGGGGCCGGTTCGCCTGGGCCGGGTGACGTGACCCCCACCGGTGGACCGGGGCACGCGCACCCCGCCGGCTGACCCGGACCTCACGGGCGCCCCGGGAGACATGCGCCCTCGCCGGGCGACGTCGGCCCTCCACGCCCGGCGGTGGCCTCATGCGTGCAGGCCCCCGGGTCCGAAAGTCCGACCGGAGGCCCCCAGCGGCCGAGGCCCCGCCGGACGGGCACCCGTACCGGGACCGGCACGCGACCGGAGCCCTTCATCCGCCGGAGGGCTTCCTCGGCCTCACGGCCCGGCAGCCGGAGGCCTACGGGCCGGAGCCTGCGTCGAAGGACGCACCCCACGCGACGCGACCCGGCCCGGGGGGGGGGGGCCGGGGGGGGGGGGGGCGCGGGGGGGGGGGGCGCGGGGCGGGCCCGGGGGGGCCCCGGGGGGGCCGGCGGCCCCCCCCCCCCCCCCCCCCCCCCCCCCCCCCCCCCCCCCCCCCCCCCCCGGGGGGGCCCCCCCCCCCCCGGGGGCGGCGCGTCCGGATCCTCCGTGTCAGGCCTTGCGGGCGCGGGCCGCCGTCTTCTTCGCCGTGGCGGTCTTGTTCGTGGACGTCCTGGCCGCGGCCGCCTTCGCCGTCGTCGTCCTGACCGTGGCCGTCTTGCGCGCCACGCCGTCCGCCGCCGCCGTCTTCTTGGCCGCGCGCTTGCGCGCCGCCGGAACCGTCGGCGCCGCGTCACTGATCCGCTCGGCGTCGAGGATGTCGCGCAGGAACTTGCCGGTGTGACTGGCCGGGACGGCCGCGACCTGCTCCGGAGTTCCCTCGGCGACGACGAGACCACCGCCGCTGCCGCCCTCGGGCCCCATGTCGACGACCCAGTCGGCCGTCTTGATCACATCCAGGTTGTGCTCGATGACGATCACCGAGTTGCCCTTGTCGACGAGGTTGGACAGCACCTTGATGAGCTTCGAGATGTCCTCGAAGTGCAGACCGGTGGTCGGCTCGTCCAGGACGTACACGGTCCGGCCGGTGGACCGCTTCTGCAGCTCCGAGGCGAGCTTCACGCGCTGCGCCTCACCACCGGAGAGCGTCGGCGCGGACTGGCCCAGCCGGACGTACCCGAGGCCGACCTCCGTGAGGGTCCGCAGATGACGCGCGATCGTCGGAACGGCCTCGAAGAAGTCCAGCGCCTCCTCGATCGGCATGTCCAGCACCTCGGCGATGGACTTGCCCTTGTAGTGGACCTCCAGGGTCTCCCGGTTGTAGCGCGCCCCGTGGCAGACCTCGCAGGGGACGTACACGTCCGGCAGGAAGTTCATCTCGATTTTGATCGTGCCGTCGCCCGAGCAGTTCTCGCAGCGGCCGCCCTTGACGTTGAAGGAGAAGCGTCCCGGCAGGTAGCCGCGGACCTTCGCCTCCATCGTCTCGGCGAACAGCTTGCGCACGTGGTCGAAGACGCCCGTGTACGTCGCCGGGTTGGACCGCGGGGTCCGGCCGATGGGCGACTGGTCGACGTGCACGACCTTGTCGACCAGGTCGTCGCCGTCCACGCGCGTGTGGCGCCCCGGCACGGACCGGGCGCCGTTCAGCTCGCGCGCCAGGTGCGTGTACAGGATGTCGTTGACCAGCGTCGACTTGCCGGAACCGGACACACCGGTGACCGCCGTGAGGACGCCGAGCGGGAAGGAGACGTCGATGTCCCGCAGGTTGTTCTCGCGGGCGCCGTGCACGGTCAGCCGCCGGGACGGGTCCACCGGCCGCCGGACCTCCGGCGTCGGGATGGACCGCTTCCCGGACAGGTACTGCCCGGTCATCGACTCCTTGTTGACGAGCAGCTGCTTCAGCGGACCGGAGTGGACGACCTTGCCGCCGTGCTCGCCGGCGCCCGGACCGATGTCCACGACCCAGTCGGCGACCTTGATGGTGTCCTCGTCGTGCTCGACGACGATGAGCGTGTTGCCCATGTCGCGCAGCCGTACCAGCGTCTCGATGAGCCGGTGGTTGTCGCGCTGGTGCAGGCCGATGGACGGCTCGTCCAGGACGTACAGCACGCCGACCAGGCCGGAGCCGATCTGGGTGGCGAGACGGATGCGCTGGGCCTCGCCGCCGGAGAGGGTGCCGGCGGCACGGTTCAGCGAGAGGTAGTCCAGGCCCACGTCGACCAGGAAGCGCAGCCGCTCGTTGACCTCCTTCAGCACCCGCTCGGCGATCTTCTTGTCCCGGGCGTTCAGCGTGAGACGCCCGAGGAACTCGGCGCACTCGCTGATGGACATCGCCGAGACCTCGGCGATGGACTTGTCCATGATGGTGACGGCGAGCACGATCGGCTTGAGACGGGTGCCCTCACAGGTGGGGCAGGGCACCTCGCGCATGTACCCCTCGAAGCGCTCGCGGCTGGAGTCGCTCTCGGCCTCGCTGTGGCGCCGCTTGACGAAGGAGACGGCCCCTTCGAAGGCCGGCGTGGTGTACGCCCGCTCCCTGCCGTACCGGTTGCGGTAACGGACCTCCACCTGGGTCCTGTGCCCGTACAGCAGCGCCTTCCTGGCGCGGGCCGGCAGCCCGGCCCAGGGGATGTCGGTGCGGAAGCCGAGGGCCTGCGCCAGCCCGCCGATCAGCCGGCCGAAGTACTCCTTGGTGTGGCCGTGCGACCAGGGGTGGATGGCCCCCTCGTCGAGGGAGCGCTCCTCGTCCGGGACGATGAGCTCGGGGTCGACCTCCATGCGCGTACCGATGCCGGTGCAGTCGGGGCAGGCGCCGAACGGCGAGTTGAAGGAGAAGGAGCGGGGCTCCAGCTCTTCGAAGGACAGGTCGTCGTACGGGCAGTACAGGTGCTCCGAGTACATCCGCTCGCGCTCGGGGTCGTCCTCGGGGAGGTCGACGAAGTCGAGCACGACCATGCCGCCGGACAGCCCCAGCGCGGTCTCGACGGAGTCGGTGAGCCGGCGCTTGGCGCTGTCCTTCACCGTCAGGCGGTCGACGACCACCTCGATGGTGTGCTTCTCCTGCTTCTTCAGGGCCGGCGGCTCGGCGAGGTGGATGGTCTGCCCGTCCACCCGGGCCCGGCTGTACCCCTTGGTCTGCAGGTCGGCGAAGAGGTCGACGAACTCGCCCTTGCGCTCGCGCACCAGCGGCGAGAGCACCTGGAAACGGCTGCCCTCGGGCAGCTCCAGCACCTTGTCGACGATGGCCTGCGGCGACTGGCGCGAGATCGGGCGGCGGCACTCGGGGCAGTGCGGCTTGCCGATGCGCGCGAAGAGCAGACGCAGGTAGTCGTACACCTCGGTGATGGTGCCGACGGTGGAGCGGGGGTTGCGCGAGGTCGACTTCTGGTCGATCGAGACGGCCGGGGAGAGGCCCTCGATGAAGTCGACGTCCGGCTTGTCCATCTGACCGAGGAACTGCCGGGCGTACGAGGAGAGCGACTCGACATAGCGGCGCTGCCCCTCGGCGAAGATCGTGTCGAACGCGAGGGACGACTTGCCCGACCCCGAGAGCCCGGTGAAGACGATGAGGGAGTCGCGCGGGAGGTCGAGCGAGACGTTCTTCAGGTTGTGCTCGCGCGCGCCACGGACGATGAGACGGTCGGCCACGCCGGTCCGCACCTTTCTTGAGAGAAGCGGGGGCACAGCCCCCGTCCCAGACTCTTCAAGCCTACGGGGGGCCGCCAAATGGATGGATGCCTGCATTTCAAGGATGCCTCCACCGAGCGTATAGCACGCGCATTCGATTTACGGCCGCGCTCTGCCACCTTCACCCGATCGTGTGGCGCCGCTAGGGTCAGCAGCATGATCGACCACGCGCATGACCTGGCCTCCGTACGCGAGGCGACCGACCGGCTCCTCCGTGCAGCCGCCTCCCTCGACAACGCGGCCGTCGCCGAGCCGTCACGGCTGCCGGGCTGGACCCGCGGGCACGTCCTCGCCCACCTGGCACGCAATGCCGACGCCCTCGTGAACGTCCTCGAGGGCCGTCCCATGTACGTCAGCGGCGAGGCGCGCGACGCCGACATCGAGCGCGACGCCCCCCGCCCGCTCGCCGCCCAGCTCGACGACGTACGCGACAGCGCGGCCCGCTTCCAGGCCGCCGGCGAGGTACCGGCCGACTGGAGCCGCATGGTCGAGCTCCGCAACGGGGTGACCGACCGGGCCGCGCGGATCCCCTTCCGCCGCCTCGTCGAGGTGGAGCTGCACCACGTCGACCTCGGCATCGGCTACGAGCTCGAGGACCTGCCGAAGGAGTTCACGGAGCGCGAGATCGCGTTCCTCGCCGACCGCTTCTCCGGCAACCCGGCCGTCCCGCCGGCCCTGCTGCTCGCCGCCGGCCAGGAGTGGCGCACGGGCGGGACCGAGGGCGGGGAGGTGACCGTCTCCGGACCGGCGGCGGACCTGCTGGGCTGGCTCGCGGGCCGCCGGGACGGGGCCGCCCTCGACGTCTCCGGTGGCGCACTCCCCGCGCTGCCCCCGCTATAGGCTGGGGCCATGACGTACAGCGGAGCGGTCAAGGTCGGCGGGCCCGCCGATGTGCACGAACTGGCGGACCTGATCATCTCCAAGGTCGCCGTCGGGCCGATGGACAACAACGCCTACCTGCTCCGCTGCCGCACGACCGGCGAACAGCTGCTGATCGACGCGGCGAACGACCCGCGGACACTGCTGCGGCTCATCGGTGACGACGGCATCGCCTCCGTCGTCACCACCCACCGCCACCCCGATCACTGGCAGGCGCTCGGCGAGGTCGTGGCGGCCACCGGCGCCCGTACCCACGCGGGGCGGTACGACGCCGAGGGCATCCCCGTCCCGACGGACGTGCCCGTCGAGGACGGGGACACCGTCCGGGTCGGCCGGGTGGAGCTGACGGCCCGCCGGATGGTGGGGCACACCCCCGGCTCGATCGTCCTGGTCTACGACGACCCGCACGGCCACCCGCACGTCTTCACCGGCGACTGCCTCTTCCCGGGCGGCATCGGCAACACGCACAAGGACCCCGACGCCTTCGCCTCCCTGATCCGGGACGTCGAGACCAAGCTGTTCGACGCGCTGCCCGACGAAGCGTGGGTCTACCCCGGGCACGGCAAGGACACCACGCTGGGTGACGAGCGCCCGCACCTGCCGGAGTGGCGCGCACGCGGCTGGTGAGCGCACGCGCCACAGCGGTGTGCTTCCGTGCGCTCCCGTAACCCCCGCGCACGCCGGGTAGTTGGCGCGGCATGCGCCCACGTCATAATCCTTCCGCACCGTCCTCGGGACGGTCACCCTCCATGAGACGGCTCGCCGCGGCCTCACTCGCCGGGACGGCTGTCGAGTTCTACGACTTCTTCGTGTACGGAACGGCCGCCGCGCTGGTTCTCGGCCCCCTCTTCTTCCCCACCTTCTCGCCCGTCGCCGGCACCCTGGCGGCGTTCGGCACCTTTGCGATCGGCTTCCTTTCACGCCCGCTCGGGTCTGTTGTTTTCGGACACATCGGTGACCGGTACGGGCGGCGTCCGGTCATGCTCGCCTCTCTCCTGCTGACGGGCGCGGCGACGGTCGCGGTCGGCTGCGTGCCGTCGTACGCGACGCTGGGCGTGGCCGCGCCCGTCCTCCTGCTCGTGCTGCGGTTCCTGCAGGGCCTCGGGCTCGGCGGGGAGTGGGGCGGAGCGGTGCTGCTGACGGCCGAGCACGCGCCGGCGCACCGGCGGGCACTGTGGTCCAGCTTTCCCCAGGTCGGGCCCGCGGTCGGCTTCCTGCTGGCGAACGGGGTGATGCTGACGCTGTCGGCCGTCCTCAGCGACGCCCAGTTCCGCGAGTGGGGGTGGCGGGTGCCGTTCTGGGCGGCCGGGCTGCTGGCCGCCGGCGGTCTGCTGCTGCGCAGCTCGCTGGAGGAGACCCCGCAGTTCCGGGACCTGGCCAAGACCGGCACGCGGGCGAACGCCCCTTTCGTGGAGGTGGCCCGCGACCACTGGAGGCTGGTCCTGCTGACGGCCGGCGCGCTGGCCGTCGGGTACGCGATCTTCTACGCGGTGTCCACCTGGGCGCTGGCGTACGGCACGGAGCGGCTCGGGGTGAGCCGTACGGTGATGCTGGTCTGCATCATGGCGGCGGTGGCCGTCAAGGGCGTGGCGACGCCGTTCGCGGCCATGCTGGGCGACCGCTACGGGCGACGGCCGCTGTGCCTCGCGGGGTGCGCGGCCGCGGCCCTGTGGATGTTCCCGATGGTGGCGTTGCTGCACACGGCGCAGCCGCTCCTGATGTTCCTCGGCTTCACGGGCGCGCTGCTCGCGTTCATCACCATGTTCGCGGTGGTCGCGGCGTACCTGCCGGAGCTGTACGAGCCGAGGGTGCGGTGCACCGGCGCGGCCGTCGGCTACAACCTCGCCGGCGTGCTGGGCGGTGCGCTGACGCCGATCGTGGCGACGGCCACGGCGGGCGGCGCGGGGGCGCCCTGGGGTGTGGCGACGTATCTGACGGGTATCGCGCTGCTCAGTCTCGTGTGCTTCGCCCTGCTCCCGGAAACCCTGCCGAGGGCGGCGGCCGAGCCGGTCAAGGAGTCGGCGGCCGTGTGAGACGCGGCTGTGGCCGCAACGGACGCCGGCCGGCGCGGGTCGCCTTGCGGGCCCGCACCGGCCGGGTGCCGTTCGCCTGGACGGCGGGTGCCGTCAGGCCTCGATGCTGTCCTTCGAGGACTTCCCGGCCGCCTCGGCCGCCTCGCGCTCGGCCTGCTTCCTGGACGCGATCAGACTGGTGATCGTCGTGACGATCAGCACGACGCAGATGAACGTCAGGGAGAACGGGATCGAGATCTCCGGGACGTGCACCCCGGACTCGTGCAGGGCGTGCAGCACCAGCTTCACGCCGATGAAGCCGAGGATCACCGACAGGCCGTAGCTGAGGTGGACGAGCTTCTTCAGCAGGCCGCCGATGAGGAAGTACAGCTGTCGCAGACCCATCAGCGCGAAGGCGTTGGCCGTGAAGACGATGTACGGGTCCTGCGTGAGGCCGAAGATGGCGGGGATGGAGTCCAGGGCGAAGAGGACGTCCGTGGTGCCGATGGCGAGCATGACCACCATCAGCGGGGTGAGGACGCGCTTGCCGTTGTTGCGGATGAACAGCTTGGTGCCGTGGTAGCGGTCGGCGACACCGAAGCGGTTCTCGATGGACTTCAGGAGGCGGTTCTCCTCGAACTCCTCCTCCGGCTCGTCGGCCCGTGCCTCTTGGATGAGCTTCCAGGCGGTGTAGATCAGGAACGCGCCGAAGAGGTAGAAGACCCACGCGAAGTTGGCGATGATCGCGGCACCGGCGGCGATGAAGATCGCGCGCAGGACCAGGGCGATCAGCACACCGATGAGCAGCACCCGCTGCTGCAGGTGGGTCGGCACCGAGAACTTCGCCATGATCAGGACGAAGACGAAGAGGTTGTCGACACTGAGCGACTTCTCGGTGATGAAGCCGGCGAAGAACTCGCCGGACGCCTGGCTCTCGCCGAAGACGAGCAGGCCCACGCCGAACAGGGCGGCGAGAACGATCCAGACGACCGTCCAGATTCCGGCTTCCTTGATCGACACATCATGGGGCTTGCGCCCGATGAAGAAGTCGACCGCGATCAGGGCGGACAGACCAAGAATGGTCGCCACCCAGAGGGTCATCGAAACGTCCACTGCGCCTCCGGCGTCGTACGGCTACTGATCAGCGTCGTCGCTGCCGGAGGTCTCTTCCACCCGGGGTCACCCGGTCATCACCGGGCACCGCGCGGGCCGGCGCCCCGGGACCGGTCTCCGTCCGACCGGTCCGTACTGACGGGCACGCCGCAGGTGGGAGTACTCCCCTCCGCGTAAAGAACAGTACCGCAAAGACCAAAGAAAGGTAAAGGGGACGGTAAAGACGCCATCAAATGCCCAGGTCAGCGGCGCCAGTTGGAACGGGCTGCGACGACCTGGGACAGCACGTGGCGGATGATCCCGCTGCCCTCCGGGACACGGGGCGGCTCGTACGTCCAGGCGTGTCCCACCCACGGATCGGCGAGGTGGTCGTCGGGGACGGGGGTGACCCGCAGCAGCGTCCGCCAGAGCGGATCGAGCACCGGGCCGTAGGCGCCGGCGTCCTCACGGTCCGCGATCATCAGCAGATGCACCCCCACGGCCGGGCCCTCGTCGGCGAGGTAGCGCAGCTGGTTGACGGTGCGGTCGTCGAAGCCGTGCGGGAAGTCGTTGACGATCAGCAGCTGCTCCGACTGGTCCAGGCCGGGCGGCAGCGCGTCGGCCGCACCGCCACGCACCGCCATCTGCACCAGGTCGACGCGCTCGGTGAGCCGGCCGAGAACCGCGGCCACTCCCCCGGCGCCGGTCGCCACGGGCCCCGCCAGGACGCCAGTGTCGGTCAGCGGCGCCAGCGCGGCGGCGGCCGTGCCCGCCGGGTCGACGGCGTGGACCGTGTACTCGCCGGCCGGGTGCACCGCGACCAGCCGCGCGGCCAGGGACACGGCCGTGTCCATGGCGAGCCGGCGCAGCTCGGCGTCGTCCGTCCCGGCCGCCGCCTGGGAGCCGGAGCGACCGCTGTCCACCCACAGGCCGCGCTGCAGCGGCAGCCGCATCAGCATGGGGATGCGCAGCTCGGGGCTCTCCGGCAGCCGAAGGTCCCCCAGGCGCAGGGCCATCGGGGCCTCGGTGGGGACGCGGTAGGCGTGCCAGGCGGGGTTGTCCCAGCCCGCGAAGGCCGGCGGCAGGGCCGACTCGACGACCTGCGCCTCGGCGGTGAGCTGTGCCAGGTCGCGGTCGAGGGCCTCGCGGGCCCGCGCGGTCAGCTCCTCGTACTTGGCGCGGGCCGCGGCGCGCGCCTCGTCGCCGGCCGTGCCGATGCGGCTGCGCGGGTCGGACAGGACGCGGTCGAGCTCCTGGTCCATGCGCGACTCCGCGAAGTCCACGGCGCTGCGGTAGGCGGCGGTGGTGCGGGCCAGGTCCTCGAACATGCCCCACACCTGGTTGTAGAGGCGCTCGTCCATGGTCCAGCCGCTCGCGTCCCCGGCCACCGGCGCGGCCGGCTGTCCGGGCGGGGCGGGCGGGACGGACGGCGGCGGGACCGGCGGGGACTGCGGGGCGGCGGCCCTGCGGCTCGGATGCGTGTAGTCGACCGGCCCGCCGGACGCCGCCGGCTGCTGGGGTGCGTCCGACGGCACCTGCGCCGGACGCGGTACGGACCCGGTGGACGGCAGCGAAGAGGCCGGGACGGCAGGAGCCGGGAGCGCGGGGGCGTCCGCCGGTGCGCCGGTGCCGGACGCGGCCAGCGGCGCGTTCCGGCGTACCCGGTCGCCCTCGGCGGTCCGGGGCGGAGGCGCGGCCACGGCGCGGTCCATGCCGTTCGCGACGGCCTCGTGGATCGCCCCGGCGAGCGCGGCGGCCTCGTCCAGTCCCTGGTCGGCGAGCATGGCGGTGAGCCCGCCCGCGTACCCCTGGCCGACGGCCCGGACCTTCCAGGCGCCCTGGCGGCGGTAGAGCTCCAGGGCGGTGACGGCGGACTCGCTGTCGAGTCCGGTGATGGTGTACTGCGCGACACCGGTGCCGTCGAGGCCGGTGACCGCGACGAAGGGAGCGGGGACGGCGCCGAAGCGGTCGGGGCCGCCGACGCCCACGGGCAGGGCGAGGAGCAGCGTGACCCGGTGCACGGTGGCCGGCAGGGCGTCCAGGTCGACGGCCAGCCGGTGCTCGGCGGCGGCCTGCCGCGAGACCTCCAGCCCGGGCAGCGCGGGGGCGCCGGGGTGGGCGACCCACTCGACGCCGTGGACCCTTCCGTCCTCGTCGCCGAGCGTGGCACCGGCCATGACCGGTTCGCCGGCCGACACCCGGATCTCGAGTCGGGTGTGGGGCAGGGGGTGGTTCTGCCCCCGGACCAACTCGGCCGTCATCGCCTGTTCCCCCTCGTGCTGCGGCAGCTGGAACGCTGCGGCAGCTCCCGGGGCCGTGCCTCCGGGAGCTGCGGTCGGTTACGGTGCGCGGCCCGTGGGCGCGTCCTCAGGCGGGGCCTGGGGTCGCCCGCGGGGCGGCTGGGCGGTTTACAGCTGCGGCAGGATCGCCGGCATCAGGTCCTGGAAGGTCCGGCCGTTGGCCGGGTTGCCCAGGGCCGTCATCTGCCAGCCGGAGCCGGCCCGGTGCACCTTCGCCATGATCTGCGCGGTGTACTGGCCGCCGCCGTCGAGCGTGTAGCGGGCGAGCTCCTGGCCGTTCGTCTCGTCCACGATGCGGCAGAAGGCGTTCTGCACTTCCTGGAAGGTCTGGCCGGTGAAGGAGTTCACCGTGAAGACGATCTGGTCGATGTGGACGGGGACCCGCTGCAGGTCGACGAGGATCGCCTCGTCGTCGCCGCCCTGGCCGGCGCCGCCCACCAGGTTGTCGCCGGTGTGGCGCACGGAGCCGTCGTCGCTGACCAGATGACGGAAGAAGACCACGTCGACCGGCTGCTTGTCGGCGAAGAGCACCGCCGAGGCGTCCAGGTCGATCTCGCGGGTGCGCGAACCGAACAGGCCGCGCCGCGGTGCCGCCTGCCAGCCCAGCCCCATCCGCACGGCGGTCAGGGTCCCCCCGTCGCTCTTCTGCAGGCTGATGGCCTGACCCTTGGTCATGTTGACCGTCACGCGCTGTCCCCTCTCGTTGCGTTCCCCCGCGACCGTCTTCGAGTGCGGTTGCCAGCACCCTACGCAGGGGTGCCGGCACGGCAGCAGGCGCGTCCCGGTTTTGTGGCGGTGTTGCAACACACCCGGTCCCCGCGGATCCCCGGCGTCACAGGGGCCGCGGGAACCGGGTGTCGCGGCGTCAGGCGATGCCCGCTTCCTTCATCTGCCGCAGCTCCTTCTTCAGCTCGCTCACCTCGTCGCGCAGCCTCGCCGCCACCTCGAACTGCAGCTCGGCCGCGGCGGCCCGCATCCGCTCGGTCATCTCCTCGATGATGCCGGCGAGTTCGGCCGCGGGCCGGTCGCTGACGAGGGCGCCCTTGGCGGCCGTCCTCGCCGCCTTGCCGCCCTTGGCGTCCGCCTTGCCGGCGCCCTGTGCCGCCCTGCCCCCGAGCGACGGCACGGGGGCCTTGCCGGCCTTGCCGTCCTTCGACTTGCGGTAGCCGCTGCCGAGCAGCTGCTCGGTGTCGACCTCCTCGCGCGCGATGGTCGCGACGATGTCGTTGATCTTCTTGCGGAGCGGCTGCGGGTCGATGCCGTGGGCCGTGTTGTACGCGATCTGCTTCTCCCGGCGGCGGTTGGTCTCGTCGATCGCCTGGGCCATCGCCGGGGTGACGGTGTCCGCGTACATGTGGACCTGGCCGGAGACGTTGCGCGCGGCGCGGCCGATGGTCTGGATCAGCGAGGTGCCGGAGCGCAGGAAGCCCTGCTTGTCGGCGTCCAGGATGGCCACGAGGGACACCTCCGGCAGGTCCAGGCCCTCGCGGAGCAGGTTGATGCCGACCAGCACGTCGTACTCACCGGCCCGCAGTTCGCGCAGCAGCTCCACCCGGCGCAGGGTGTCGACGTCGCTGTGCAGGTACCGCACCTGGATGCCCAGTTCGAGGAAGTACTCGGTGAGGTCCTCGGCCATCTTCTTGGTGAGGGTCGTGACCAGGACGCGCTCGTCCCGCTCGGTGCGCACCCGGATCTCGTGCACCAGGTCGTCGATCTGCCCCTCGGTGGGCTTGACGACGACCTCGGGGTCGACGAGCCCGGTGGGACGGATGATCTGCTCCACGAAGCCGTCCGAGCGGGACAGCTCGTACGTGCCGGGGGTGGCCGACAGGTACACCGTCTGACCGATCCGCTCCTGGAACTCCTCCCACTTCAGCGGACGGTTGTCGAGCGCGGAGGGCAGCCGGAAGCCGTGGTCGACCAGGGTGCGCTTGCGGGAGGCGTCGCCCTCGTACATGGCACCGATCTGCGGGACCGTGACATGGGACTCGTCGATGACGAGGAGGAAGTCCTCGGGGAAGTAGTCCAGGAGCGTGTTGGGCGGGGAGCCGGGCTCGCGGTCGTCGAAGTGCATCGAGTAGTTCTCGATGCCGGAGCAGGAGCCGATCTGGCGCATCATCTCGATGTCGTAGGTGGTGCGCATCCGCAGCCGCTGCGCCTCCAGCAGCTTGCCCTGCTTCTCCAGCTCCGCGAGTCGCTCCTCCAGCTCGCGTTCGATGCCGTTGACCGCCTTCTCCATGCGCTCCGGGCCCGCCACGTAGTGGCTGGCCGGGAAGACGTAGAGCTCGCGGTCGTCGCTGATGACCTCGCCGGTGAGCGGGTGGAGGGTGGACAGCGCCTCGATCTCGTCGCCGAACATCTCGATGCGGACGGCGAGCTCCTCGTAGACCGGGAAGATCTCGATGGTGTCGCCGCGCACCCGGAACGTCCCCCGGCTGAAGGCCATGTCGTTGCGGGTGTACTGGATGTCGACGAAGCGGCGGAGCAGGTCGTCGCGGTCGATCTCCTCGCCGACCTTGAGCCGCACCATCCGGTCGACGTACTCCTGCGGCGTACCGAGGCCGTAGATGCAGGAGACGGACGCCACCACGACGACGTCCCGCCGGGTGAGCAGCGAGTTGGTGGCGGAGTGGCGCAGCCGCTCGACCTCCTCGTTGATCGAGGAGTCCTTCTCGATGTAGGTGTCCGACTGCGGGACGTACGCCTCGGGCTGGTAGTAGTCGTAGTACGAGACGAAGTACTCGACGGCGTTGTTCGGCAGCAGCTCGCGGAATTCGTTGGCCAGCTGCGCGGCCAGCGTCTTGTTCGGCGCCATGACCAGGGTGGGGCGCTGGAGCTTCTCGATCATCCAGGCGGTGGTCGCCGACTTGCCGGTGCCGGTCGCCCCGAGCAGGACGACGTCCTTCTCGCCGGCGCGGATGCGCCGGGCGAGGTCGGCGATCGCCGTCGGCTGGTCGCCGCTGGGCTGGTAGGAGCTGACGACCTCGAAGGGCGCCACCGTACGTTCGATCTGGGAAACGGGCCGCATGCAACAACCGTACGACCCCCCACTGACAGTCGGGGCCGAACGGCGTCCGCGCCCCTGTGACCTGCCGTGACGCGGCTCGGCGCCCGGACGGGAAACCGCTGCGGGGCCGGCCGTCAGCGGGGGCGGGAGCGTTCGCGGCGGCGGGCCGGGGCGGCCGCCGACCAGTTGGCGGGCTCCCCGTAGGCGTAGCTCCGCTCCCCTGCCGGGGCACGCCGCAGTGCGGGCGGCCGGCGGTCGCGCTCCCCCGCCCCCGGCAGCGGGTCGAACGTCACCATGACGCCCGCGACCAGCAGGAAGACCGCCGGGCCGATCAGCATGGGCCCGAGGAGGGAGGTGGCGGTGTCCCCGCCGCCCGCCGCCGCGTCGCCGTGGAGGTGGACCCTGACCGCGGCCATGCCCGTGTAGTGCATGCCGGTGACCGCGATGCCCATGATCAGTCCGGCTCCCAGGCTGGGCATCAGCCCGTGGACCGAGACGGCGGCCCAGAGCGCCGAGGTGGCCGCCACGACCGCGATGACGACGGAGAGGGCGACGGTCGCCGTGTCGTACTCGAGCCGGCCCGGGAGCCGCATGCCGGCCATCCCGAGGTAGTGCATGGTGGCGATGCCCAGCCCGGTGATGGTGCCGCCGGTGACGAGCGCCAGCGCGGTGGCCCCCCGGTGGCCCACGATCAGGAGGCCGACGCCGGCCATGGCGACGGCGACGGGCAGGCCGGCGAAGGTCGTGGCCGGGTCGTAGCCGACCGGTGACTCCTGGATGCTGAAGCCCATCATGGCGATGAAGTGCATGGTCCAGATGCCGGAGCCGATGGAGGTGGCGCCGAGGGCCAGCCAGCCGAGCCGCGGCCGGCCGCCGGTGCGGAGCGATCTCGTGGTGCAGCGCAGGCCGAGCGCGCCGCCGAGGCACGCCATCAGAAAGGCGGCCACGGGTGTGACGAGGCCGTAGCTGAATCCGTCGACTGTGCCCTGCATACGTAAGCCCTTCGCCCCTGGTGCCCCGCCGCCTGCCCCGAGTCGTCGTACGTGGTGCGGTCGTGCTGGTGGTGCCATGTGTACCCGCTGGTAGGGGGGTGAGGCTATGCCCCACGACGCTCCGAACGAACATTCCCGGGCCGATCGGTGGCCGCAGCCCCCGGAACCGGGGCGGCCGGCGTTGTCGGTGGCCGGTCGTACCGTGGTCCCCATGGGCAGCAACGGGGAGAACAGCGGGCAGGTCGTGGAGTGGGCCGTCGTCGGGAGCGACATCGGTCCCCTGCTCCTCGCCGCCACGGGCGAGGGGCTGGTCAGCGTGGTGTTCCACGCCGACGAGGAGGTGCGTGACCGGGCGCTGCGCCGGCTGGCGGCGCAGCTCGGCGCGCGGCTCGTGGAGGAGGCGTCCGGACGGCTCGCCGAGCCGGTCCGGGCCCTGGAGGCGTACTTCGCGGGCGGCCTGCGGGAGTTCCGCCTGGAGCTCGACTGGTCGCTGACGACCGGCTTCAACTGGCAGGTGCTTCGCGAGCTGGCGTCCGGGGTGCCGTACGGGACCGTCGTCGGGTACGGCGAGCTGGCGAAGCGCGTCGGACAGCCGGGGGCGGCGCAGGCGGTCGGTGCGGCGATGGGGTCGAATCCGCTTCCGGTGGTGGTGCCGTGCCACCGGGTGGTGGAGAGCGGCGGAGGGCTCGGCGGGTTCGGCGGCGGACTGGAGACCAAGCGCCGGCTGCTGGCGCTGGAGGGGTTGTTGCCACAGCCACTGTTCTGAGATCTGTTCCGCGCGTGTAAGGGGTGACACACTGCCGCAGTGACTACACACTCCGACATGCCCGGCGCTGTGCCGCCCGGGCCGTCCTCCGCCGAGGGCCCGGTGGCGGCGGCCGCGCTGCCCTCCCTGAGGCGGCGGATCACGGCCGTCCTCATCGCCACCCAGATCCTCGGCGGACTGGGCGTGGCGATCGGCATCGCGCTCGCTTCCGTACTGGCGCAGCAGGTGAGCGGGACGGAAGCGCTGTCCGGGCTCGCCCCGACCTCCATGGTGGCCGGGACGGCGCTGCTGTCCATGCCGCTGGCCGCCCTGATGACCGCGCGGGGGCGACGGCCGGGACTGGTCCTGGCGTATGTGATCGGCGCGGCCGGTGCGGGGGTGGTGGTGCTCGCCGCGGTAGCCGGGAGCTTTCCGCTGCTGCTCGTGGGCATGGCGGCCTTCGGTGCGGGGTCGTCGGCGAACCTCCAGGCGCGGTTCGCCGCCGCGGACCTCGCCGAGCCGGCCCACCGGGGCCGCGCCATCTCCACCGTCGTGTGGGCGACGACGATCGGGGCCGTGCTGGGGCCGAACATCGCCGCGCCCGCGGGGCGCAGCGTCACGGGGCTGGGCGTTCCCGCCGCGGCGGGGCCGTTCCTGTGGGCGGCGGGCGTCTTCCTGGTGTCCGCGGTGCTGGTGGCCCTCCTGCTGCGCCCGGACCCCCTCCTCACGGCGCGTGCCCTGGCGGCGGGCACCGAGGAGGACGCGGAGGCCAGGCGCGGGCGCTCCCTGAAGGCGGGCATCCGGGCGGTCCGGGAGTCGTCGCGGGCCCGGCTCGCGCTCGTGACCGTGACGGCGTCGCACACCACGATGGTGTCGATCATGTCGATGACCCCGGTGGCGCTCAGCCACCACGGCGCCGGCATCGAGCTGATCGGCCTGGTCATCAGCGGTCACATCGCGGGGATGTACGCGTTCTCCCCGGTGATGGGCTGGCTGTCGGACAAGCTCGGCCGGCTGTCGGTCATCGGCCTGGCCGTCGGGCTGCTGTCCTGTGCGGCGCTCCTGGCCGGTACGGCCGGCGGGAGCCACGGCCGTACGGCCGCCGGGCTCTTCCTGCTGGGACTGGGCTGGTCCGCGGGCCTGGTCTCCGGCTCCGCGCTGCTGACGGACGCCGTGCCGCAGGCCGCGCGGGCGGCTGTGCAGGGCCTGTCCGACCTGACGATGAACACCGCGGCCGGGATCGGCGGGGCGGCGGCCGGCCTGATCGTCGCCGGCGCCGGTTACGGCTGGCTGAACGCGGTGGGCGCATGCCTTCTCCTGCCGCTCGCCGTGCTGGCGCTTCGGTCGCCGTCGAAGGGCCGGTGAGTCACCGCCGACTGCGGGAGACGCCGGGCGGCGAGCGACGGCCGAGGTTTGCGGGACCCTTCTCCGCGCCAGGGATGGGGACATGCCGGAGACCACAGTGGTGTTGTCCGAAGAGGTACGGGAGGCGACGGCCGCGCACCGCCCCGTCGTCGCCCTCGAATCGACGATCATCGCCCACGGGCTGCCCCGCCCGCGCAACCTGGCCGTGGCCCGAGAGCTGGAGGCGCTCGTCCGGGAGGGCGGCGCCGTCCCGGCCACGATCGCCGTCCTGGACGGCGTCGCGCACATCGGGCTCGACAAGGGGCAGTTGGAGCGGGTCGCGGGCGATCCGGCGGTGCGGAAACTCGGGCACCGCGACCTGGCGCCCGCTCTGGCGGCC
Organism: Streptomyces sp. NPDC051310; assembly: GCF_044455245.1. NCBI lineage: Bacteria > Bacillati > Actinomycetota > Actinomycetes > Kitasatosporales > Streptomycetaceae > Streptomyces > Streptomyces sp. NPDC051310. The sequence goes on from NZ_JBITEO010000007.1 coordinate 60,662, forward strand.
GGGGCGAGCGGCGCGACGACGGTCTCCGCGACCGCCTTCCTGGCCGCACGGGCGGGCATCCGGGTCTTCGCGACCGGCGGCCTCGGCGGCGTGCACCGGGAATGGGCGCAGACGCAGGACGAGTCGGCGGACCTGCGCCTGCTGGCGAGGACGCGGATCACGGTGGTGTGCGCGGGGGTCAAATCCATCCTGGACGTACCGGCGACGCTGCAACGCCTGGAGACGCTGGGCGTGGGCGTCGTCGGGTACCGCACGGAGCACTTCCCCGGCTTCTATCTGACCTCCTCCGGAGCGCGGGTCGACTGGACGGTGCGCTCCCCCGAGGAGGTGGCGGCCGTCATACGGGCCCAGGACACCCTGGGCGGGCCCGAGGCGGCGCTGATCGTCGCCAACCCGGTGCCCCGGGCGGAGCAGCTGGACCCGGAGCTGCACGACAGCGTGCTGGCGGCGGCGCTGGAGGCCTGCCGGGAGCAGGGCATCGGGGGGCAGGCGGTGACACCGTTCCTGCTGGAGTACCTGATGCGGCACACCGACGGGGCGTCCCTGGAGGCCAATCTGGCGGCGGTGCGCGGCAATGTGCCGCTGGCGGCGCGCATCGCGGTGGCGGCAGCGGCAGCGGCAGCGGCAGCGGCCGGACGGTGAGCGGCGGACTGCTGGTCGTCGGGGACGTCGTCACCGACGTGGTGGTCCGGCACCGCGCGCCGCTGGCCCGGGCGACGGACACGGCGGCGGAGATCCGTACGCTGCCGGGCGGCGCGGGCGCGAACGCGGCCTGCTGGGCGGCGCGTTCGGGCTGCCGCGACGTGCGGCTCCTGGCACGGGTGGGCACCGACCGGGCGTCATGGCACGAGGAGCGGCTGGCGGCCGCCGGGGTACGCCCGCTGCTGGTACGGGACGAGGAGGCACCGACCGCGACGGTCGTGGCGCTGGTCGACGCGGCGGCGGAACGGACGTTCCTGACGGACAGCGGTGCGGCACTGCGGCTGGAACGTGGCGACTGGTCGCCACGTCTGCTGGACGGCGTGTCACACCTCCATCTGTCCGGGTACCTCTTCTTCGCGGGACCCAGCCGGGAGGCTGCGTCCCAGGCCATGGCCACGGCACGGAAGAGGGGCGTGCCGGTGAGCGTGGACCCCGCGTCGGCGGGCTTCATCGAGGACTCCGGTGTGTCCGGGTTCCTGGCGGCGGTGAAGGGCGCCGACGTCCTGCTGCCCAATGCCGACGAGGCCGCGCTGCTGACGGGACTACCCGACCCGTCGGACGCGGCCGCCGAGCTGAGCCGCGGCTTCCCGCTGGTCGCGGTGACGCTCGGCGCGTCCGGCGCCCTGGTGGCGGCGTCGGGCCGCACCCTCGCACGTGTGTCGGCACCACGCGTGCGGGCGGTCGACTCGACCGGCGCGGGCGACGCGTTCACCGGCGCGTTCCTGGCCGCCCGCCTCTCCGGCGCGACCCCGGCCGCGGCGGCGTCGGCGGGCTGCCGCGCGGGCGCGGAGGCGGTGACGGTACCGGGCGGCAGACCACCGGCCCGGTGAGCACCGCGCCGGCTTCCGGCGCCGGCCAGGCAGGACGGTCCGGCCACGGCCTGCCTGCCTGCCTGCCTGCTAACGGATGCCGGTCCAGGCCGGGTGCCGGGGGTCGTCGGCGCGGACGAGGACATCCGCCGTGTCCGCGGGGGCGACCTCGGCGTCGTAGCGTTCGAACGCCGGCAGCGTCCAGCGCTCGGCCGTACGCCGGGCCAGGGCGCCCCGCGTCAGGCCCACGTGCACGGTCAGGTCGAACGGGAACCAGTGGCCCAGCAGGAAAGGGCCGTGCAGCACCAGCGCACCGCCCGGTGCGAGCCGCGTGTACGGGCTGCGCGTCGCGCGATCCCTGACCGGGTCCCACAGGTCGGGGAGGATCCGCCCGCTGCCGCCCGGCTCCAGCGGTGCGAAGACCTCGCGCCACAGGGCGCCGGTGTCGAACCAGCCGCTGTAGTACGAGTCGGGGTCCTCCTTGCCGTACTCGTACCGCAGCGACGCCGGCCGCAGGAAGCCGCCCGTGCCGACGACCGCGACGGCCCGTCCGCGCAGCCGCAGCGCATCACCGAGCAGCGCGGCCGGCTCCTCGGGCCGCGCTGCCGGCGGTCCGTCGACACCGACCTTCAGCCAGGGCCCGCCGTCACCGGGGTCCAGCCCGTCCACGTGCGCGGCGAGGGCGTCGGCCAGCCGTTCCCAGGTGATCGGTTCGAGTCTCACGCACCCATGCTGCCGCAGCTCCCGGGGAGCGGCGTCCCGGACGTCGCCGCGGCGTCACCCCGGTGCCGGAGCGCGTCCCCAACAACACCGGCCGGACTCGTGGTTGGGGCGTCACCGTACTCTGTTCGCCGCCCGGTCTGCCGACGGGCGCGTCCGCGTCATAGGGTTCTGACAGCCGCGTGCGGGATCGGACCACGGAGGGGTGCGGAAGCGATGGAGACGGCGCTGATTGCTGTGATCGGCACACTGCTCGGCGCGGTGGTCACGCACTTCTTCCAGGGCCGGGCGGCGCAGCGCACCGCCGCGCTCACCCGCGCCGAGCAGCTGCGTCAGGAACGGATCGCGACGTACAGCGCGTTCGCCGACGCGGTCGTCGAATACCGGCAGGCACAGAACGCACGCTGGTACCGCAGGAACGGCTCGCACGCGGAGGCCACGCGCCTGGAGTCGTACGATCGGCGCGCCGCCGCCCGGCAGGCCCTGGTCCGCGTGCAGTTGGTGTGCTCGGACCCGGCGACCGTCCAGCTGGCCGAGAAGGTCTTCGAGGTGACGCACTGCATGCACGAGGCGAGGGACGAAGCGGACCGGGAGCGCCGCTCGGGTCAGGCCGTCGAAGCGCTGACCGCCTTCATCGAGGCGGCGGCGCCGAGCGTGCGCTGACGTGAGCGTACCGGCCCCGATTGTGGTGATCGAGCCGCTGCGGCGCCGGCGCCACTGCGCGGAGTGCCGCAGCGGCCCGCTGGCCCGGATGGTCCTGGAGTTCAACGCTCCACTGTGCTTGGACTGCGCCGATCTCGGGCACTTGGTCCACCTCCCGCGGGGTGACGCGGCGCTCACCCGGCGCGCCCGCGAGGCGAGCACGCTGTGGGCGGTGGTCGTACGGCACAACCGGCACCGTACGCGCTACGAGCGCCAGGGCATCCTCGTGGAGGAGGAGGCCCTGGCGCGGGCGGAGGCCGCGTGCCTCGCCGACGCGGAGGCGCGGGCGCGCCGCCGGGCGAGGGACGCGGAACGGCGCGCGGCCGAGGACGCGCGGTTCACCGCCGCCCTGACCGCCGAGATCCAGCGGCTGTTCCCCGGCTGTCCGCCGGAGCGCGCGGCCGGTATCGCGGCGCACGCCTCCGCCCGCGGCAGCGGGCGCGTGGGGCGTACGGCGGCGGGCCGGGCCCTGGACGAGGGCGCGGTGACGGCGGCGGTGCGGGCGTCGGTGCGGCACCTCGACACCGAGTACGACGCGCTGCTGATGCGCGGTGTCCCCCGCCGCCAGGCGCGTACCCGGGTGGCACCGGCCATGGAGGCGGTGCTGGGGTCCTGGCGGCGGTGAGACCGTGTTCCCTGGAGCGGGCTCAGGCACCGACGCGCGCGGCGTGGCGGAAGCGGCGGTAGAGGACCGCACCCCCGAGCATCAGGCCCAGGGCGGAGGGCAGGCCGATGGCGAGCAGGTCGCTGTCGGAGCCGGTTTCGGCCAGCGGAGTCGTGCTGGTCTCCAGACCCGGCCCGGGGCGGGGCACGGAGACCTCCGGTCCGTCCGGCAGCGGCGCGGTGGGCTTGTCCGTCGTCGGCGGCGTGACCGGCTTCTCGGGCTTCGAGGGCTTCGGCGGCGTGACGGGCGTCGTGCTGCCCCCGTTGCTGGAGGCGTTGCCGAAGACGGGGTTGAGCACACCGACGAAGCTGACCGAGTTGCCGCTGACGTTCACGGGCAGATCGACGGGCAGCTGGATGCCGTTGCCCGAGATGACGCCCGGGGAGCCCTCCATCACGCCTTCGGCGGTCGCGCCGCCGCCGTTCCCGCTGCCGGCGCCGGTGCTGCCGGTGCCGCTGCCGTTGTGCGGCGTACCGGGCTTGTCCTTGTGCGCGGCCTTGCCGCCGCTCTTGTTCGCACACGTGTTGCCGGCCGCGGGGTTGAGCAGCCCCACGACGTTGACGGTGTTGCCGCAGACATTGACCGGGACGGCCACCGGCAGCTGTACGGCGTTGCCGGAGACCAGCCCCGGCGATTCGGCGGCTACACCGGCCGCCTCGGAGTCGGCGTACGCGTAACTCGCAGCAAGGGCGAGCGCGCCACCGGTGGCCACCAGGGTGGCCAGACCACTTCGGCGAGTGTGCCTCATGGCTTCCTGCCTTCCGGAGACTTTCACGGGCACCCGCCCGCACCGGAAATAACGCCTTACAGCCAAGCCGGGTTATGACGCTTCCACCATTCACTCCATCGAGTGGCGACGTAATCGAACCCTCACAGGTCCTCTACGGGCCGTACTCCTGGGTGCCCGCTTGGTGGGGGGGGTTGGGCCGGCCGGCCCAACCACGCCGGTACGGGTGCGGCTGTCCTCCTGCCTACCGTGGCGATCACGACGCATCGGACTACCGGGTGGTCATCCTGCCGACGGGGCCGGACTGGATGACGGGGGCGTGATGCACCCCACCGTCGATGCGGTTGTACGTCGTGATGGTGGTCTGCCCGGCGGAGGTGGCGGGGGCCAACTCGTCCAGGATCGCGCGCAGTTCGTCCGCGGCCTGCGGGTCCGCCCGGAGGGTGCGGCGGATCCGGGCGCGCCACTCGATGCGGGCGTCGTCCCGGGCCTCCGCGGTCGTCCGCTCGTCCCCGGATTCCTCGGCGGCGAGCAGCTCCTCGCGTACCGTGTCGAGTTCCTCGCCCACGGCCTGCGGGTCGGAACCGGAGCGGCGGGCGAAGAACGTGGTGATCCGTCCTCTGGCCTGCTCCCACGTCTCGCCGACCATCTGCTGCACGAGCGCGGTCGCCCCCGCCGTCGCCAGTGCCACCAACTCCGCTTCCATCGGGCCCCCTTCGCGTCCTGCGCCGTCCATGCAGCCTACCTGTCAGCGTCCGAGCAGGGCGGCCAGTGCACCGACCGGGTCCGCGTCCGGGAAGCCGCGCGGCCACCAGTCCTCGCGGTCGGGGTCGGACTCGTACCCGTACCAGAGGCCGTCGCGGCCGTAGCGGAGCTGGAGCGACCGGGTGGAGAGGCGGTTGCGCCAGGGCCGGAAGTGCGGGAAGTCCGCGGCGATGAGGGCCGGGCGGGCGCGGTCGAACGGGCCGGCCGGCGGGTCCCACGACTCCTCCAGGACGGCGAGGCCCGCCGGGCCGCCCTGCCGCCAGGCGGCGACCGCGCGGGCCAGGTCGGCCGGGGTCCGGTCGAGGGCGGCGGCGAGGTCGCGGTAGAGGGCACGGGTGGAGGCCGTCAGGCCGGAGCCGGGGTGGGCGGCGGCCAGGCGGACGGCGTCCTGCCAGGGCGTGAGGGAGGCGACCGGGTCGTGGCCCGTCACCAGGAAGGCGTGGGCGCGGGCGGCCGCCTCGGTGGCGAGGAGCTCCAGTGCCAGCGGGTCGGGGGCGTCGGGGTCCTCCGGGTAGACGGGCGGACGGCCGGGCCGGTCGGGAGCGGGCAGCGGCGGCGGCAGGGCGGGGCCGTCCACGAGCGGGCGGGAACCGGATGCGGAGGTCTGCGCGAGGACCTCACGGGCGGGGACGGTCGGCATCCTCGGGGGCGCGGCGGTGGTCTCGGCTGCCGCACGGGTGGCGTTGCGGTGGCTGAGGGCGGCCAGGATCTCCTGCTCACCGCGGCCCCTCATGAGGAACAGCACGAACGGATCCTCGTCGAGCAGCCGCGCCGCCTGGTAGCAGAGGGCCGCGGTGTGCTTGCAGGGATAGCCGTGGTCAGGGCAGGAGCAGTCGGGGATGAGGTCCCCCGGTCCGGGCAGCAGGTCCACTGCGGCGGCCAGGGCGTGCGGGACGTCCTTGTCGAGGAGCGCCGCGATGTGGTCGGGGCGGGACGCGGCCGCGTCGAGGAAGCGTTCCCAGTCGTCGTCGCCGAGGACGCGCAGGCGGATCTCGGCGCGGTACGGGCGGGGCCGGCTGCCGTGCACGTAGGCGACGACGCGGCCGGGGGTGACGGTGATCGCGTCCACGTGCCCGGTGGACGCGTAGGCGCGCCCGCGCGCCAGTCGGGCCGGGTCCAGGGCGGTGTCCTCCAGTGCCTCCACCCAGGCGTTGCCCCACCAGGTGGCGGCGAACCTGCCGTCGGCGTGCTGCGCGGGGGCGAGCTGGGGGAACGTACGGCGGTGGTCGTCGTGCAGCGGTGCGCGCCGGGCGGGGCCGGGGCGGTGCGGGCTCATGACGGCCTCCGCAGGGAGACGAGGTCGGCCAGCTCGCGGTCGGTGAGCTCCGTCAGGGCCGCCTCCCCGGAGCCGAGGACCGCGTCGGCCAGGGCGCGCTTCGTGCGGAGCATCTCCGCGATGCTGTCCTCCACCGTGCCTTCCGCGATCAGCCGGTGGACCTGGACGGGCTGGGTCTGGCCGATGCGGTAGGCCCGGTCGGTGGCCTGCTCCTCGACGGCCGGGTTCCACCAGCGGTCGTAGTGCACGACATGGCCCGCGCGCGTCAGGTTGAGGCCGGTGCCCGCCGCCTTGAGGGACAGGACGAACACCGGCACCTCCCCCGACTGGAACCGGTCGACCATCCGCTCCCGCTCCGCGACGGGAGTGCCTCCGTGCAGCAGTTGTGCGGGGACCGCGCGGGCGGCCAGGTGTGCCATGAGGAGCCGTGCCATGGAGACGTACTGGGTGAAGACCAGGACCGCGCCGTCCTCGGACAGGATCGTGTCGAGCAGTTCGTCGAGCAGGGAGAGCTTCCCGGAGCGGCCGGCCAGCCGGGCCGGCTCCTCCTTGAGGTACTGGGCGGGATGGTTGCAGATCTGCTTGAGGGAGGTGAGCAACTTCATGATCAGGCCACGGCGTGCCATGCCCTCCGCCGCCTCGATCTGCGCCATCGTCTCGCGCACCACGGCCTCGTACAGGGAAGCCTGTTCGCGGGTGAGGGCGACCGGGTGGTCGGACTCGGTCTTGGGCGGCAGCTCCGGGACGATGCCGGGGTCGGACTTCCGGCGCCGCAGGAGGAAGGGGCGCACGAGCCGGGCGAGGCGCTCGACCGCCTCGTCGTTCTCGATCTGCTCGGCGTTCTCGACGGCTCGGGCGTGGCGGGAGCGGAACGCCTTGAGCGGACCGAGCAGCCCCGGGGTCGTCCAGTCGAGCAGCGCCCACAGCTCGGAGAGGTTGTTCTCGACGGGGGTGCCGGTGAGGGCGACGCGCGCGGGCGAGGGGATGGTGCGCAGCGCCTTGGCGGTGGCGGAGAACGGGTTCTTGACGTGCTGGGCCTCGTCGGCGACGACCATCCCCCACTGCTGTGCGGCCAGTTGCTCGGCGCTGGTGCGCATGGTGCCGTAGGTGGTGAGGACGAATCCCCCGCCGTCCGGACCGTCCAGTCCGTCCAGGGTGCGGTCGGTGCCGTGGAAGCGGCGCACGGGCACCCCGGGCGCGAAGCGCGTGATCTCCCGCTGCCAGTTGCCGAGAAGGGAGGCCGGGCAGACGACGAGGGTGGGGGCGCGGTGGGCGCGCCGCAGGTGGAGGGCGATCAGCGTGACGGTCTTGCCCAGACCCATGTCGTCGGCGAGGCAGCCGCCGAGCCCGAGGGAGGTCATCAGGTCCAGCCACGCCAGGCCGCGCAGCTGGTAGTCGCGCAGGGTGGCGTCCAGGCCGGGCGGCTGCGGGGCCTCGGCCGGGCCGGCGACCAGCCGGTCGCGCAGCGCCGCGAGCGCCCCGGCCGGGACGGCCTTGACCGATTCGCCGTCCACTTCGGCGGTGCCGGTCAGCGCGACGGCGAGCGCGTCGACCGGTTCGAGCAGCCCCAGCTCGCGCTTGCGGGCCTTGCGGACGAGCGCGGGGTCGATGACCACCCACTGGTCGCGCAGCCGCACGATCGGGCGGTGGGCCTCGGCGAGGGCGTCCATCTCGCGCTCGGTGAGCGGGTCGCCGTCCAGCGCAAGCTGCCAGTTGAAGCGCAGCAGCTCCGCACTGTCGAAGAACGCGGTGCCGTCGGTGGCCGAGCCGGGCGCCGGCCGGACCACCGCGGCCGCGGTGAGCGACCGGGCCAGCTCCTTCGGCCAGTGGACGGTGACGCCCGCCGCGCCGAGCCGGGCCGCGGCGGGGCCGAGCAGCTCGTACAGCTCGTCCTCGGTGAGCGACAGCACGTCGGGCACGTCCCGCTCCAGGAGGCGGGCCAGCGGCGGCCAGACGCGGGCGGCGCGGCGCAGCGCCAGCACGGCGTCGATGCGGGCACGCGGGCCGAAGTGGTCGTCGCCCTCCCCCGCCCACAGTCCGGCGGCGTCGACGACCAGCGACGGGTCCGCGAGGCTGTGCACCTGGACCAGCGCCGCTGCCGCCTGCCGCTCGTCGCCGCCCTCCTCGGCGGTGTCGAACAGCTCGTACCCCGCCAGGTCGAGACGGAGCGAGACGCGGACCCCGGCGTCCATGCCCGCCGCCGCCTCCGCGGCCCATGCCCGCGCGCGCGGCAGGTGCTGGGGCGTACGGGCCGCGAACGGTTCGCCCGCGGCGTACGCGGCGGCGGGGGTCCGGGGCAGGGTGTCGGCCACCGCGTCGAGGAACGCCCGCACCAGCGCCTCCGGCTCGGGCAGCCGCAGCGGCCGCAGGCCGGGAACGGGCGCGGCGTGCGCTTCGTACGGCATGGCGGCGGCGATCGCGCGCAGATGGGCGATGTCGTCGGCGTCCAGCGGCCCCGCCCGCCAGGCGTCCAGGTCACCACTGGTCAGCCCCGGCAGCAGCCGGCCGCGCGCGACCAGCTGGAGGGCGTGCAGCGCGGCGGCGCCCCAGCAGGCCGCCGCGGGGTGCGCGCCGCCCGTGCGCCGGGCGGCGACGAGCAGCGGCAGCGCCTCGTCCACCGGCAGGACGACCGCGGGCACGGCACGGCTGCGCGCCCCGTCGCCGTGCGGCCGCACGAGGGTGACCGTGGCCGGGGTGGCACTCCCGGCGGCGTCCGGCCCGGCGTCCCGGGCCGCAGGCACCAGGTCGGGCAGGGCGTCGCCCGTCACGGACCAGAAGGCGACGCGGCCGTCGCGGGGCAGGGCGGCGGGCAGGAAGGTGGCGGCGCACACGGCCGGCAGGGACGGTCGCGCGGAGTGCGCGGCCGACCGCCCGGCGGGTGTGCCGGAGGCCGGCGCGGACGGCGGCGCGGCGGATGTGCCGGGCAGCCGCGCGGCGGCCGGCCGGCTTGTGCCGGAGGCCGGCGCGGACGGCAGCCGGTCGTGCTGCGGCGGACCGGGGCGCATGGCCGGTCACCTCCCCTCACGTGCGTCGTGCCGGGCTGTTCACCTCGTGGAACAGCCTGGATCTACGACCTTACGGCCGGGGTCTGACAATCGGTCCGAACGCCCTCCTCGGCCGGACGGCCGGACGTCACGCCCGGCGGCGGACGAGGGCGAGCAGCTGTGCCGTCCGGTGACGCCGGGTCCAGGCGATCAGCCCGAGCGGCAGCGCGAAGAGGACCGGCGTGAGGGCGTACCGGCCGTCGAACACGGCCAGCTGGGTGATGAAGGCACCGGCCATCAGGCCGATCAGCGCCAGCGCGGACGCCCCGGCGAGGAGGGGGATCACCAGCGCGACGGCGCCGGCGAGCTCCAGGGCCCCGACCACGTACATGAACCAGTCGCCGAAGCCGATCCTGTCTAACGACTCGGCTGCCGACCAGTGCCCCACCAGCTTGGGCCTGGCGCTCGGGACCGCGAAGAACAGGGCCAGGACGATCTGCAGCACGCGCACGCCGATGTCGGCGCGGCGGCCGAGTCCGTCGGCGGAGGACGGGGCGGACAGGTCGGACGGGGAGGACGGAGAGGACGGGGAGGGAGCGGGCACGGTCGCGGTCATGGTGGTCGGTCGCCTCGGGTCCGGCGTGCGGGGTGGTCCCGCAGGCGCCTGCGGGAAACAGGACCGAGGAGGGGGCGCGAACTCATCGCTCCACCGGCGCGGAGTTCCGCGCCGCCGTGGGTACCCGGCGCTCGGGGGTGGCCGGACGAAAGGACGGACGAGGGACGGATCAGGAACGGCCGAGGAACGGATCAGGGACGGACGAACGACGAGGGACGGGCGGAAAAGCCATCATGCGACGTACGGGCAATGAACCGGCGACCGCACGCAGCCCGCTGCGGATCCGCTTCTGGCTGAGTGTCTGGGGCCTGATCTGGGCGGTCGCCGGCACCGTCGGCTTCGCCCTCGCCGGGCGGACCGGGTGGGCCGTCGCCTGTGGCGTGCTGTTCCTGGTCGTCACGGCGGATCTCGTCTTCGTGGTCCGCCACCTCCGTCAGGGCCCGCACTACCAGCCGGGCCGCGACGTGCCTCCGTACGAGCCGTAGCCCCGGCGCTATGAATCCGTGTCGAAGCGCGCCGCTTCGAGGTACTCGGGCTTCGGGTCGAGCGCGGCGGCCAGCCGGAAATGGCGCTTGGCCTGGTCCGGGCGGCCCGAGCGCTGGAAGGTGCGGGCGAGCGCGAAGTGGGCGAAGGCGTTGTCCGGCTCGCGCTCCAGGACCAGCTCGAACTCGAGCTGGGCGGGGCGCAGCTGGGCCGCCGCGAAGAAGGCACGGGCGCGCAGCAGGCGCGCGGCGGTGTTCTCGGGGTGGGCCGCGATCACCGAGTCGAGGAGCTTGACGGCCCCGCGCGGGTCGCGCGCCGCGAGCAGCTGTTCGGCCGCGCGGAAGTCGATGACGTGGGTCTCCGGGTTGCTCTCGGGCACGGTCACATCCTTCCCTTTGCTGCGGCGGTTCAACATCCGCGGCACAGCCGGTATTCCGCGGGTCGCCGACCAGGGCGAGCGGCCCGGCGACCGCCCGAAACCCGGCGACAACCGCCGGAACCGACCCACGACCGCGCGCAGTCGGCCCGCGACCGCCGCGAGGCGGACCGCCGGCCGCCCCCTGCGCTAGCCGGCGGCTCGTTCCGTGAGCTCCGCCCACACCTTGCGCACCTGGGGCTCCAGCGCCTCCAGCGGTCCGTCGTTGTCGATGACCAGGTCGGCGACGGCCAGGCGCTGCTCGCGGGTCGCCTGCACGGCCATCCGGGCCCGTGCTTCGGCCTCGGTCATCCCCCGGAGCCGTACGAGCCGGTCCAGCTGGGTTTCGGGCGTCGCGTCGACCACGACCACCAGGTCGTAGAGCGGCGCCAGGCCGTTCTCGGTGAGCAGGGGTACGTCGTGGACCACCACCGCGTCCGCCCCGGCGGCCGCCTCCAGTTCGGCGGAGCGCGCGCCGACCAGGGGGTGGACGATGCCGTTCAGGGTGGCGAGGCGCTCGGGGTCGGAGAAGACGAGGGCACCGAGGGCGGGCCGGTCGAGGGTGCCCTCGGGCGTGAGGATCCCGGCCCCGAACGCCTCCACGACGGCCGCGAGCCCGGGCGTCCCGGGCTCGACGACCTCACGGGCGATCTTGTCGGCGTCGACGAGGACCGCTCCGTACGAGACGAGCAGCCGCGACACCTCGCTCTTGCCGGCCCCGATCCCGCCGGTCAGCCCCGCTTTCAGCATGAGCGGAAGCTTAGGCCCTGGGGCCCCGGCGTCACAGGTCGCCCTCGCGCTCGGCGAGGAAGCGCTCGAACTGCCGGCCCAGCTCGTCGGCGGACGGCAGGTCGACGGGCTCGGCGACCAGGCTGCCGCGCGTCTCCGCCCCGGCGACCGCGTCGTACTGGTGCTCCAGGCCCCGTACCAGGGAGACCAGTTCCTCGTCGCCCTCGCCGATCTGGCGCTCGATCTCCGTCTGGGTCCGCTGGGCCTCGGCGCGCAGCGCGTGGGCGACACCGGGCAGGACCAGTCCGGTCGCGGCCGTGATGGCCTCCAGGGCGGTCAGCGCGGCGTCCGGGTACGGGGAGCGGGACACGTAGTGCGGCACGTGCGCGGCGACGCCCAGGACGTCGTGGCCGGCGTCCATCAGGCGGTACTCGATCAGCGACTCGGCGCTGCCGGGGACCTGGGCCTCGTCGAAGGGGCTGCGGTGACCGGGCATGAGGTCGGTTCGGTTGCCGTGCGGGGTGAGCCCGACGGGGCGGGTGTGCGGAACCCCCATGGGGATGCCATGGAAGTTGACCGAGAGGCGGACGCCGAGCCGCTCGACGATCTGGCGTACGGCCACGGCGAACCGCTCCCACTCGACGTCCGGTTCGGGCCCGGAGAGCAGCAGGAAGGGCGCCCCGGTGGCGTCCTGTACGAGGCGGACCTCGATGGCCGGCGTCTCGTACCCGCTCCAGCGGTCGCGCCGGAAGGTCAGCAGCGGGCGGCGGGCCCGGTAGTCCACGAGCCTGTCGTGGTCGAAGCGGGCCACCACCTGGTGGGGCAGCGATTCCAGCAGGCCGTCGACGATCTGGTCGCCGGTCTCACCCGCGTCGATGTATCCGTCGAAGTGGTAGAGCATGACCAGGCCGGCCGACTCCTGTGCCAGCGCCATGTCGACGGCGGCCAGGCCCTTCGGCTCCCATTCGTACAAACCCTGCGGATCAAGCACGGTTACCGCTCCTCCTCGTGTCCATAGGGGGGAACGTCACTCAACGCACCCGCATTCCCACTCCTCGCCCGTTCCCCGCGCGTTCCCCGCGCGTCGCCCGTCCGTTCGCAGCACCGTTCACCGGCGGCCCGGCCCGCAGCGCCGGCCGGCGGCCCCGGTCGGGCGCCCCGGAGGCGATGCGCACGCCGTCGGCGATTGGTCCATACCTTGACATGCCCACTCCCCCTCTCTACCGTCACGGGACACCACCCTCGTTCACCATTCCGCTCGCCGTACACGTACAGGAACAGCTACGGGAACACCGACCGGGCTCGACGGGAAGGCAGACCCCACCCATGCGCACCCGGCCGCGGACTGGTCACGCCGGGCGTCCCCCTCAGCTGGACCGCCGGACGGGCCCTCAGCCGCCCCTCTCGGCCGGACCCCTGCAAACCGGACCCCCTCGGCCGCCCTGAGGGAACCGGACCCCCGGAACGCGACCGAGGCCCGCCCCCCTGAAGGGGACGGGCCTCAGTGCTGGTGCTAGCTACTGCTCAGCGGTGAGCCGGGATTCAGCTCTGGCCGCCGGCCAGCTTCTCGCGGAGCGCGGCCAGGGCCTCGTCCGACGCCAGGGCGCCGGAGTTGTCGTCCGACTCCGAGGAGTACGAGCCACCGGAGGCACCCGCCGGGGCACCGGCCGGAGCGGCGGCGCCACCCTCGGCAGCGGCGGCCTCGTCGGCCTCGCGGGACTTGATGACCTGGGCCTGGTGCTGCTCGAAGCGCTGCTGCGCCTCGGCGTACTGGGTCTCCCACGCCTCGCGCTGGGCCTCGTAGCCCGGCAGCCAGTCGTTGGTCTCCGGGTCGAAGCCCTCGGGGTAGATGTAGTTGCCCTGGTCGTCGTACGACGCGGCCATGCCGTACAGGGTCGGGTCGAACTCGACCGAGGCCGGGTCGGCACCGAAGGACTCGTTGGCCTGCTTCAGCGAGAGGCTGATGCGACGGCGCTCGAGGTCGATGTCGATGACCTTGACGAAGATCTCGTCGTTGACCTGGACGACCTGCTCCGGGATCTCCACGTGGCGCTCGGCCAGCTCGGAGATGTGGACCAGACCCTCGATGCCCTCGTCCACGCGGACGAACGCACCGAACGGAACCAGCTTGGTGACCTTACCCGGGACGACCTGACCGATCTGGTGCGTACGGGCGAACTGCTGCCACGGGTCCTCCTGCGTCGCCTTCAGCGACAGGGAGACACGCTCGCGGTCCATGTCGACGTCGAGAACCTCGACGGTGACCTCCTGGCCGACCTCGACAACCTCGGACGGGTGGTCGATGTGCTTCCAGGAGAGCTCGGAGACGTGGACCAGACCGTCGACGCCACCCAGGTCCACGAAGGCACCGAAGTTGACGATCGAGGAGACGACGCCGGAACGGACCTGACCCTTCTGCAGGGTCGTGAGGAACGTCTGGCGGACCTCGGACTGGGTCTGCTCGAGCCAGGCGCGGCGGGACAGGACCACGTTGTTGCGGTTCTTGTCCAGCTCGATGATCTTGGCCTCGAGCTCCTTGCCCACGTAGGGCTGGAGGTCGCGGACACGACGCATCTCGACGAGGGAAGCCGGCAGGAAGCCACGGAGGCCGATGTCGAGGATGAGACCACCCTTGACGACCTCGATGACGGTACCGGTGACGATGCCGTCCTCTTCCTTGATCTTCTCAATGGTGCCCCAGGCACGCTCGTACTGGGCGCGCTTCTTCGAGAGGATCAGGCGGCCTTCCTTGTCCTCCTTCTGGAGAACAAGGGCCTCGATCTCGTCGCCGACCTTGACGACCTCGTTCGGGTCGACGTCGTGCTTGATCGAGAGCTCGCGGCTCGGGATGACACCTTCGGTCTTGTAACCGATGTCGAGCAGGACCTCGTCCCGGTCGACCTTCACGATGACGCCGTCGACGATGTCGCCGTCGTTGAAGTACTTGATCGTCTCGTCGATCGCGGCGAGGAAGGCTTCCTCGTTACCGATGTCGTTGACCGCAACCTGCGGGGTGGTGGCGGTGGTCTCGGTGCTGCTCGTCATGTGGGAAAGGGCTCCGGTACGGACATTGAAGTCGTAGGTACTGCTACGCCGAGAGCCCGTATCGCCTCTGCAGAAGCCGGACAGCCAAGGAAGCGCTCGTCCCGGGAAGGGGGGCGCCTCGACAACCGAGGGGACATACATACAGATGCGAGCGCGGCCTGCTCCGTCTGAGGCGCGCAGGCCCGCAGCGCAACCTTTAGCATACGGGGACGGCCGGACACGGTCAATGCGCGAAGGCGCACACCCGGGGCAGAACGTCATATACCCGGCACATTTAAAGTTTCCCAAGGCCAAAGTGGCCGCGACTCGCGCGACGACGCGTCGAGCCGTGCGCAACCTACAACGGCGGGCGGGAATGATCCAAGAGTACGAGTCCGACCACGAGCCCCAGGCGACGCGGCGCCAGGCCGGTGACGCCGAGAGCAGCCGGGCGAACCGGAGCTGGTGGGACCGGAACGCCGACGAGTACCAGACCGAGCACGGAGCGTTCCTGGGGGACGACCGCTTCGTCTGGGGCCCCGAGGGGCTGGACGAGGCGGAGGCCCGGCTCCTGGGCGACGTCGCCGGACTGGACGTCCTGGAGATCGGCGCGGGAGCCGCCCAGTGCTCCCGCTGGCTGGCCGCGCAGGGCGCCCGCCCCGTGGCCCTGGACCTCTCCCACCGCCAGCTCCAGCACGCCCTGCGCATCGGCGGGGGCGTCCCCCTGGTCGAGGCCGACGCCGGGGCCCTCCCCTTCCGGGGCGGCTCCTTCGACGCGGCCTGCTCGGCGTACGGGGCGGTTCCCTTCGTCGCCGACCCGGTACGGGTCTTCCGGGAGGTCCGCAGGGTGCTGCGCCCCGGGGGCCGGTGGGTGTTCTCCGTGACGCACCCGGTCCGCTGGGCCTTCCCGGACGAGCCCGGACCGGAGGGCCTGTCCGTGACCTCCTCCTACTTCGACCGGACGCCGTACGTCGAGCAGGACGACGAGGGCCGGGCCGTGTACGTGGAGCACCACCGGACCCTGGGCGACCGGGTGCGGGACGTGGTCGCGGGCGGGTTCCGCCTGCTGGACCTGGTCGAGCCGGAGTGGCCCTCCTGGAACACCCAGGAGTGGGGCGGCTGGTCGCCCCTGCGGGGGAACCTGATCCCCGGGACGGCGATCTTCGTCTGCGAGCGGGCGTGAGACTGCGCGCGGAGGCCCTGGACCTTCCCGTACGCAGCGCCCTGCCCGCCCTGGAGCGGGCGCTGGACGGGCACGGCACGGCGGTGCTGTGCGCACCGCCCGGCACCGGCAAGACCACCCTGGTGCCGCTGGCGCTCGCCGAGCGGGGTGCCAGGGTCCTGGTCGCCGAGCCGCGGCGGATCGCGGCGCGGGCGGCGGCCCGGCGGATGGCGTGGCTGCTCGGCGAGGAGACCGGCGGCAGCGTCGGGTTCACGGTGCGCGGTGAGCGGGTGGTGTCCGCCTCGACGGCCGTCGAGGTGGTGACGACGGGCGTCCTGCTCCAGCGGCTCCAGCGGGACCAGGAGCTCGCCGGCGTGGACGTGGTGGTGCTCGACGAGTGCCACGAGCGGCACCTGGACGCGGACACGGCCGCGGCGTTCCTCCTCGACGTACGGGACGCCCTGCGGCCGGAGCTGCGGCTGGTGGCCGCGTCGGCGACGACCGACGCCGAGGGCTGGGCGCGGCTGCTGGGCGGCGCGCCGGTGGTGGAGGCGACGGGCACCGCGCATCCGGTCGAGGTCGTGTGGGCTCCCCCGGCCGCGGCGGTGCGGCCGCCGCACGGGATGCGGGTGGATCCGGCCCAGCTCGCGCACGTCGCGTCGGTGGTGCGGCGGGCGCTGGCCGAGCGGGAGGGCGACGTGCTCTGCTTCCTGCCGGGCGCCGGGGAGATCGCGCGGGTGGCGGGGCTGCTGTCCTCGGTGGACGCGGAGGTCCTCGCGGTGCACGGGAGGGCCCCCGCGGCGGTCCAGGACGCGGTGCTCTCGCCCGGCCGCCGGCGGCGGGTCGTGCTGGCCACGTCGGTGGCGGAGTCGTCACTGACGGTCCCCGGTGTGCGCGTGGTGGTCGACTCGGGCCTGGCCCGCGAGCCGCGCGTGGACCATGCGCGGGGCCTGGGGTCGCTGACCACGGTGCGGGCGTCCCGGGCGGCGGCCCGGCAGCGTGCGGGCCGGGCCGGGCGTGAGGCGCCGGGCGCGGTCTACCGCTGCTGGGCGGAGGCGGAGGACGGCATGCGGCCGCGGTTCCCGGCGCCCGAGATCCAGGTGGCCGACCTGAGCGCGTTCGCGCTGCAGGCCGCTGCCTGGGGTGACCCGGACGCGTCGGGCCTGGCGCTGCTGGACCCGCCGCCCGCGGGCGCGATGGGCGCGGCCCGGGAGGTGCTCACGGCGGTCGGGGCGGTGGACGCGGCGGGCCGGGTGACGGAGCGCGGGGCCCGCATGTCCCGGCTGGGCGTGCATCCGCGGTTGGCCCGCGCGCTGCTGGACGCGGCGCCGCGGGTGGGTGCGCGGCGGGCCGCGGAGGTGGTGGCGCTGCTGAGCGA
Source organism: Streptomyces sp. NPDC051310 (assembly GCF_044455245.1). Lineage (NCBI taxonomy): Bacteria > Bacillati > Actinomycetota > Actinomycetes > Kitasatosporales > Streptomycetaceae > Streptomyces > Streptomyces sp. NPDC051310. Next base: position 77,818 of record NZ_JBITEO010000007.1, read on the forward strand.
GGAGCCGCCGCGCGAGTACGGCGACGACCTGCCCGCCGCGTGGCGGGCGGCGCGGCGCGGCGGCGACGCGTACGGCGCGCGGTGGCGGCAGGAGGCGCGGCGGCTCGCGGGCCGGCTCGGCGCCGGCGGCGCGCCGGAGAGCGCCGGCACGCTGTCCGAGGACGCCGCCGCCGGGCTGGTCGCCGCGCTGGCCTTCCCCGAGCGGGTGGCGCGCGCCCGCGGCGAGGGGTCGTACCTCATGGCGTCCGGGACCCGGGCGGAGCTCGGGGACGGGTCCCGTCTGCGGGGCTCGGAGTGGCTGGCCGTCGCCGTGGCGGACCGGCCGGCGCACGCCGCGTCCGCGCGGGTGCGGCTCGCCGCGGTGATCGACGAGGAGACCGCGCGGGCGGCCGCCGGGGGACTGCTCTCGGCGGGCGAGGAGGTGCGGTGGGAGGACGGTGACCTGGTCGCCCGGGCCGTGGAGCGGCTCGGCGCCGTCGAGCTGGCCGTACGGCCGCTGGCGGACCCGGACCCCGTCCTCGTGCGGGAGGCGCTGGTGGAGGGGTTGCGGCGGGACGGGCTGGGGCTGCTGCGCTGGTCGCGGGAGGCGGCGGAGCTGCGCCGGCGGCTGGCGTTCCTGCACCGGGTGCTGGGCGGGCCGTGGCCGGACGTGTCGGACGCCGCGCTGCTGGAGCGGGCCGGCGAGTGGCTGGAGCCGGAGTTGTCGCGGGCCCGGCGGCGGGCGGATCTGGGGCGCCTGGACGCCGGTGGGGCGCTGCAGCGGCTGCTGCCGTGGGCCACGGGTGACGCGGCGCGGCTGGACGAGCTGGCGCCGGAGCGCATCGAGGTGCCGAGCGGGTCGCGGATCCGGGTCGAGTACGGCGACGGTGAGCAGCCCGTCCTGGCCGTGAAGCTCCAGGAGATGTTCGGCCTGGCGCGGACCCCGTCCGTGGCGGGGGTGCCGGTGCTGGTGCATCTGCTGTCCCCCGCGGGCCGGCCGGTGGCCGTCACGGCGGACCTGGCGTCCTTCTGGCGCGACGGCTACCGCTCCGTACGGGCCGAGCTGCGCGGCCGGTACCCGAAGCACCCGTGGCCGGAGGATCCGGCGGCGGCGGAGCCGACCCGGCGGACGAACGCGCGCCGCTGAGGGCCGGGCGCCGGGAGCGCGCCTCCAGGTACAGGGACAGGGCGAGCAGGACCGTGCCGAGGAGCAGGCAGGTCCACGGGAGGTACGAGGTCATCAGCAGCACCAGCCGCCGCTGGGAGGAGACCAGGGCGACGGTGTGGTCGACGTAGTCCTCGCGCATCCTGACGTGCCCGGCGAAGGCGGTGACCTTGTCGCGGCCTCCGAGCAGGGTGCCGCCGCGCAGTTCCTCCCGGTGGATCTCCTCGCCGTTGACGGGGGCTCCGGTGACCGGCTCCACCCAGAACATCCGCTTGGTGGTGTACCAGCGGGTGGTGCCGGTCCGCTGCTCCAGCCGGGTGGCGTCGATGCCGGGCAGGGGCATCTTCCTGGGGTACGGGACCTTCGTCCACGGGACGGTCTGCTCGAAGTAGTAGACCTCCAGGCCGCGGAAGGTGCGGGTGCCCCTGTAGTGGATGGGGGCGGAGGTGCGCGTCTGGGCGTCGAAGTACCGGTAGTCGCGTTTCCCGGTGAGGAACGGCCATTTGAACTGGATGCCGTCGCGCCGCACCGGGTCGCCGTCGACGGATTCGCCGGTGGCGTGGACGGGCGCCTGGGTGTGGGCGTCGAAGACGTACCGCTCGGGGATCTGGGAGACCGTCCGGCCGTCGGGGCCGACGACGTGGGAGAGCGCGTCCCAGACGACGACGTCACGGCCGGCGTCGCGTTCGATCCGCCGCGACTCCTCCACGTTGCCCTTGAGGGTCTGGACGATGGTGACCTTGTCGACCCGGACCGCCCGCATCGTGTCGTAGCGCAGGAGGGTGGCCGGCTTCGCCTCCAGCACCATGTCCTGGTACTGGCCGGCCGGCACCTTGGCGAGCCGCGGGAAGGCGTACCAGCGCAGCGTGGGCGCCAGGGCGGCGCAGAACACGGCGAGGGAGAGGAGGACGAGGCCGGCCCGGTGCCGCATGCCGCCCGCCTACCTCTTCGGTCCGGGCACGGTGGTCAGGAGGGGCCGGGGGGAGGTCTCGCCCTCGGGGGCGAGGTCCGCCACGGCGAGCAGCAGGACCAGCAGCAGGACGGGGACCAGGCCGATGGCGGCGGCTACGAGGGCGCGCATGGGCGGCCTCCCATCTGATGGACCGTCAGGTCGCCTCCGGCCCGCACCGTAGCAACGGCACCGCGAGATGGGAACACGTCGCACCGCCCGCCCCCCGGGGGGGGAGGCGGGCGGTGCGGGGACGGCCGGTGTGCGTGGAGGCCGCCGGTGTGCGCGAGCCGGGTCAGGCGACCGTGAGCTCGACGGTCAGGGTCGCACCGCCGGGGGCGGTCAGCCGGAGCAGGAACGTGCCGGCCTGGCCGTCCGCGTACATCCTCGGGAGCCGCAGGACGCCGTCGGCATCGGTCTTCAGCCCCTCGAGGGTGCGGACCGGCTTGCCTTCCTCGTCCTTGAAGTAGGGGCCCTTGTCGTTGACCGCCGGGTCGTCCGCGGAGGTGATCATGGTGGCGGTGAGCGCGACACCGGACGCCACGGCGCCCTTGTGGGTGGCCTTCACCTCGACCTGGTCGGCGAACTCCGCATCGGGGGCCGCCGTCAGCGCCTTGTCGTCCGTGCGGGTCAGCGCATCGGCCTGGCGCTCGGTGACCGTCGCCGTGAAGTCGACGCCGGGCAGGGCGCGGCGTACGACCGTGGCGCGCACGGTGAACCCGCCCGTCCGCTCGCCCGCCTGGAGCGGGGGCGCGGTGGCGGTTCCGTCGGCGGACGTGGTGACGACCGCGCTGGTGGCGGCACCGGTGGCGGTCGCCAGGCGGGCGTCCGTCGCACCGACGATCTCGAACTTGACCGCGACCTTGGCGACCGGCCGGCCGGCCCTGTCGACCGCCACGACCGCCGGGCGCTCGACGAACCGGCCGCCCGCCGTCGCGCTGAGCGCGCCCGTGCCGGCGTCCTTGATGCGCGCCACCAGGTCGGAGGGCGACGGGGACGGGACGGGGGTGGGAGGCGGCGTCGGCGTCGGCTTGGCCGGCGGGACCGGCTTGGACGGGCCGGGCGCGGGGGTCGGCTTCGGGCTCGGCGACGGCGTGGTGACGGGCGGCGTGACGGACGGCGACGGAGTGGGCACCGGGCGGGTGACCGGCTTGTTGTCGCTGCGGTCGACCGGCAGGACGCCCGTGCCGTCGGGGACCTGGTGCGTACCGCGCTTGTAGTACTCGAACCAGGACAGGACCGTACGGAGGTACTCCGTCGAGCGGTTGTAGCTGAGGATCGCCCTGTCGAGGTCGGCCTTGACGGCGAGGTTGCGGTCGTTGGCGCAGAGGTACATGCCGGCCGCCTGCGCGGCGTCGTAGATGTTGTTGGGGTCCTTCAGACCGTCGCCGTTGGCGTCCTGGCCCCAGGTGGCCCAGGTGGACGGGATGAACTGCATCGGACCGACCGCGCGGTCGTGCGTCTTGTCGCCGTCGTACGCACCGTCGTCGGTGTCGGAGATGTTGGCGAAGCCGACGCCGTTGAGGACCGGGCCGAGGATGGGCGAGGTGGTGGTGCCGTTGGCGTCGACACGGCCGCCGCGGGCCTGCCCGGACTCCACCTTGCCGATGCCCGCGAGGAGCTGCCACGGGAGGTTGCAGCCGGGGTCGGCGGTCTTGAGGTGCGTCTCGGCCTGCTTGTAGGCGGCGAGGACGGTGGCCGGTATGCCCGCTTCCGACGGTCCGGCGGCGGGGAGGTCCACGGAAGTGCCGGATTTGTCCGGCGTGTTGAGCGGGGGCAGGTCCGTGTAGTACGGGGAGCCGCCCGTGGCGGAGCCGCCGGGGGACGACGAGGTCGCGTCGGCGGCCTGAGGGTCGCCGCTGCCGCCGTCGGCGGAAGGCGTCACGCCGGGGGCCTGCGAGGCGGACAGGGCGGCCACTGCGGCCGCGGCAACGGCGGTGCTGGTTGCTCCCTTGCGCAGCCGGCGGCCGATGTGCGCTGCCATAGGTGCGGTCCTCCCCCTGGTGACGGCTGGTCCGTACTCCCCTGCACGGATGCTCAGCAGACCCTACGTCAATCGGCCGCCCCGGCACACCGCCCTCTGACCGCTTTTCACGCTTTCGTCACTACTTGGCGTACCGGAATCCGGAAGGCGAACGTCACGCATACTTGCGGTCATTGACGACCGGATCCAGGGGGACGCACCAGTCATGCCGTTCACGCTCAGCCATGCGGCTGCCGTACTGCCGGGGATACGCAGGTCCGGGGCAGGGCGCGGGCCGCTCGTCGCCTCGGCGCTCGTCGCCGGGTCGTTCGCGCCCGACATGACCTACTTCGCGGACACCGCGCTTCCGGGCGCGATGCGCTTCGGTGATGTCACGCACGCGCCGGCGGGCGTGCTGACCGTCGACGTGGCGGTGACGGCGTTGCTGGTCGCGGTGTGGCTGATGGTGCGTGAGCCGTTGGTGGCGCTGGTGCCGCGGCGGTGGCAGGGGCCCGTGCACACACTGGTACGGGGCCGGGCGTGGCACGGGCGGCCGCGGGTGGCGCTGGCGGCGTGGTTCTACGTCTCGGCGGTCATCGGGGCGACGACGCACGTGGTGTGGGACTCGTTCACGCACCTGGACCGGTGGGGCACGCAGGCGGTGCCCTGGCTGAGCGAGGTGGTGGCCGGGTTCCCGGTGTACCTGTACGCGCAGTACGGCGGGTCCGCGGTGGCGCTGGTCGTGCTGGCGTGGTTCGCCGGCAGTGCGCTGCGGCGGCAGCGGGCGGCGGCGCCTGCCGCTCCCCCGGTGCCGGCACCGGTGCCGGTGCTGGGGCGGCGGGGGCGGTGGCTGGCGGCGGGGCTGCTCGGCGGGTGCGTGGCGGCTGGGGCCGTGCACCGGTGCCTGCGGTGGTACGCGTACTGGGGGCGGGCGCCCGAGACGCCGCTGGACATCATCCCGACGGTCTGCTTCGGCGCGGGCGCGGGGCTCGCCGCGGGGCTGCTGCTGTACGGCGCGGCGATGCGGCTGCGCCAGACGGTCTGAGGGACTCCCCCGCCCGGGGCCGGACCGGTCGGCGGGCCGTGCGCCATGACCCGCCCGGCCCCCGTCCACCCCTCCGCCCGCGGCGCACGACGGTGCCGCGGGCGGAGGGGTGGACGGGGCGGGGCGTCAGTGGGCGGCGGAGTCCCAGTCCGGGCCCACACCGACCGAGACGTCCAGGGGGGCACGGAGGTCGACCGCGGACGACATCTCGTGCCGGACGATCTCCTCCACGCGCTCGCGCTCGCCGGGGGCGACCTCCAGCACGATTTCGTCGTGGACCTGGAGCAGCAGCCGCGTCCTCAGCTCCGCGTCCCGCAGCGCCCGGTCGACCCGCAGCATCGCGACCTTCACGATGTCGGCGGCCGTGCCCTGGATCGGGGCGTTGAGCGCCATGCGCTCCGCGGCCTCGCGGCGCTGGCGGTTGTCGCTGTTGAGGTCCGGCAGGTAGCGGCGGCGGCCGAGCATCGTCTCGGTGTACCCGGTCGCGCGGGCCTCGTCGACGACGCGGCGCAGATAGTCCCGCACCCCGCCGAACCGCTCGAAGTACGTGTCCATCAGGGCGCGTGCCTCACCGGCCTCGATGCTGAGCTGCTGGGACAGGCCGAAGGCGGACAGCCCGTACGCCAGGCCGTACGACATGGCCTTGATCTTGCGGCGCATCTCCGCGTCGACCGCGGTCCGCTCCACGCCGAACACCTGGGAGGCGACGGTGGTGTGCAGGTCCTCGCCGGAGGTGAACGCCTCGATCAGGCCCTCGTCCTCGGAGAGGTGGGCCATGACGCGGAGCTCGATCTGGCTGTAGTCGGCCGTCATCAGCGCCTCGAAGCCCTCGCCGACCACGAAGCCGTGCCGGATGGCGCGGCCCTCGTCGGTGCGGACCGGCACGTTCTGCAGGTTGGGGTCCGTCGAGGACAGGCGGCCGGTCGCCGCCACGGTCTGGCTGAAGGTGGTGTGGATGCGGCCGTCGGCGGCGATCGTCTTGATCAGGCCCTCGACCGTGGAGCGCAGCCGCGCCTGCTCGCGGTGGCGCAGCATGATGACGGGCAGTTCGTGCTCGGTCTGCGCGGCCAGCCAGGCCAGCGCGTCCGCGTCCGTGGTGTAGCCGGTCTTCGTCTTCTTCGTCTTGGGCAGGTTCAGCTCGCCGAAGAGGACCTCCTGGAGCTGCTTGGGCGAGCCCAGGTTGAACTCGTGGCCGACGGAGGCGTGCGCCTCCTTGACCGCCTGCTGCACCGCGCCCGCGAACTGCTGCTCCATCGCCTCCAGATGGGCCCGGTCGGCGGAGATGCCGTACCGCTCCATCCGGGCCAGCAGCACCGACGTGGGCAGTTCCACGTCGTGGAGCAGCTCGGTGGCGCCGACCTCCTTCAGCTTCTCGCCGAACGCCTCACCCAGGTCGAGGACCGCACGGGCCTGCGCCATGAGGGCGTCGGCCTCGGCGCGCTCGTCGGTGCCGAAGGCGAGCTGCCCGTCGGCCGCGGCGGGGGCCAGCTCCCGGTGGAGGTACTCGACGGACAGGGCGTCCAGCGCGAAGGAGCGGCGGCCCGGCTTGACCAGGTAGGCGGCGAGGGCGGTGTCCATGGTGATGCCCTCGACGTGCCAGCCGTGCTCGGGGAAGGTCCGCAGCGCCTCCTTGGCGCTGTGCAGGACCTTCGGGCGGGCCGGGTCGGCGAGCCAGGCGGCGAAGGCCTTGTCGTCGGCCTCGTCCAGCTGGGTCGTGTCGAACCACGCCGCCTTGCCGTCGGCGCCCGCCAGCGCGACCTCGCTGACGTTGCCGACGCCCAGCGCCCAGGTGGCGACGGTGGCCACGCCCAGCGGCTGCGCGCCGTGCCGCTCCAGCCAGGACGCCAGCTCGCCGGCGCCCAGCACCGTGCCGTCGAGTTCCACCCCGGCGTCCGGGACGGGGGCCGCTTCCTCCTCGGCGCCCGGGTCGACCGCGAGGAGCCGCTCGCGCAGGCTCGGGTTGCGGATCTCCAGGATCTCCAGGAAACCCTTGAGCGCGGTCCGGTCGTAGGGCCGGCGCTCCAGCTCCGTGACGGTCTTCGGCAGCTCCACGTCACGGACCAGCTCGGTCAGGTGGCGGTTGAGCTTCACGGACTCCAGGTGGTCGCGCAGCGCCTGCCCGACCTTGCCCTTGACCTCGTCGGCACGCTCGACCAGCTCCGCGAAGGAACCGAACTGGTTGATCCACTTGGTGGCGGTCTTCTCGCCGACGCCGGGGATGCCCGGCAGGTTGTCGGACGGGTCTCCGCGCAGGGCGGCGAAGTCGGGGTACTGCGACGGGGTCAGCCCGTATTTCTCCTGGACCTTCTCCGGGGTGAACCGGGTCAGCTCGGAGACGCCCTTGGTGGGGTAGAGCACGGTCACGTGGTCGGAGACCAGCTGGAAGGAGTCCCGGTCGCCGGTGACGATCAGCACCTCGAAGCCCTCGGCCTCGGCCTGCGTGGCGAGCGTCGCGATGACGTCGTCGGCCTCGAAGCCCTCGACCGCGAACCGCTCCGCGTTCATGGTGTCCAGCAGCTCGCCGATCAGCTCGACCTGGCCCTTGAACTCGTCGGGCGTCGAGGAGCGGTTCGCCTTGTACTCGGGGAAGTCCTGCGAGCGCCAGGTCTTGCGGGACACGTCGAACGCCACCGCGAAGTGCGTGGGCGCCTCGTCACGCAGCGTGTTCGCCAGCATCGACGCGAAGCCGTAGATGGCGTTGGTCGTCTGGCCGCTCGCGGTGGTGAAGTTCTCCGCGGGCAGCGCGAAGAACGCCCGGTACGCCAGGGAGTGCCCGTCCATGAGGAGCAGGCGCGGACGGTTGTCGTCTGGGGTCTTCTTCGATGCTGTCTCAGCCACGGGGACGATCCTGCCACGGACCACTGACAATCCGGCTCCCGGCCGAGGGGCGGTCCCGGCTGTCGGTGGGGCGTGACAGGATCGGATACGTACACGGGACGCAACCGCTCAAGGGAGAGCGCGATGGTCAGCAGGCCGCCGGCAGATGATCCGGTCCAGGACGCGCCGCAGGTCGGGGCGCCGAAGCACTCCGCGGTCGGCCTCCCCGCGATCGGGCACACCCTGAAGGTGGGCCGGGAGCAGATGGGACTGCGGCGGGCGGCGCGGACACTGCTCAAGGTCAACCAGAAGGACGGCTTCGACTGCCCGGGCTGCGCATGGCCCGAGGAGGACAAGCGGCACGTCGCGGAGTTCTGCGAGAACGGCGCGAAGGCCGTCGCCGAGGAGGCGACGCTGCGCCGCGTGACGCCGGAGTTCTTCGCCGCCCATCCGGTCGCGGACCTGGCGGGCCGCAGCGGCTACTGGCTGGGACAGCAGGGCAGGATCACGCACCCGGTGCTCCTCGAGGAGGGCGCCGACCGCTACGCGCCGGTGACCTGGGAGCGGGCCTTCGCGATCATCGCGGAGGAGCTGGCGGCGCTCGGCTCCCCCGACGAGGCCGTCTTCTACACCTCCGGGCGCACCAGCAACGAGGCCGCGTTCCTGCTGCAGCTGTTCGCCCGCGAGTTCGGCACGAACAACCTGCCGGACTGCTCCAACATGTGCCACGAGTCGTCGGGCTCCGCGCTCACCGAGACCATCGGCATCGGCAAGGGCAGCGTCTCGCTGGAGGACATGCACCGGGCGGACCTGATCATCGTGGCGGGGCAGAACCCCGGCACCAACCATCCGCGGATGCTCGTCGCCCTGGAGAAGGCGAAGGCGGCGGGCGCGAAGATCATTTCGGTGAACCCGCTGCCGGAGGCGGGCCTGGAGCGGTTCAAGAACCCGCAGACACCACACGGCATGCTCCGGGGCGCCGCCCTCACCGACCTGTTCCTGAAGATCCGCATCGGCGGCGACCAGGCCCTCTTCCGGCTCCTCAACAAGCTGATCCTCCGGACGGACGGAGCGGTGGACGACGAGTTCGTACGGGAGCACACGCACGGCTTCGAGGAGTTCGCCGCCGCGGCCGAGGCCGCCGACTGGGACGAGACGCTCGCCGCGACCGGTCTGCGGCGCGACGAGATCGAGCGCGCGCTCGCCATGGTGCTGGCGTCGGAGCGCACCATCGTCTGCTGGGCCATGGGGCTCACCCAGCACAAGCACTCCGTGCCGACCATCCGCGAGGTGGTCAACTTCCTGCTGCTGCGCGGCAACATCGGCCGCCCGGGCGCGGGGGTGTGCCCCGTCCGCGGCCACTCCAACGTCCAGGGCGACCGCACCATGGGCATCTTCGAGCGCCCCTCGGCGGCCTTCCTCGACGCCCTGGACAAGGAGTTCGGCATCTCCTCGCCCCGCCACCACGGCTTCGACGTGGTCCGCTCCATCCAGGCGCTGCGGGACGGCGAGGCGAAGGTGTTCTTCGCGATGGGCGGCAACTTCGTGGGGGCCACGCCCGACACGGAGGTCACCGAGGCGGCCGTGCGCCGTGCCCGGCTGACCGTCCACGTGTCGACGAAGCTGAACCGGTCGCACGTGGTCACGGGCGCGCGGGCGCTGATCCTTCCCACGCTCGGCCGCACCGACAAGGACGTGCAGGCGAGCGGCAAACAGTTCGTCACCGTCGAGGACTCGATGGGCCTGGTCCACGCATCCCGCGGGAACCTGCCGCCGGCGAGCCCGGAGCTGCTGTCCGAGCCGGCCATCGTGGCACGCATGGCGCGGGCCGTGCTGGGCGAGGCGTCGGCCACGCCGTGGGAGGAGTTCGAGAAGGACTACGCCACGATCCGCGACCGCATCGCGCGCGTGGTCCCCGGCTTCGAGGACTTCAACACCCGGATCGCCCGTCCCGGCGGATTCACCCTGCCGCACGCCCCGCGCGACGAGCGCCGCTTCCCGACCGGTACCGGCAAGGCGAACTTCACCGCCGCGCCCGTGGAGTACCCGAAGGTCCCCGAGGGCCGGCTGCTGCTGCAGACGCTGCGCTCCCACGACCAGTACAACACCACGATCTACGGCCTCGACGACCGCTACCGGGGCATCAAGGGCGGCCGGCGCGTGGTCCTGGTCCATCCGGACGACGCCCGCGCGCTGGGCCTGGCGGACGGGGCGTACGCCGATCTGGTCAGCGAGTGGCGGGACGGCAGCGAGCGCCGCGCGCCCGGCTTCCGCGTGGTGCACTACCCGACCGCGCGGGGCTGCGCCGCCGCGTACTACCCGGAGACCAACGTCCTGGTGCCGCTGGAGTCGACCGCGGACGTCAGCAACACCCCCGCCAGCAAGTCCGTGATCGTACGTCTGGAACAATCACCGACCGTCTGAGCGTTCGCTTAGGCAGCCAGCGGCCAGTGCCGGCGGCACACATCAGGGACATGACCGTACGACGATCGGAGCCGGGCCCCATGGGCGAGCAGACCACCGTGAAGTTCCCGCAAGAGGTCCTCGACGAGTACAGCGCACTCGGTGTCGACCTGCCCGCCCTCTTCTCCGCCGGGCACCTGGGCACCCGCATGGGCGTGCAGATAGTGGAGGCCTCGGCGGAGCGGGTAGTGGGCACCATGCCGGTCGAGGGCAACACCCAGCCCTACGGGCTGCTCCACGGCGGCGCGTCCGCCGTGCTCGCCGAGACCCTCGGCTCGGTCGGTTCGATGCTGCACGGCGGCGTCTCCAGGATCGCTGTCGGTGTGGACCTGAACTGCACCCACCACCGCGGTGTCCGCAGCGGAGTGGTGACCGGCGTCGCCACCCCCGTGCACCGCGGGCGCTCCACGGCCACGTACGAGATCGTCATCACCGACGAACAGGACAAGCGGGTGTGCACGGCGCGGCTCACCTGCCTGCTCCGCGAGGTGACCGCCGCCGACGAGCAGCGGGTGCGCGGCACCGACTGACCGACCGACCTGCCGTCCGCGGCGCGGGACGACCGGGCCGCGGACAGGACGTCCGCGGCCCGATCCGCAGGCCGCCGCCAGGCGGACGGCGGACACGGCGGGCTCATGCGGCAGGTGCCGCACCGTCCGGCGCCGCCCGGCCGTGACTGCCGCCCCGCGCCGGTGCCGGGCCCGCAGGCTGCGCGCTCATCCGCCGGCCGGTGCCGGGCCAGCGGGCCGCTCGCTCATCCGCCGGGCGGGGGCGCCACCGGGAGCGTCACGCTGCTGAGCCCGGCCCGTACCGTCATCCGCGTGCCCGCCGGGTGGCGCAGCGTGTAGTCGTGGTCGGTGGAGATCAGCACCACGCCCAGCCGGTGCCCCTTCTCGACGACGTAGTCCTGGGGCTGCATGGCCCACCGCAGCCGGTACTCGCGGCCTTCGACGACCGGGGACTGCCGGGCGGCCGAGTGGCGGTTGCGGACGTCGAGCCAGCCCCGGGTCACGATCTTGAAGTCGGCGGTCTCGGTCCGGTGCTTCGTCCGGTACGTGCAGCCGGTGTCGCCGGGGATGCCCTCGCCGTAGCAGACGAGCTGCGAGGTGTCCTGGACGGTGCCGGCGACCGCACGGGTGGCGGTCCCGTAGTCGACGAGCAGCGCCGTCGTATAAGGGGAGGTGCCGTCCAGCGAGCCCCGCACCGACACCTCGGGCGCGCCGTTGACGCGCAGGTCGCGCGGGAGGGGCTCCGTCGTCCAGGCGAGGCGGTGGGGGTGCGGGGTGGCGGGGTCGGCGACGAGCTGCTCGGCGCGCAGGGTGCGGCCGGCGTCGTGCAGCGTCCGCTCGGCCGGCCGGCCGGGCAGCGGTGACAGACCGCCGTCGGCGTTCAGCCGCAGCGTCACCCGCCGGGTGCCGGGCGCCGGCCACGCCGGCTGCTGCCGCCAGGTGAAGTCGGCCTGCTCGATGTCGACCGCGGGTTCGTCGAGGGCGCCGTTGTCGAGGCCGTACAGCCAGTGGTCGTACCACTGGTGCAGCTGGCGCAGCCATTCCTCCATGCGCAGCGGCATGGGGTTGTTGTGCCCGGCCTGGTGCAGCCACAGTTTGCGCGGGACGCCGTGCCGGCCGAGGGCCTCCCACAGCCGGGCGGTGTGCCGGGTCTTCACGTTCCAGTCGTTGAGGCCGTGGACGAGGAAGACCCCGGCCTTGATTTTGCGTGCGTCGGGCAGGTAGTCCCGCTCGCGCCAGAAGGGGCTGTAGTCGCCGGTGGCCCGGTCCTGCTCCGCGGTGAGGCGGTCCAGGACGGGCTTGCAGATCTCGCGGTCGGCTCGGCTGTAGACGGCCTTGGCCAGGACGTCGGTGTCCTCGCCCTGGAAGCCGCCGGGTGCGACGACACCGCCGCCGGCCCGGTAGTAGTCGTACCAGGAGGAGATCCCGGCGATCGGGACGACGGCCTTCAGGCCCTCGACGCCGGTGGCGGCCACCGCGGTGGGCAGGGTGCCGTTGTAGGAAATCCCCATCATCGCCGCGTTGCCGGTGGACCAGTCGGCCCGGACCGGCCGGCCGTCGGGGTCCCAGCCGCGGGCCCGGCCGTTCAGCCAGTCGACCGCCGCCTTGGCGCCGAGCGTCTCCTCGCGGCCGCCGGAGGTGGGGCAGCCGGTCGAGTCGCCCGTCCCCACGCTGTCGACCTGGGCCACGGCGTACCCGCGGGGCAGGAAATAGTTGTCGGTGTAGCCCGGGAAGACGACCGAGGAGGCGGAGACGGCGGGGCCGGTGGGCCGCTCGGTTCCCTGCAGAAGCCCCGGAAGGCCCTTGCGCCCCTTACCACCGGGCAGTCCGTCCTCCTCCAGGTCGACCTCGTGGAAGGGGACGTCGTTGCCGCCACCCCAGTACGGGCTCGCTTCGATGATGGTCGCGACGCGCAGTCCGGCATCCGTTTCGCGGGGCCGGAGGATCCTCATCCGGACGGTGTCCCGCTTGCCGTCCTCGTCACTGTCCGTCTCCGTTTCGACGTCGACCAGCTGGTGGACGGCGTCCGCGCGGGAGAAGGCCGGGTGGGTCCGGCCGTCGATGACGCGCAGGGCAGGACCGCCCGACGCGCCGGCCTGCGCGGCCGGTGCGGGCAGCGCCGCGACCAGTAATCCCGCCAGAGCCACCAGGCCGATCCGGCGGTGCGTGCGGTAGGGGCGTACGGCGTCGCGTACGCGCTGGGGTCTCGCCATCGTGCCTGCCTCCAAGGGGGCCGCGGGGGTGACGATCACGCGGTGGGCGCGGCTCACATTCCATCGCTTCCATCCCAGCCGCACCAGACCCAACACCCGGACAATCACAGGCCATTGTGTGACCGATGGTGACCGCCTAGCGTGCCCGGCATGAGGTTCAGGGACACTCTCGGAGCCGTTTCACGACGCGCCGGGACCGGCTTCACAGCGTCCGGCATTCTGCTCATCCTCCTTACTGGGGGCGGCTGTTCGGATTCCGGATCCCCCGCACCGCAGAGCAGCACACCGGCCGACATCTGCACCCGTCTCGTCTCGTACTGGGCCAAGGAGGCATTGAAAGACAGCACTTGGGCAGGGCTGGACTGGGAACAGAAGGGCCTGTCGAACGAGCAGCTGGAGATCCATGACGACGTGCTCGCCGAGGCCCGCGCGACCGACCGGCGCGAGGGGCGGGAGGCGGCCGAACGCCTCGTCGACCGGGACACCCGGCGCCGCTGCGAGGCGGCCCGCGGGGCGACCGGGAGCTCCGAGAACTGGCGCCCTCCGGACACCGAGGCGACCGGCACCGGCACCGGATCACCACGGCCGAAAAGACACGCACCGATGTAACACTGAGTAACAGGGGCGCCATGAGGAACCGAGCCCGCCGCACCGGCCGCACCGCCACCCCGAGCACACCCCGGGCCCCTCGCCAGGCCCGTCCCGGCCCACACCCCTGTCAGGACCAAGATCCGCTCAAGCCCCTTAGCGGAACTGGGCGTTCTCACTATGTGGGCAACCTCCGGGCGACCGGAAAGCCCGGATGTGTCCACACCGCAAGCACCGACTCTCCCCTCCGGCATAACAAGACAGTCACATCCTGACTTCCCTGGTCCCGGACTCCACCCCCTGCGCCTAGAGTCACGGCCAGTCACCGCGCCGCCGGGCGCGTCTGCTGCACGGACCCGTACCAACCCAGTGCGTACCAACCCAGTGCGGCCCGGCGACCACACGGCACCTCAAATCCGAGGAGGCCGCGCCAGGGAAAGGATTCAACGTGCGACAGCGTTCCTTGCTCATACTCACCACCGTGATCACCACGGGAGCACTCACCCTCACCGCCTGTGGGTCCCGCGACGACAGCAAGGGCGGTAAGGACGACAGCAGCGGCAAGACGACCGTGGTCATCGGCGTCGACGCCCCGCTCACCGGATCGCTTTCCGCGCTCGGCCAGGGCATCAAGAACTCCGTGGACCTGGCGGTCAAGACCGCCAACAAGAACAACGAGGTCCCGGGCGTCGAGTTCAAGATCGAGGCCCTCGACGACCAGGCCGTCCCGGCCTCCGGCCAGGCCAACGCCACCAAGCTCGTCGGCAACAAGGACGTCATCGGCGTCGTCGGCCCGCTGAACTCCGGCGTCGCCCAGTCCATGCAGGGCGTCTTCGAGAAGGCCGGCGTCACGCAGGTCTCCCCGGCCAACACCAACCCGGCCCTCAGCCAGGGCGACAACTGGGGCAAGGGCGAGTTCAAGCGCCCCTTCAAGACCTACTTCCGCACCGCCGCCACCGACGTCGTCCAGGGCAAATTCGCCGCCCAGTACCTCTTCAACGACGCCAAGAAGCGCAAGGTCTACGTCGTCGACGACAAGCAGACCTACGGCGCGGGCCTCGCCGCGATCTTCTCCAAGGAGTTCGAGCGCCTCGGCGGCAAGGTCGTCGGCACCGACCACGTGACGGTCAAGGAGACCGACTTCTCCAGCACCGCCGACAAGGTCAAGAGCTCCGGCGCCGACTCCGTCTACTTCGGCGGCCAGTACCCCGAGGGCGGCCTGCTCTCCGACCAGATCAAGAAGACGGGCGCCAAGATCCCCACCATGGGTGGCGACGGCATCTACGACCCCGCCTTCATCAGCGCCTCCGGCGTCGCGAACGACGGCGACCTCGCGACCTCCATCGGCTACCCGGTCGAGAAGCTCCCGACGGCCAAGAAGTTCATCGACGACTACAAGGCCGCCGGCTACAAGGACCCGTACGCGGCGTACGGCGGCTACTCCTACGACGCCGGCTGGGCGATCATCCAGGCCGTCAAGGCCGTCGTCGCCGCCAACGACGGCAAGCTCCCCGCCGACGCCCGCGAGAAGGTCGTCGAGGCCATGTCCAAGGTCTCCTTCGACGGCGTGACCGGCAAGGTCGCCTTCGACGAGTACGGCGACACCACGAACAAGCAGCTCACCGTCTACAAGGTGGCAGGCACCACCTGGAAGGACGTCAAGAGCGCCACGTTCGAGGACTGATCCGCCGCACCGCCCCGCTCCACCTGATCCAAGCCGCGCGAGGGCGCAAACAGCGCCCTCGCGCGGTGTCATATCCGACAAGCTCATCGGAGGCCCTGCGGTGAACGAACTGCCGCAACAGCTGGCCAACGGCCTTGCCCTCGGCGCCCTTTATGGCCTCATAGCCATCGGGTACACGATGGTGTACGGCATCGTCCAGCTCATCAACTTCGCCCACGGCGAGATCTTCATGATCGGGGGCTTCGGCGCCCTCACTGCATACCTCGTACTTCCCAGCGGGACATCCCTCCTGGTGGCCATCCCGCTCATGATCGTCGGCGGCGCCCTCGCCTCCGTCGCCGTGGCCACCGCCGCCGAACGCTTCGCCTACCGCCCCCTGCGCAGCGCACCCCGGCTGGCCCCGCTGATCACGGCGATCGGCCTCTCGATCGTCCTGCAGCAGCTCGTCTGGGGCTTCTACCCCGACGCGAAGAAGCCGCGCAGCTTCCCCGAGTTCCAGGGCGAGTCGTTCAAGCTCCTCGACAACCTGTACCTCCAGCGCGCCGACCTCTTCGTCCTCGTCCTCGCCCCCCTGTGCATGCTCGCCCTCGGCCTCTTCGTCTCCAAGAGCCGCAGCGGCCGCGCCATGCAGGCCACGGCACAGGACCCGGACACCGCGAAGCTGATGGGCATCAACACCGACCGCATCATCGTGATGGCCTTCGCCATCGGCGCCGCGTTCGCCGCGGTCGCCGCGGTCGCCTACGGACTCGACAAGGGCCAGATCAACTTCGAGATGGGCTTCATCCTCGGACTCAAGGCCTTCACCGCCGCCGTCCTCGGCGGCATCGGCAACATCTACGGCGCGATGGTGGGCGGAGTCGTCCTCGGCCTCGCCGAGTCCCTCTCGATCGCCTACATCGAAGAGATCCCCGGCATGCAGCAGCTCGGCGGCGGCGCCTGGGCCAACGTCTGGGCATTCGTACTTCTCATCGTCGTGCTCCTCGTCAGGCCGCAGGGCCTGCTCGGCGAGCGCGTCGCGGATCGGGCGTGAGAGCCATGACAACCGACACCCTCAAGGTCACCGACGCCACCCCGGCCGACGACACCTCCCGTGTCACCACGCTGCGCTGGACCATCGCCGCCGGCGGCCTGGCCACCATCGCCAGCACCTTCCTCGCCTGGACCTACACCGACGCCTTCCCCGGCGACCTCACCGTCTACGGCTACCCCGGCGGCCTCCAGGTCCTCACCCTCGTCGCCGGCCTCCTCACCGTCGTGTACGCGCTCGCCGCACTCGGCATCCGGGGCCTGCGCTGGCTCGCGCCCACCGGCACCACCAAGGCCCTGCAGCTGCTGGCCCTCGGCGCCTTCGGCACCACCTGGTTCACCGTGATCGCCATCGCGGTCGAACTCGGCGGACTCGCGCACCTCGACCCCGGCGCCTACGTGGCAGCGGTCGCCTCCGCCGTCCCCGCCGTCGCCTTCCTCCTCCCCGACGACACCCGCAAGGCCCAGCGGCCCAAGGCACTGCCCTCCTGGGCCGAGATCCTCGTGATCGTCGCCGCCTTCGGCCTCGGCCTGTACGTCGTCACCTACGGCATCGACACCGAGTACGCCGAACTCTTCACCGGCTACCTCATCACCGCCGGCTTCGCCATCGCCGCCCTCTTCAAGGCCGGCCTCATGGCCCGGCTCTCGGCCCTCACCGCCAAGTACCGGTCCATCACGGTGGCCGCCGCCTTCGTCGCCGCCGCGGCCTTCCCCTTCACCCAGACCACCGACCAGTTCACCCTGATCGCGGTCAACATCCTCATCTTCGCCACCGTCGCCCTCGGCCTGAACATCGTCGTCGGCCTCGCCGGCCTGCTCGACCTCGGATACGTCGCCTTCCTCGGCGTCGGCGCGTACACCGCGGCCCTGGTCTCCGGCACCACCGCCTCGGCCTTCGACATCCAGTTCCCCTTCTGGGCCGCCGTCCTCACCGGCGCCGCCGTGTCCCTCGTCTTCGGCGTCGTCATCGGCGCCCCGACCCTGCGGCTGCGCGGCGACTACCTCGCCATCGTCACCCTCGGCTTCGGCGAGATCTTCCGCATCGCCGTCGGCAACCTGGACGGCGTCTCCGGCCCCCAGGTCACCAACGGCCCCAACGGCATCCCCAACATCCCCGACCTCGTCTTCTTCGGATACGACTTCGGCGAGTCCCACACCGTCCTCGGCTTCGAGCTCGGCTCCTACGCCAACTACTACCTGCTGATGCTGCTCGCGATGATCCTCGTGGTCCTCGTCTTCAGCCGCGCCGGCAGCTCCCGCATCGGCCGGGCCTGGGTCGCCATCCGCGAGGACGAGACCGCCGCCACCGCCATGGGCATCAACGGCTTCCGGGTCAAGCTCATCGCCTTCGCCCTCGGCGCCACCCTCGCCGGCGTCGCCGGTACCGTCCAGGCACACGTCCAGAGCACCGTGGTCCCGGAGATGTACGTCTTCGCCGGACCCGTCCCGCCCAACTCGGCGTTCCTCCTGGCCGCCGTCATCCTCGGCGGCATGGGCACCATCAGCGGACCCCTCATCGGTGCCGCCCTGCTCTACATGATCCCGGCGAAGCTGCAGTTCCTCCAGGACTACCAGCTCCTCGGCTTCGGCATCGCGCTCATCATCCTGATGCGCTTCCGCCCCGAGGGCCTCATCGCCAACCGCCGCGCCCAGCTCGAATACCACGAGACCGGCCAACTGGACGTACCCGACGACAAGCTGCCCGACTCCGCCGTCGGCACCACGAAGGCGGGGGCGTGAACGACATGACGACCACCACCACGACCAAGACCGCAGAGGCCGCCCCGGTCCTCGAAGCCAGCGGCGTCACCATGCGCTTCGGCGGCCTCACCGCCGTACGCTCGGTCGACCTCACCGTCCGCGAAGGCGAGATCGTCGGTCTCATCGGCCCCAACGGCGCCGGCAAGACCACCTTCTTCAACTGCCTCACCGGCCTGTACGTCCCCACCGAGGGCAAGGTCTCCTACAAGGGCACCGTCCTGCCGCCCAAGCCCCACCTCGTCACCCAGGCAGGCATCGCCCGCACCTTCCAGAACATCCGGCTCTTCGCCAACATGACGGTCCTGGAGAACGTCCTCGTCGGACGCCACACCCGGACCAAGGAAGGGCTCTGGTCCGCACTGCTGCGCGGCCCCGGCTTCAAGAAGGCCGAAGCCGCCTCGCACGCACGGGCCATGGAACTGCTGGAGTTCATCGGCCTGGAGCACAAGGCCGACCACCTCGCCCGCAACCTGCCCTACGGCGAGCAGCGCAAGCTGGAGATCGCCCGCGCCCTCGCGAGCGAACCCGGCCTGATCCTGCTCGACGAGCCCACGGCCGGCATGAACCCGCAGGAGACGCGGGCCGCGGAGGAACTCATCTTCGCGATCCGCGACAAGGGCATCGCCGTGCTCGTCATCGAGCACGACATGCGCTTCATCTTCAACCTCTGCGACCGGGTGGCCTGCCTCGTCCAGGGCCAGAAGCTCATCGAGGGCACGCCGTCCGTCGTCCAGGGCGACGAGCGCGTGGTCGCCGCGTACCTCGGCACCCCCTTCGAGGGCGAACCGGGCGCGGAGGAGGCGGCGGAGGTCGCCGCGGCGGAGGCGGCGGCAGGCACGGACGCCCCGCAGGACGCCGAGGCCCCGGAGGCCGCGGCTGCCACCGGCACCACGAAGACCCCGGAAGCTACTGAGGCTTCTGAGGCTTCGGACACCCCGGAGGCGCCGGAGGCCGACGCAGCCGGTGACGGCGACGCACCGACGCAGGCCGCGGCGTCCGCCGAAGCCGCGACCGGGACCGCCGCCACCGCCGCCGAGGCGGCCGCGGTGGCCCAGCAGGCGGAGGAGGCCGACGCAGCCGAAGCCGAGGCCGAGACCGCCGACGGCGAAGCTGCCGACGGCGACGACGCGGCGGCCCGCCCGGAGGCGGCGGACAGCGACGCCGCCACCGCGGACAGCACCACCTCCGCGGACAGCACCACCACCGAAGGAGACACCAAGTGACCGCACTCCTCGAAGTCGAGGACCTCAGGGTCGCCTACGGCAAGATCGAAGCCGTCAAGGGCATCTCCTTCTCGGTCCAGGCCGGCCAGGTCGTCACCCTCATCGGCACCAACGGCGCCGGCAAGACCACCACGCTGCGCACCCTCTCCGGGCTCCTCAAGCCCTCCGGCGGCAAGATCCACTTCGACGGGCAGGTGCTCAACGGCATCCCCGCACACAAGATCGTCGCCCTGGGCATGGCCCACTCCCCCGAGGGCAGGCACATCTTCCCCCGCCTGAGCATCGCCGAGAACCTCCAGCTCGGCGCCTTCCTGCGCAGCGACAAGGCCGGCATCGAGAAGGACATCCAGCGCGCCTACGACCTCTTCCCCATCCTCGGGGAACGCCGGAAGCAGGCCGCGGGCACCCTGTCCGGCGGCGAGCAGCAGATGCTCGCCATGGGCCGGGCCCTGATGTCCCAGCCCAAACTGCTCATGCTCGACGAGCCCTCCATGGGCCTCTCCCCGATCATGATGCAGAAGATCATGGAAACGATCAGCGCGCTCAAGGCCCAGGGCACCACCATCCTGCTCGTCGAGCAGAACGCCCAGGCCGCGCTCTCCCTCGCGGACCAGGCGTACGTGATGGAGACCGGCACCATCAAGCTGTCGGGCAGCGGTCAGGACCTGCTCCACGACGAGTCCGTCCGCAAGACGTACCTCGGCGAGGACTGAGCCCCTCGCACACCGAAGGGCCCGCCCCGCGCGCATCCACTGCCGCGGGGCGGGCCCCTTCGTACGCCCGGGCGGGGGGCTACTGGCCCTTCGCCGCCTTCTTCTCCTCGGCGTCCTCGATGACCGCCTCCGCGACCTGCTGCATCGACATGCGCCGGTCCATCGACGTCTTCTGGATCCAGCGGAACGCGGCGGGCTCCGACAGCCCGTACTGCGTCTGCAGGATGCTCTTCGCCCGGTCCACCAGCTTCCGCGTCTCCAGCCGCTGGGCGAGGTCGGCGACCTCCTTCTCCAGCGCCTTCAGCTCCGCGAACCGCGACACCGCCATCTCGATGGCCGGTACGACGTCGCTCTTGCTGAACGGCTTGACCAGGTACGCCATGGCACCGGCGTCGCGCGCCCGCTCCACGAGCTCGCGCTGCGAGAAGGCGGTGAGCATCAGCACCGGCGCGATCGACTCGCCGGCGATCTTCTCGGCGGCGGAGATCCCGTCGAGGACGGGCATCTTCACGTCCAGGATCACCAGGTCGGGCCGGTGCTCGCGGGCCAGCTCGACGGCCCGGGCGCCGTCACCGGCCTCGCCGACGACGGAGTAGCCCTCCTCCTCCAGCATCTCTTTCAGGTCGAGGCGGATGAGGGCCTCGTCCTCGGCGATGACCACGCGGGTCGTCATCGGCGGGACGTGCGACATGTCGTCGTCGGCGACGGGCTGGGGCGACTCGGGGGCGGTCACGTAGGCTCCTCGTTCCAAGGCTGGTACAGCTCCCCATGAGCCTACCTAGCTGCCGGGGATCATGGGCACCGGGTACACTCCGACAAGCAACCTCGCCGGGTTGGCGGAACGGCAGACGCTGATGTCTCAAACACATCTGCCCGAAAGGGCGTGCGGGTTCGAATCCCGCACCCGGCACAGCGCACCGTTCAAGCGGATGTTCCCGTTCTCGTGAACATCCGCTTTTTCCATGCCGGGCTACGGAGTCATCACGCACAGTAGCCGCATGCAATTCCATGGCACAGAAGTGCGACAGAAGGCCCTTGCGCTGCTCCGCGGCGGATGCCGGAACGCGGACGTCGCCCGCCGGCTCGGTGTGCCGCCGGGCACGGTCGCGTACTGGCTCCACAAGGACCGGGCCGAGCGAGGGGAATGTCCGGGCAGGCACGATCCCGAGTGTCCGCGGTGCGACGGCACGGACCTCGACAGAGCCGCCTACGCGTACCTTTTCGGCCTGTACCTCGGCGACGGGCACATCAGCCACTACTCGGCGCATCGGGTGCCGAACCTCATGATCACCTGCGCCGAGACCTGGCCGGGCCTCATGGACGCATGCGAGCAGGCCATGCGGTCCGTCTTCCCCGGCAATGCCGTGTGCCGGGTCCGCCGCACCGGATGCCGCAACGTGAAGGTGTACTCGAAGCATCTCGCATGCCTCTTCCCCCAGCACGGCCCCGGCAGGAAGCACGAGCGCCGCATCGTGCTCGAGGGGTGGCAGCGGGAGATCGTCGACGCGCACCCGTGGGGATTCGTCCGGGGGCTCATCCATTCCGACGGGTGCCGGATCACCAACTGGACCACGCGCAGGGTCGGCGGCGAGGTGAAGCGGTACGAGTATCCGCGGTACTTCTTCACCAACGTGTCCGACGACATCAGGCGGCTGTACACCGACACCCTCGACACGCTCGCGGTGGAGTGGACGCACTGCGCGCGGGGCGGGAACCCGTACAACATCTCCGTCGCCCGACGGGCGTCCGTCGCGTTGATGGACGCCCACGTCGGGCCGAAGTACTGAGGTGCGTCAGGTGACCCGGTCGCCGATGCGGTGGACGCGGACCAGGTTCGTGGAGCCGGGGACGCCGGGCGGGGAGCCGGCGGTGATGACGACGAGGTCGCCCTCGCGGCAGCGGCCGATCCGGGTGAGCTGCTCGTCGACCTGCGCGACCATCGCGTCCGTGGAGTCCACGTGCGGGCCGAGGAAGGTCTCCACGCCCCAGGTGAGGGTGAGCTGGGAGCGGGTGGCCGGGGCCGGGGTGAAGGCGAGCAGGGGGATCGGGGAGCGGTAGCGGGAGAGGCGCTTGACGGTGTCGCCGGACTGGGTGAAGGCGACGAGGTACTTGGCGCCGAGGAAGTCGCCCATTTCGGCGGCGGCGCGGGCGACGGCGCCGCCCTGGGTGCGGGGCTTGTTGCGTTCGGTCAGGGGGGTCAGGCCCTTGGCGAGGAGGTCCTCCTCGGCGGCTTCGACGATGCGGCCCATGGTGCGGACCGTTTCGATGGGGTAGCGGCCGACGCTGGTCTCGCCGGAGAGCATGACGGCGTCGGTGCCGTCGATGACGGCGTTGGCGACGTCGCTGGCCTCGGCGCGGGTGGGGCGGGAGTTGTCGATCATCGAGTCGAGCATCTGGGTGGCGACGATGACCGGTTTGGCGTTGCGCTTGGCGAGCTTGATGGCGCGCTTCTGGACGATCGGTACCTGTTCGAGGGGCATTTCGACGCCGAGGTCGCCGCGGGCGACCATGATGCCGTCGAAGGCGGCGACGATGTCGTCGATGTTGTCGACGGCCTGCGGTTTCTCGACCTTGGCGATGACGGGGACGCGGCGGCCTTCCTCGTCCATGACCCGGTGGACGTCCTCGATGTCGCGTCCGCTGCGGACGAAGGAGAGGGCGATGACGTCGGCGCCGGTGCGCAGGGCCCAGCGGAGGTCGTCGATGTCCTTGTCGGAGAGGGCGGGGACGGAGACGGCGACGCCGGGGAGGTTCAGGCCCTTGTTGTCGGAGACCATGCCGCCTTCGACGACGGTGGTGTGGACGCGGGGGCCGTCGACGGAGGTGACGTCGAGGGCGACGCGGCCGTCGTCGACGAGGATGCGTTCGCCGGGGGTGACGTCGCCGGCGAGGCCGTCGTAGGTCGTGCCGCAGAGGTGGCGGTCGCCTTCGACGGGTTCGACGGTGATGGTGAATGCGTCGCCCCGTTCGAGGAGGACGGGGCCTTCGCGGAAGCGTCCGAGGCGAATCTTCGGGCCTTGAAGGTCGGCGAGTACGCCGACGCTGCGGCCGGTTTCGTCGGAGGCTTTGCGTACGTGCTGGTAACGCTCCTCGTGCTCGGCGTAGGAGCCGTGGCTGAGGTTGAGTCGGGCGACGTCCATTCCGGCCTCGACCAGTGCCTTGATCTGGTCGTATGTGTCGGTGGCGGGCCCCAGGGTACAGACGATTTTTGCTCGGCGCATGGTTCGACCCTAGAGCTTACCGACGGGTAGAGAATTGGCCGCGCATGACGACTCAACAACCTTTCCGTGAAAGGTTATTGACAAGTGTTGAATTGTGCGGGGGCCCGCTCCGATGAGCGTTGTTCAGGGGGTGTCGTCTCATGGGACGAGATAGCCGCGCAGCCCCTTGGAGCGGCTCGGGTGGCGGAGTTTGGACATGGTCTTGGCTTCGATCTGCCGGATGCGTTCCCGGGTGACGCCGTAGACCTTGCCTATGTCCTCGAGGGTGCGCGGCTCGTCGCCGTCGAGGCCGTACCGGAGGGTGATGACGCCGGCTTCGCGCGGGGTGAACTTGCCGAGGAGGGCGCGGAGGTGGGTGCGCAGGAGGTCGGCGCCGACGACGTCCTCGGCGGTGGGGGTGGCGGTGTCCTCGATGACGTCGCCGAGTTCGCCGTCGCCGGCGGAGTCGCCGAGGGGGGTGTGGAGGGAGACGGGGGTGCGGTCGTAGTGCTGGAGCCGGGTGACGCGTTCGACGGTGGTGTCGAGGGCGGCGGCGAGTTCGCCCGGTGTGGGTTCGCGGTCGAGGGTGGCGGTCAGATCGCGCCGGACGCGGGCGAGCCGGTTGATCTCCTCGACCGTGTGGACGGGGATGCGGATGGTGCGGGACTGGTCGGCGAGAGCGCGGCCGATGGCCTGTTTGATCCACCAGGTGGCGTACGTGGAGAGCTTGAAGCCCTTGGTGGGGTCGAACTTCTCGATGGCGCGCAGGAGGCCGAGGTTGCCTTCCTGGACGAGGTCGGCGAGGGGGAGGCCGCGGTTCGTGTGGTGTTTGGCGATGGAGACGACGAGGCGGAGGTTGGCCTCCAGCATGTGGTTCTTGGCGCGGCGCCCGTCGCGGACGAGGTGTTCGAGTTCGGGGGTGGGGGTGCCGGTGGAGGCGATGCGTTCTTCGGCGCGGAGGCCGGTCTGGACGCGGTGGCCCAGGGCGACTTCCTGGGCGGCGGTGAGGAGGGGGGTGCGGCCGATGGAGCGGAGGTAGTCGTTCAAGCGGGTGCCCTTCCCTGTGTTTGGGTGCGACCTAAATTTATGCTCGACCTAGCAGCTAGGTCAAGCATAAATTTGGGTTCGACCTATGAGAGGGTGGTTCCATGAGTACGGCACAGGGCCTGCGGGAGCAGAAGAAGCAGCAGACCAGGCAGGCGATCTCGGACGCGGCGACCGGCCTGTTCATCGAGCGGGGTTTCGACCGGGTGACGATCGCGGACGTCGCCGCGGCGGCGGGCGTGGCGAAGATGACGGTCACGAACTACTTCCCGCGCAAGGAGGACCTGGTCCTCGATCTGAGCGAGGATTTCGTGGCCGGGCCGGCGCGGGTGGTGGCCGGACGCGCGCCGGGTACGTCACCGGTGGAGGCGCTGCGGGACGACTACCTGGCGGCGGTGGCGCGCCGCGATCCGGTGATCGGCTTCGCTCCGGAGCCGTTCGCGCGGATGCTGGCCGACAGTCCGGTCCTGCTGGCGCGGCTGCGGGAGTTCCACGACCAGCGCGAGGCGGCGCTGGCGGAGGTGCTCGTGGCGGAGTGGGACGGGGCGGAGGAGGACGCCGGGGACGCCCCCGCGGTGGAGGAGGACATCGCACCGCGCGCCGAGGCCGCTCAACTGGGAGCGGCGCTGCGGCTGTTGTTCACCCGGCTGCTGGACCGCGTGCTGTCGGGTGCCGGTGCGGACGCGGTGGCGCGGGCGCACGAGGCGGAGGCGCGCCGGGTCTTCGCGCTGCTGGAGCGGTGAAGCCCCCGCTCGGGGTGCGGTCGCGTGCAGGGCCGGCGGGGCGCTGCGGACACTCGGACATCGAGGGTCCGGCGCGGGCCACTCCCCTGGGAGCGGCGCGGGTCCGGCCGATCCCCCGGGCCGGCACTCGGGGCGCAGGGGCCGGCTACAGCTGAGGGGGGTGCATGGTGAAGCGTGCGTTCACCTGGGCGGTGACCGTCTGGCGCTGCGGTTCGAGGTCGAGGGCGGGGGCCGCTTCCGTGGCTTCGGCGGCGAACGCCATGCGGGGCGCGCCGGCCCGGGTGCCGGGGACCGCGGGGTAGGGGGAGGCGTTCTCGGCGCCGAGGTCGGCGAGTTCGACGAGGGCCGCGAGGCGGGTGCCGAGGGCGTCGGCGTACTCGCGGGCACGCTGGACCGCTTCCCTGACGGCTTGGCGGCGGGCCTCGCGGTGGGCGGGTGAGTCGGGGCGCAGCGCCCACCAGGGGCCGTCCACGCGGGTGAGTTCCAGGTCGGCGAGGCGGGTCGTCAGTTCACCGAGGGCCGTGAAGTCGGTGAGTTCGGCGGTGAGGTGGACGCGGCCGTGGTAGGCGCGGGCGCGTTCGCCCTTGCCGTGTCCGCTCAGTTCGGGGCTGATGGAGAAGGAGCCGGTCTCGAGCTTCTCGACGGCGTCGCCGTAGGTCTTGACCAGGTCGGTCACGGCGGTGTTGCGGCGGGTCAGGTCCTCCAGGGCGCTGCGCCGGTCCTTTCCGCGTGCGCCGACCGTGATGGCGATGCGGGCGACTTCGGGGTCGACCTCCAGGTGGGCTTCGCCGCGCACGGCGACGCGCGGGGCCTCGGCGGTTCCGTACGGCAGGTCACTGGTCATGGCGGGTCCCTTTCCTCGTGGTCATCAGATCGAAACCTGGCACACCTATCCGGCGGGAGCGCCGCTGCGTCAGAATCTACGCGCGTTGTGCGACGGAACGAAGGAGATCTCATGCCGCTGAACCGTAGGACCTTCCTGGAGCGGTCGGCCGCCGCCGGAGCCGGTGCGGCCCTGGCCGGGGCCCTGGTGGAACCCGCCGCGGCCGCGCCGGGGAAGGGTGGGGAGAAGCGGTACTCCTTCACCGTCATGGGCACGACCGACCTCCATGGCAATGTCTTCAACTGGGACTACTTCACGGACAGGGAGTTCGACGACAAGGCGCACAACGACGTCGGCCTCGCGAAGATCTCGACGCTCGTGGAGCAGGTGCGGGCGGCGAAGGGCCGCCGCAACACGCTCCTCATCGACGCGGGTGACACCATCCAGGGCACCCAGCTGTCGTACTACTACGCGAAGGTCGACCCGATCACGGCGCGCCGCGGTCCGGTGCATCCCATGGCGCAGGCCATGAACGCCATCGGGTACGACGCGGCCGCGCTGGGCAACCACGAGTTCAACTACGGCATACCGGTCCTGCGGAAGTTCCAGGAGCAGTGCGACTTCCCGCTGCTGGGCGCCAACGCGCTGGACGCCAAGACGCTGCGGCCGGCGTTCCCGCCGTACAGCATGCACCGGCTGCGTACGCCGTGCGGGCGGGACGTGCGGGTGGCGGTGCTCGGGCTCACCAATCCGGGCATCGCGATCTGGGACAAGGCGAACGTGAGCGGCAAAATGGTGTTCCCGGGGCTGGAGGAGCAGGCCGCGAAGTGGGTGCCGCGGCTGCGGTCGATGGGCGCGGACGTGGTGATCGTGTCGGCGCACTCGGGGTCGAGCGGGACGTCGTCGTACGGGGACCAGCTGCCGTACATCGAGAACGCCGCGGCGCTCGTGGCGGAGCAGGTGCCGGGCATCGACGCGATCCTGGTCGGGCACGCGCACACCGAGATCCCCGAGTACCGGGTGAAGAACAAGGAGACGGGCCGGGACGTCGTGCTGTCCGAGCCGCTCAAGTGGGGTCAGCGGCTGACCCTGTTCGACTTCGGCCTGGTGTGGCGGAAGGGCCGCTGGGTGGTGGAGACGGTCGGCGCGCAGGTGCTGAACTCCAACACCGTCGAGGAGGACCCGGAGATCGTCAAGCTGCTCGGTGACGAGCACGAGAAGGTCGTGGCGTACGTCAATCAGGTCATCGGCACCTCCACCGCCGCGATGTCCACGGCCGACGCGCCGTGGAAGGACGAGCCGATCATCGACCTGATCAACCACGTGCAGGCGGAGACGGTGAAGGCGGCGCTGGCGGGCGGCGCGTACGCGGGGCTGCCGGTGCTGTCGCAGGCGTCCTGCTTCTCCCGTACGGCGAAGATCCCGGCCGGCCGGGTGACGATCCGCGACGCGGCGGGGCTGTACCCGTTCGAGAACACGCTGGAGGCCCGGCTGATGACGGGCGCCCAGCTCAAGGACTACCTGGAGTACTCGGCGCGGTACTACGTCCAGACGCCGGCCGGTGCGCCGGTCGACACGGCGAAGCTGACCAACGCGGGCGGCACGCCGGACTACAACTACGACGCCGTGTACGGGCTGACGTACGAGATCGACATCGCCCGGCCGGCCGGTTCGCGGATCGTGAACCTGTCGTTCGAGGGCGAGCCGCTCGACCCGGCGGCGCGGTTCGTGCTGGCGGTGAACAACTACCGTGCGAGCGGCGGTGGCGCGTTCCCGCACGTCGCCGCGGCGCAGCAGCTGTGGGCGAACTCGGACGAGATCCGCAACACGATCATCCAGTGGGTGCAGGCGAAGGGGACGGTGGACCCGGCCGCGTTCGCGTCGGTGGGCTGGAAGCTGACCCGGGACGGCGTCCCGGTGTTCCAGGCGGCGTCCTAGCGGCCGGCGCCGCGCTGCTGCGGCAGGAGCCCGAACCTGGTGAACGCCGTGCGGCGGGGCAGCGGGTAGGGCTCCTTGCCGGTGAGGGAGTTGAGGATGGTGGCGGCGCGCCAGGCCGCGAGGCCGAGGTCGGGGGTGCCGACGCCGTGGGTGTGCGTCTCGGCGTTCTGCACGTGGACGGCGCCGGTGACGGAGGGGTCGAGGACCATCCGGTACTGGTCGTCGATGCGCGGCCGGCCGGCGGAGTCGCGGCGCAGGTAGGGGTCGAGGCCGGCGAGGATGGTGTCCAGGGGGCGCTCGCGGTAGCCGGTGGCGAGGACGACGGCGTCGGTGACGATGCGGTCGCGGGTGCCCTGCTGGACGTGCTCGACGTGCAGTTCGACCTTGGTGGTGGCGAGGCGGCCGGCGGTGCGGACGCGGACGCCGGGGGTGAGGACGGCGTCGGGCCAGCCGCCGTCGAGGCTGCGGCGGTAGAGCTCGTCGTGGATGGCGGCGATGGTGCCGGCGTCGATGCCCTTGTGGAGCTGCCACTGGCGGGGGACGAGGTCGTTGCGGACGTGCTCGGGAAGGGCGTGGAAGTAGCGGGTGTAGTCGGGGGTGAAGTGCTCCAGGCCGAGCTTGGAGTACTCCATGGGGGCGAAGGCCTCGGTGCGGGCGAGCCAGTGGATGCGTTCGGCGCCGGCGGGGCGGGCGCGCAGGAGGTCGAGGAAGACCTCGGCGCCGGACTGGCCCGAGCCGATGACGGTGACGTGGTCGGCGGCGGTGAGCCGGGCGCGGTGGTGCAGGTAGTCGGAGGAGTGGAAGACGGGGACGGTGGGGGCGGCGGCGAGGGGCCGGAGGGGTTCGGGGACGTACGGCTCGGTGCCGACGCCGAGGACGAGGTGCCGGGCGTGGGTGCGGCCGAGGGCTTCGGCTTCGCCGCCCGGGTCGAGCTGGGTGTAGTCGACCTCGAAGACGTCGCGTTCGTTGTTCCAGCGGACGGCGTCGACCTGGTGGCCGAAGTGGAGTCCGGGCAGGTGGTCGCTGACCCAGCGGCAGTAGGCGTCGTACTCGGTGCGCTGGATGTGGAACGTCTCGGCGAAGTAGAAGGGGAAGAGGCGCTCGCGGCGGCGCAGGTAGTTGAGGAACGACCAGGGGCTGGTGGGGTCGGCGAGCGTGACGAGGTCGGCGAGGAAGGGCACTTGGAGGGTGGTGCCCTCGATGAGGAGCCCGGGGTGCCAGCGGAAGGACGGCCGCTGCTCGTAGAAGGCGGTGGCGAGTCCGCCGGGGACGCCGTGGGCCAGGGCGGCGAGGGACAGGTTGAACGGGCCGATGCCGATGCCCACCAGGTCGTGGGGCTGTTCGAGGCTGCTCTGGGGTCCGGGTGCGGTCATCGGGTGGTGCTGCCTTCCACGAGGTTGAGGATCTGTGCCAGGTCGTCGGGGGTGGTGTGGGGGTTGAGCAGGGTGGCCTTCAGCCAGAGGCGTCCGTCGGCGCCGCGGGCGCGGCCGAGGACGGCGCGGCCTTCGGTGAGGAGGGTGCGGCGGATCGCGGCGACCCCGGTGTCGTCGGCGCCGGCCGGGCGGAAGAGCACGGTGGAGAGGGCGGGGCGTTCGTGGAGTTCGAGGCGGGGGCGCTTCTCGACGAGGTCGGCGAGGTGCTGGGCGAGGTCGCAGACCCGGTCGACGAGGGCGCCCAGTCCGGTGCGGCCGAGGGCCCGGAGGGTGACGGCGATCTTGAAGATGTCGGGGCGGCGGCTGGTGCGCAGGGAACGGCCGAGGAGGTCGGGCAGGCCGGCTTCGGTGTCGTCGTCGGCGTTGAGGTAGTCGGCGGTGTGGGCGAGGGGCTGCAGCAGGGCGCGGTCGGGTACGGCGAGGAGTCCGGCGGCGAGCGGCTGCCAGCCCAGTTTGTGCAGGTCGAAGGTGACGGTGCGGGCGCGGTCGAGGCCGGCGAGGAGGTGGCGGCGGGTCTCGCTGAACAGCAGCGGGCCGCCGTAGGCGGCGTCGACGTGGAGGTCGGCGCCGTGGGCGTCGCACAGGTCGGCGATCTCGGTCAGCGGGTCGATGCGGCCGGTGTCGGTGGTGCCGGCGGTGGCGGTGACGAGGAGGGGGCCGCGCAGCCCGGAGAGGACGGCGTCGAGGGCGGTGAGGTCGAGGGTGCCGTCGGGGGCGGGGACGGTGACGGGTTCGGGCAGGCCGAGGAGCCAGGCGGCGCGGTGGACGGAGTGGTGGGTGCCGGCGCCGCACACCGTCTGGACGGTGGCGCCGAGGCGGCCGTGGCGTTCGCGGGCGAGGAGCAGGGCGAGCTGGTTGGCCTCGGTGCCGCCGGTGGTGACCAGGGCGTCGGGGTCGGGGCCGGTGGGATACGCCTCGGTGGCCAGGGCGCGGGTGACGGACTCTTCGAGCGCGGCGGCGGCGGGGGCCTGGTCCCATGAGTCGAGGGACGGGTTGAGCGCGGCGGCGGCGAGGTCGGCGGCGGCGGCAAGTGCGAGCGGCGGGGTGTGCAGGTGGGCGGCGCAGTGGGGGTGCGCGGGGTCGGCGGCGCCGTAGGCGAGGAGGCGGGTGAGGGTGGTGAGCGCTTCGTGTTCCCCGGTGCCGGTACGGGGGATCGCGCCGGTTTCCGGCGGGGCGGTGCCGTGCCCGGCGGGGGCCGCGTGGGCGGGGGCCGGAGCGGGGGCGGCGGCGAGGGTCCGGCGGACGTGGGCGGTGACGGCCGCGGGGCCGCCGGGCGGCAGGGGGCCGACGCGGGCGGCGGCGCCTTCGTGCAGGGCGTCGAGCACGGTGTCGACGAGGGGGCGCAGCGCGTCGGGGCCTGCGGGACCTCCGGCGAGGGACGGGGTGCTCATGGGCCCAGCGTGGACCGGGCCCGCGCCGGGTGGTTCCCGTGGAGGGCGATCACAACCCGAAAGGAGGACGGCCGCGGCGAGGGGTACGCCGCGGCCGTCCGAGCCTGCTATGCGTCCTGCGGCTGTACCGGTGGTGCGGCCTGCGCCGGTGGCTGCGGCTGCGACCCGGTCTGTGTCTGCGCCGCGGTCCGGACGCGCAGCGCGCGGCGGAGGTCGTCGAGCTGGTCGACGAGCTTGCGGCGCAGCGCCGGGATGAGGTCGTCGGAGGCCAGGTGCTGCTCGCCCAGTGCGAGGGCTTCGGCGTCGACGGCGTGGGCGGGGAAGGCGTGGCGACCGGCGGCCTCGGCGATGGCGGGGCCGCGGCGCCGGGCGAGGGCGGCGGCGTCGGGGTAGAAGCGCGGCACGTACTGCCGTACGAGGTCGGCCTGCTCGGGCTGCCAGAAGCCCTGCGCGATGGCGGTGAACAGGTAGTTGGACAGGGAGTCGTCGGTGAACATGCGCTCCCAGGCTGCGGCCTTGGCCTCCGCGGTCGGCAGGGCGGCGCGGCAGCGGGCGGCGCCTTCCTGGCCGGTGGCGCTGGGGTCGCGGTCGAGTTCGGCGGCGATCGCGGCCTCGTCGACGGCGCCGAGGACGGCGAGGCGGCCGAGGATCCGCCAGCGCAGCTCGGGGTCGAGGTCGGGTCCGCCCGGTACGGCGCCCTCGGCGAGCCAGCCCTGGAGGGTGCCGGGCCGCGCGGCGGCGTCGATGCAGTGGCGTACGGCGGTGAGCCGCAGGCCGGGGTCCTTGCCGTCCTCGGTGCGGCGGATGAGGTCGCGGGTGAGGTCGGTGAGCAGGGACAGCGCGGCGGGCCGGTCCTCGGGGGCGAGGTAGCGGTCGGTGATGTGGGCGGACGCGAAGCCGAGGACGCCCTGGACGATCGCGAGGTCCTTCTCGTGCGGCAGGTGCGCGCGGGCGGCGGTCAGGTAGGCGGTGGGGGCCAGTTCGCCGTCGCGGACCATGTCGCGGGCGGCGTTCCAGACGACGGCGCGGGTGATCGGGTCGGGGATGCCGGAGAGGGACCGTACGGCGGTGTCCCACGAGGCGGCGTCGAGGCGCACCTTGGCGTAGGTGTAGTCGCCGTCGTTGAGGACGAGCAGGGCGGGGCGGGGTCCGGGGACGGTGGTGGGGGCGGTCTGCGGTACGTCGATCTCGATGCGGTCGCGCAGCACGAGCCGGGCGTCGTCGCCGAGGTCGTGGTCGTAGAGGCCGACGGTGATGCGGTGCGGGCGGCTGCCGCTGCGGTGCACGTCGAGGGTGCCGGCGGCGGGGTCGTACACGGGGGTGAGGGTGTCGATGCCGGTGGTGCGCAGCCAGGTCCCGGCCCAGCCGTGGACGTCGCGGTCGGTGGCTGAGGCGAGGTTGTCGATGAAGTCGGCGAGGGTGGCGTTGCCGAACTTGTGCCGGGCGAAGTGGGCGTTGATGCCGGCGAGGAACTCCTTCTCCCCCATCCAGGCCACGAGCTGGCGTAGGGCGGAGGCGCCCTTGGCGTACGAGATGCCGTCGAAGTTCAGCATCGCGGAGGCGGTGTCGGGAACGGCCTCGGGGTCGGGGGCGACGGGGTGGGTGGAGGGCCGCTGGTCGGCGTCGTACCCCCAGGGCTTGCGGACGACGCCGAAGTCGACCCAGGTGTCGGGGAAGCGGCTCGTGGCCTCGTTGACGGTCTGGTAGCCCATGTACTCGGCGAACGACTCGTTGAGCCAGATGTCGTCCCACCACTGGAGGGTGACGAGGTCGCCGAACCACATGTGGGCCATCTCGTGGGCGATGACCATGGCGCGGGTCTGCCGCTCGGTGACGGTGACGGCGGAGCGGTAGACGAACTCGTCGCGGAAGGTGATCAGGCCCGGGTTCTCCATGGCGCCCGCGTTGAACTCGGGCACGAAGGCCTGGTCGTACGAGTCGAAGGGGTACGGCTCCTCGAACTTCTCGTGGTAGCGGTCGAAGCACTGGCGGGTGACGTCGAGGATCTCGTCGGCGTCGGCGTCGAGGTAGGGCGCGAGGGAGCGGCGGCAGTGGATGCCGAAGGGCAGACCGGCGTGCTCGGTGCGGATGGAGTGCCAGGGGCCGGCGGCGACGGCGACGAGGTAGGTGGAGATGCGGGGGGTGGGGGCGGCCTGCCAGCGGCCGTCGGAGCCGCGGGTGGTGATGCCGTTGGCGAGGACGGTCCAGGTGTCCGGTGCCGTGACGGTCAGCTCGAAGACGGCCTTCAGGTCGGGCTGGTCGAAGGCGGCGAAGACCTGCTGGACGTCCTCCATGAACATCTGGGTGTACGTGTAGGTCTCGCCGTCGCTGGGGTCGGTGAACCGGTGCATGCCCTCGCCGGTGCGCGAGTAGCGCATCGCGGCGTCGACGCGCAGCTCGTGGGGGCCCTCGGTGAGGGTGAGGGGGAAGCGGTTGCCGGTGAGCGCCTCGGGGTCGAGGGGCTGCCCGTCGAGCGTGACGGAGCGGAGGGTGGCGGGCCTGAGCTCGACGAAGGTGTCCCCGGCGGTACGGGCGGTGAACCGGATGAGACTGGTGGAGTCGAAGGTCTCGTCACCGGTGGTCAGGTCGAGGTCGACGGTGTACCGCTGGACGTCGAGGAGCTGGGCTCGGGTCTGCGCTTCGTCGCGCGTCAGTACGGGCATGGCCCCATGCTGCCCGATGCCCGAACGCCGGACACGCCAGTTCTTCTCACGGCTGAGCGCGGGGACGCGGCGGGCGGTACGCGGGAGCGGGCGCGGGCGGCGGCCGGGCGCGGGCGCTCGGTACGCGCGGCGCGGCGGCCGGGCGCTCGGTACCCGGTGCACGGCGGCGGTACGCGGAAGCGAGGCGTGCGCGGGTGCGGCCGGCCCAGGAGGCGGCGCCGGGGCTCAGTCCGCCCGCGGGGGGCGGGGGGCGTCCGCGATCTGCTCGTGGTGCCTGATCACTTCGGCGATGATGAAGTTCAGCAGCTTCTCGGCGAACGTCGGGTCGAGCTTCGCGCTCTCCGCGAGGCGGCGCAGCCGGGCGATCTGGCGGGCCTCGCGGGCCGGGTCGGCCGGGGGCAGGTGGTGCCGGGCCTTGAGGTGGCCCACGCGCTGGGTGCACTTGAAACGCTCGGCCAGCATGTGGACGACCGCGGCGTCGATGTTGTCGATGCTCTCGCGCAGCTCGTTCAGTTCCGCCTGGACGGAATCGTCGATGCCGTCGATCTCGCTGGTGCTCATGAGGGGCGAGCTTAGACGGGTCCGGTGCCGATCGTCGGCGGGTGTTCGGGATCTGGGACCCGGGTGCTCCACCCGCCGGGCACCGTACGCCCCTGCTGCTCGCGGAAGCGGACCGGCGCGGTGCCCACGCGGCGGGCGAACAGCCGCGAGAAGTACGCCGGGTCGTCGTAGCCGACGCGGCGCGCCACCGCGGCGACGGGCAGCTCGGTGCCGGCGAGGAGCTCCTTGGCGCGCCCGAGGCGGATGCCGAGGAGGTAGTCCTTGGGGGTGCACCCGGCGCCGCGGCGCACCGCCGTGCGCAGCTCGGCGGGGGTCATGCCGTGGCGGGCGGCGTGCTCGGCGACCGACAGCGGCCGGCAGGCGTCGCGGGCGAGGGCGTCCAGGACGGGGTCGCCGTCGGCGGTGGTGCCGGCGCGGGCGCGGCGCAGGGCGACCAGGAGTTCGTGGACGGCGGCGGACGTCTCCACCTCGAGGAGCGGGTTGCCGTGCCGGGCCGCCCGCGCGATGCGGCCGATGACGGAGCGGGCGGGGCCGGCGTCGCCGAGCGGGACGAGGGGGCGGTCGGGCTCGATGTAGCCGAGTTCGGTGTAGGTGGCGGTGACGGGGCCGGTGAAGTCGACGAACCCCTCGTCCCAGCCGGTGGCCGGGTCGGGTGCGTAGTGGTGCGGGACGCCGGGGGTGAGCCAGAGCAGGGCGGGCGCGGTGACGGTCAGGCGCCGCCCGTCGGGGCAGCGGTACCAGCCGCTGCCCGCGGTGATCACGACGGCGACGTGGTGGTCGAGGGTGCGGGGGCCGACCGTGGGCAGGGTGCCGTGCTGGAGGCCGACGCCGAGGCAGACCAGGCCCAGGCGCCGGTGCTGGGGGCCGGGCGTGAAGAAGCGCATCCAGGTGTGGTACATCCTTCGGCCTCCCTGACCCCCGTGTCCGCGTCGTCCTCGGGTCCACACAGCGCTGCATCTTTGTCCATGGACCGGCCTGCCGCCAGAGGGCGAGGCTCGGGTCGCGGGACGTGACCGGAAGAGGGGTGGGGCCGTGGCCGGGTTCGCGGTGGGTGACGAGGATTTCCTGCTGGACGGGCGGCCCGTGCGGCTGCTGTCGGGTGCGCTGCACTACTTCCGGGTGCACGAGGAGCAGTGGGACCACCGGCTGGCGATGCTCCGCGCGATGGGCCTGAACTGCGTGGAGACGTACGTCCCCTGGAACCTGCACGAGCCGGAGCCCGGCCGGTACCGGGACGTGGAGGCCCTGGGCCGCTTCCTGGACGCGGTGCGGGAGGCCGGTCTGTGGGCGATCGTGCGGCCGGGCCCGTACATCTGCGCCGAGTGGGATAACGGGGGGCTGCCGCACTGGCTGACGGGCCGGCTGGGGCGGCGGGTGCGGACGGGGGACGCCGCGTACCTCGGCCATGTCACCCGCTGGTTCCGCTCGCTGCTGCCCCAGGTGGTGGCGCGGCAGATCGACCGCGGGGGCCCGGTGCTGATGGTGCAGGCGGAGAACGAGTACGGCAGTTGGGGCTCGGACCGGGGCTGTCCGCGGTACGTCGCCGATCTGCTGGGGGCCTGCGGGGTGACCGTGCCGCTGTGCACGTCGGACGGGCCCGAGGACCACATGCTCACCGGCGGGTCGGTCCCGGGCGTCCTGGCCACGGTGAACTTCGGGTCGGGGGCGCGGGAGGCCTTCGAGGTGCTGCGGCGCCACCAGCCGCGGGGGCCGCTGATGTGCATGGAGTTCTGGTGCGGCTGGTTCGGCCACTGGGGGGACGGGCACGCCGTGCGGGACGCGCGGGACGCGGCGGCGGCACTGCGGGAGATCCTGGAGTGCGGGGCGTCGGTCAACGTGTACATGGCGCACGGCGGCTCGACCTTCGGCGGCTGGGCGGGGGCGAACCGGGCGGGTCCGCTGCACGACGGACCGCTGGAGCCGACGGTGACGTCGTACGACTACGACGCGCCGGTCGACGAGGCGGGGCTGCCGACGGCGAAGTTCTGGGCGTTCCGGTCGGTGCTGCAGGAGTACGCGGCGGCTCCGCTGCCGGACGTGCCCCCGCCGCCCGCGCGGCTGGCGGCGCCGGTGCGGGCCGCCGCGGTGGAGTGGGCGCCCCTGGACGGCGTCCTGGAGGCGCTGGGCGACGAGGAGCGGAGCGGTCCGGTGCCCCCGGACTTCGAGGAGCTCGGCGTGGACCGCGGGCTGGTGCGCTACCGGCTGCGGGTACCGGGGCCGCGGCGGCCGTACCCGCTGTCGGTGTCGGGACTGCGCGACCGTGCGGTGGTGTACGTGGACGGGGTGCGCGTGGGCGTGCTGGATGCGGGGGACGCGGTGCTCGCGGAGCCGGTGGCGGGGCCGGCGGCGGTGGAGCTGTGGGTGGAGTCGCTGGGCCGGGTGAACTACGGGCCGCGGCTCGGGGAGCGCAAGGGCATCACGGGCGGGGTGCGGCACGAGCGCCAGTACGTGCACGGGGTGCTGGCGCGGGGGCTGCGGCTCGACGCGTTCACGGCGGAGGGGGTGGCGGAGGTGCCGTTCACGCCGTGCACGCCGCTCACGCCGGCGACGGGCGCCGGCGGGCCTGCGGGTCCGGGAGGGCCGGGGCTGTACCGGGCGGTCGCGGAGGTGTCCGGGCCGGGGGACGCGGCGCTGGAACTGCCGGGCTGGACCCGGGGGTTCGTGTGGGTGAACGGCTTCTGCCTGGGGCGGTACTGGCACGTGGGCCCGCAGGAGTCGCTGTTCGTGCCGGGCCCGGTGCTGCGGCGGGGCGCGAACGAGGTGTGGGTGCTGGAGGTGGAGGGCGCCGCGGGTGGCTGCGTACGGCTGGCGCCGCGGCGGGCGCAGGAGGGGCCGGTCCCGGTGGAACGGCCCCTCCCCCGGTCGGCTAGAGCGTGGCGGCCGCGGACTTGATGGCGGCGGCGAAGGTGGACACCTCGGTGTAGACGCCGGGGTAGCCGGGCCGTGCGCAGCCCTCACCCCAGCTGACGATGCCTACCTGGATCCACGCCCCGGCGTTGTCCTTGCGGAACATGGGGCCTCCGGAGTCGCCCTGGCAGGTGTCGACACCGCCCTGGGCGTAACCGGCGCAGATCTCCTCGCCCGGCACGAGGTCGTTGCCGTACGACTGCTGGCAGCTGGCGTCGGAGACGAACGGCACCTGTGCCTTGAGCAGGTAGCGCTGCTGGCTGCCGCCCTCGCGGGCCGCGCCCCAGCCGGCGACGGTGAACGTGCCGCTGTTGTACGCCGTGGTGGTGGCGATCGGCAGCGTGGGCAGGTTGATCGGGCGGGCGAGCTTGATCAGCGCCCAGTCCTTGCCCTTGCCGTTGTAGCCGGGGGCCTGGAGGACCTTGGTGGACTTGACCTTGATGGCGCTGGCGCTCTGCAGATCCACGACACCGGCGGTGGCGGTGATGCTCGTGTTGTTCCCGGATCCGCTGACGCAGTGGGCGGCGGTCAGGACGATCTGCTGGGTGTAGAGCGCGCCGCCGCAGCCCATGGAGAGCCGGACCATCCACGGGAACTCGCCCTGCGCGGCGCGGGTGCCGCCGACGACGGGCTGGGGGGCGGCCTGGGCGGAGGAGAGGGGCTGGAGGCTGATCGCGGCGAGTATCACGGCACCTGCCGCCGCGCATCTCTTGAACGTGCGAAGAAGCTTGTTCAACTGTCTGCCTTTCGTGGGGGGTTGTGCCTTGCGCGCGAGACGGCCCGGTGCCACCCGGCAGTTCGGTGACATGGGCTCGTCAAGGCGTGGCTCCGATTGTCCGGAGGTGATCTCGGGCGCCACAAGAGCGTCTTTTCGGCCACCCGGCCCCTCGCCCGCCCCTGGCCCGCCCCTCACCCGCACAGCGCGCATACCTCACATGCCGCGCACACCGCCCATGCCGCATACGCCGCGCATACCGCCCGTACGTGCCGCCGTACAGTTGAAGCAGGTCGGCTCGGCGTCGTGCTTGGGGGTACGGGACGTGGCGAACGGCAATGTCGGCAGCGAGGTCGTGCACGGCTACCCGCACCTCGCCACCGTGCGGGCGGCGATCACGGCGGTGTACCGGCGGCTGAGCACCGAGGGTCTGTACGCCTACGGCACGAGTGTCGCCCCCGCGGACGTGGCCTTCGCGGACGCCGACGACCTGCACCTGGGGGCGCAGCGGGTGGCGCACGCGCTGGTGCAGCAGCTGCGGCTGCCGGAGGCGCGGATGATCGTGAGCTTCCGGGAGATGGAGCACGCGGCGAGCGTCGAACTGGCTGCCGGGCCGGAGTACTTCATCGAGCTGAACGACCGCTTCCGCACCCACCGGCGGGACATCGGGGCCGCGCTGGCCCACGAGATCACGCACGTGCTGCTGCACCGGCTGGGCCTGAGCTTCCCGGGGACGCGGGACAACGAGATCCTGACGGACACGGTGACGACCTACCTGGGCGCCGGGTGGCTGCTGCTGGACGCCTACCGGGAGGACGGCGTGACGAGCCAGAAGCTGGGCTACCTCACGCCGGAGGAGTTCGGGTACGTCCTCGCCAAGCGCGCGCTGGCGTTCGACGAGGACCCGTCGCCGTGGTTCACCAGCCCGCAGGCCTACACCGCGTACACCCGGGGCCGCGCGGAGGCGCTGTGCGACGGCCGCCGGCCCCCGCTGACGGCCGCGGGCCGGGTGGGCCGCCACCGGTACGCCAAGGACCGGCGCGCCGCGCAGGACCGACCGGGCGCCCGGCCCGCCGCGCCTGCCGCCCCCGAGGTGCCGTACGCCTTCGAGGGCGGCGGGCCCGGCGGCCCGGGGCTGCGCGTCTCCTTCCCGTGCCCCACCTGCCACCAGCGCATCCGCGTCCCGGTCCGGGGCCGGGTGCGCGCCCGGTGCGGGCTGTGCCGGACGGTGCTGGAGTGCGACACCTGAGACGCCGCGGCCGCCGGGTGCCCCGCCGGCGGCGGTGAGCGCCGGCGGCCCCGGCCGTCCGTCAGCAGCCGTGGTCGACCAGGTCGAAGGACGCGTAGTGGTCGGCCGTGTAGTAGTGCTCCTCCGGCGCGCCCGTGACGACGCGGCGCGCGCCGCGGTCGGGGGAAACGGGGGTGGCGACGGTGTACTCGCGGTAGTAGCCGGTGTCGTGGCGCGGCAGGATCCCCTCGCGGTTCTCGAAGACGTCGCCGTCCTCGGGGTGGGGGTAGGGACCGCCGGAGTCGATCAGGTCGAGGGTGTCGTGGGCCTGCGCGGGCAGGGCGGACAGGCAGACGTCGCCGACGTCCTGCCGGTCGGGCCGTACGGGTGCGCTCGCGGCGGCCGGGCCCGCGAGCAGCGCGGGCAGCAGGGCGGTGGCGGCGGCGAGCATGCTGATACGCGGGGGGATGCGCATGGGCTCATCCTGGCGGCGAACACCCGTGCGCCGGGGCCACGTTGACGCGATCCGCACGTTTGGGCGGAACGGTGAACGCGGCCTTCACCGGGCGCCGCGGGTGCCGCCGCCCCGGACGCGGCTGTCCCCGGGCGGCGGGTGCCGGGCCGCTCCGGACGCGGCTTCCACCGGGCGCCGCGGGGCCGCCCCCGAGCGCGGCCTTCACCGGGCGCCGCGGGTGCCCCCGGGCGGGACGGCGTCCGCGGCCCGGCCCGGCGGGGCCGCGTCCGGGCGCGCGCGGGCCGGCGCGCCGTCGCGCGCCAGCAGGCCGCCCAGGGCGGTGCGTTCGTGCAGGACGGACTTGCCGGCGCGGACGGTGGTGATCAGGCCCGCGGCGCGCAGGGCGGCGGTGTGGGCGGAGACGGTGGCGTCGCTGACCCGCAGCCGCCGGGCGAGCCCGCCGGTGGTGTGCTGCTCGGCGAGCAGCAGCAGGATGTCCAGGCGGGTCCGGCCGAGCACCCCGGCCAGCGCTTCGTGCGTGCCGCCGGGGCCGTACGGCGTGGGCGGCGGCCCCGTACCGGCGGGGTAGGTCACGCCGAGGGGGCCGCCGGGCGGTTCGGCGAGCAGCGGGCGGCCGGTCCAGTGGAAGGTCGGCAGCAGGACGAGGCCGCGGCCGTTCAGTGCGATGTCCTGGTCCCCCGGGGCCGCCTCCCCCGCCGCCTCCCACTCCCACACCCCGCCGCGCAGCCGGCTGCCCGGGACGAGCTCGGTGAGCGCGGCGCCGACGCCGTGCTCGGCCACGGTCACGGCGTGGCGTGTGAACTCCGCCCGGTGCAGGTCCCGCACCACCTCCCACACCGGGCCCAGGACCGTGCCGAAGGCCGCGCTCTGCGCCCGGCGCAACCGCTGCCAGGCGTCGGTGTCGCCCCGGTGCAGGCCCCGGACCCACGGCGGGGCGGGAGCGGCGTGGTGGGCGTACGCCCGCTCCAGCTCGGAGCGTACGAAGGCGGGCGGGGCCGCCCGTACGCCGTCCAGCGCGTCCTCCAGGCCGTCGCCGAGCACATCGAGGAAGCGCGGCGCCACGGCCGCGGGCACCAGGTCGGCCAGCGGTGCGGCGGCGGCCGGCAGGGAGCGGAGCAGCCGCTGCCGCCAGTGGCCGAGGAGCAGGTCGCCGCCGGGGCGGAACAGCTGCATGAAGGCCGCGTTCAGCTCCTGCAGCGGGGCGGGGCGGGCGGGGAACCGCACCCGCGCGAAGTCGTCGGCCGTGAGGTGGATCCGGATCACTGCGCTCCCCCGGCGGCTGTGCGCCATCCTTTCGGGCAGGGCCTCGATGATCGCCCGTGCTCCGCGTCGCCCGCCAGCATGCACCACACGACACCGGCGTACGACGCACGAGGAGAACATCATGTCCGGAGGCACCATGGACCGGCGAACCGTGACCAGGTCGGCTGCCGTACTGGCGGCCGCGCTGCTGAGCGGCGGGGCCGGCGCGACCGCGCAGGCACGGGCGTGCGAGGCGGCACGGGCGGGGACGCGCGACGCTGCCCCGGCGGGGGCGCGCGGGCCGTCGCGGGCGGGGACGCGCGACGCGGCACGGGCTGCCGGCGAGGACGTCGTCCTGACGCTGCCGGCCCCGACCGGCCGCCACCGGGTCGGAGTGACCACGCTGTACCTGGTCGACCGCGACCGGCGCGATCCGTGGGCGCCGGAGGTTCCCGTACGGGAGGTCATGGCCACCGTCCTCTACCCGGCCCGCACCGTGCGGGGCTGCCCGCGGGCACCGCAGATGACGCGGGGGGCCGCGGAGTTCTTCGCGGGGTTCGTCCCCGCTCACCAGCACCCCGAGCTGCCGAAGGCGGGGGTGGACTGGGCGGCGACCCTGACCCATGCCCACACCGGCGCCCCCGCGCAGCCCGTGCGGCGGCCGGTGGTGCTGTACAGCCCCGGTGGCGGTGACGCCCGCACGTTCGGCACCGGGGTCGCCGAGGAGCTGGCGAGCCACGGGTACGTGGTGGTGACCGTCGATCACCCCGGGGACGCCAGCGAGGTCGAGTTCCCCGGCACCACGGCGTACCGGGACGACCCCCTGCGCACCACCGTCTTCCGCGGTGACCCGCGGACGGACCCCGGGCTCTTCCGCACCATGATCGAAACCCGTGTCGCGGACGTCCGGTTCGTCCTCGACCGGCTGGCGGTCCTGGCGGCCGGCGGCAACCCCGACGCCGCCGGGCGTCCGCTGCCGGAGCATCTCGGCAGGGCGCTGGACCTGCGCCGGGTGGGCGTCTACGGCCACTCGGCGGGCGGCACCACCGCGGCCCAGGCGCTGTACGAGGACCGCCGCATCGCCGCGGCGATCGATCTTGAGGGCTATCTGGACCATCCGGCCCGGACGCCCGGCGGGGCGGGAGAACTGTTCCCGGTCGCGCGGGACGGGGTGGACCGGCCGCTGCTGCTGGTGCGTACGGACGGCTTCCGCCACGGGCAGGCCCTGGAGCCCTCGTGGTCGGCGGTGGCCGCCCGCTCGGGGGGACGCGTCCGGCGCTGCCGCGTCGACCGCGCCGGCCACGCGGTCTTCACCGACTACGCCGCCATCGCACCGCAGTTGCAGGCCGCCGGGCTGATGAGCTCCGAGGACCGGGCCGGACTGGTCGGCACACTGGAGCCCGCCGTGTCGGTGCCCCTGGTGCGCGACCGGGTGCGCGGCTTCTTCACCCGGCACCTGGGGAGGCCGGGCCTCGTCTAGGCCCGGTCGGGCCAGGGGTCCGGGGCCGCGGCCGACGCCGGGCCGCGGGCCGGGGCAGCGGTGGGGCGAGGCCGTGGCCAGAGGAAGCCGAAGCCGGTGGCGCGCACCGCGAGGCGGCGCATGGCGCCGTACGGCTCGTCGGGCCCGTACGCCCCGCCCGGCCGCGGCTGGGCGCGCAGGCTCAGGCCCCGGCGCCCGAGGCCGCGCAGGAAGAACGGCAGGCCCGCCGCCCACATCAGCGCCGCCGCGACGAGCCCGCCCAGCAGGAAGGTGCCCGAGCCCGAGACGTGGAGCGTGGGCCGCAGCGCCGTGCTGAACCAGGACACCAGCCACAGCATCAGCGCGCTGCCGGCGACGGAGCCCAGGGCGAGGAACGGCAGCGTCCGGAGCACCATTCGCCGCAGGGCGGGCCACCCCAGGTCGTGCCAGAGCGTGAACCCGGTGCCGAGCAGGGAGAACAGCACGGCGAGCGCCACCATGACGAGGAGGGTCCGCCACCACGCGCCGGCGTCCGGCCGGATGCCGTCGAGCACCGCCGTCAGGAGCCACAGCACCCCGAAGCACACGGCCAGGCGGCCGAGCCGGCCCACCGCGCCCTGCGCCCTGCCTGCCGCCGTGAGCGGACCGCGCAGTGCGGTGAGAGCCATGCCCAGCAGCAGGTCCGCCAGCGCGACGACCACCAGGGGCCGGGCGCCGGAGATGCGCAGGGGGAGGTCCAGCAACCCGCACACGGCCTCCGCCAGCCACCACAGGAAGGGGGCCGCCACCACGACGCCGCCCACCATGGCGGCGGTGACCGTGCAGCCCACCGCCCCCTCGTGACGGCGTACGGCGCCGACGCGCCCCAGCCGGGGCAGTCCGTGCTTCAGCGCCAGGACCGGCAGATGGGCCAGCCTCGCCAGTGCGAGCACGATGAG
Organism: Streptomyces sp. NPDC051310; assembly: GCF_044455245.1. Classification (NCBI taxonomy): domain Bacteria; kingdom Bacillati; phylum Actinomycetota; class Actinomycetes; order Kitasatosporales; family Streptomycetaceae; genus Streptomyces; species Streptomyces sp. NPDC051310. The sequence goes on from NZ_JBITEO010000007.1 coordinate 120,682, forward strand.
CACGACCGCCGCCTGCCGGCCGGCCGGGCCGTCCAGTTCCACCCCGCGGGTGACCTGTGCCGCACCCCATGTGGAGGCGCTGCCCGCGACCAGCCCCCACACCGCTTTCGTCGCCCGTTCCCGCATCTGCGTCCGCATCTGCGCCCCCTCGCACTTCGTACGGGATGTGCACGTACGGCCCCCTCGTACGGGCCACCTCCTGCGGGCCCGTTCGCACGGGCCTCCTCCTGCGGGTCTCCTCCTGTGCCCTGCCCGCCCCTGCGCCTCCCCCATGCTGAGGGTCCCGCCCGGCCCTGTGAAGACGCCGTGCGGGACGCCGTGCGCGGTGTGCCGGGTGTGAGCGGTGCGCCGGGTGTGGGCGGTGCGCGGCCGGGCGGCTACGTCGTGCCGTAGACGGGGAGCGGCTTCTGCGCCGCGGCCAGGAGGGAGCGGGCGGCCTGTCCGGCGGCGGCGGGGGTCCAGCGGCCGGGCCGGTCGGCGGTGGGGCCGCGGCGCCAGCCGTCCATGACGGTGATGCGGCCGGCCTCCGCCTCGAAGACGCGTCCGGTGACCCCCTCGCACGCCGGGGAGCCGAGCCAGACCACGAGCGGTGAGACGTTCCCGGGTGCCATGGCGTCGAAGCCGCCGTCGGCCGGAGCGGCCATGGCGGCGGCGAAGGTGCGCTCGGTCATGCGGGTGCGGGCGGCGGGGGCGACGGCGTTGACCTGGACGCCGTAACGGGCGAGTTCGGCGGCCGCGACGAGGGTGAGGGCGAGGACGCCCGCCTTGGCGGCGGCGTAGTTGGCCTGTCCGACGCTGCCGAGGAGCCCGGCTCCGGAACTGGTGTTGACCACGCGGGCCCGGGGGGTGCGGCCCGCCTTCGCCTCGGAGCGCCAGTGGGCCGCGGCGTGCTTGAGAGGCAGGAAGTGACCCGTGAGGTGGACGCGTACGACGGCGTCCCAGTCCTCCTCGCCGAGGTTGACGAGCATGCGGTCGCGCAGGAAGCCCGCGTTGTTGACGAGGGTGTCGAGCCCGCCGAAGGCGTCCAGCGCGGTGGCGACGAGCGAGGCTGCGCCGTCGGTGGTGGCGATGTCGCCGCCGTGTGCGACGGCTTCGCCGCCCGCGGCACGGATCTCCGCCGCAACCTCCCGCGCGGGGCTGTCGGCGGCCGGGGTGCCGTCGGGGCCGACACCCAGGTCGTTGACGACGACGCGGGCGCCCTCGGCGGCGAAGGCGAGGGCGTGGGCGCGTCCGAGACCCCGGCCGGCGCCGGTGACGGCGACGACGCGGCCCGGGCAGAGTCCGGCCGTGGGGTTCATGTCGGGTCTCCTTGGGGGCTGGCGGTCGCGGCGTCAAGGAACGCGGGGCGTTCGCCGCCGCCGTGGACGAGGAGCGAGGCGCCGGTGATGTACGCGGCACGGTCGGAGGCGAGGAAGACCGCCGCGTCGCCGGCGTCGGACGGCTCGGCGAGCCGCCCCAGGGGGACGGTGCGCGCGACGGCGGCGACGCCCTCCTCGTCGCCGTAGTGCAGGTGGGCGAGTTCGGTGCGGACCATGCCGAGGAGCAGGGTGTTGACCCGTACGCCGGGCGCCCACTCGGCGGCCATCGAGCGGGCCAGGTGGTCCAGGCCGGCCTTGGCCGCGCCGTACGCCGCCGAGCCGGGTGACGGGCGCGTCCCGCTCACGCTGCCGACCATCACGATCGAGCCGCGGGCGGCGTGCAGGTGCTCGTACGCGGCGAGGGAGGCGGTCAGCGGCGCGAGGAGGTTCAGCTCCACGACCCGCCGGTGCTGCTCGGCGCTCCCGCCGGCGAGCGTCCGGTACGGCGTGCCGCCCGCGTTGTTGACCAGGACGTCGAGACGGCCGTGCGTGGCCGCCACGTCCGCGAAGAAGTCCCGTACGGCGGCCGGGTCGCGCAGGTCGAGCGGGCGGAACGCAGCCCGGCGGCCGGCCGCCCGCACCGGCTGCGGCGGTGGTCTCCGGGCGCAGACCACCACCTGGGCGCCCGCCGCCAGGCAGGCCCGTGCGATGCCGGCGCCGACGCCGCGCGTGCCGCCGGTGACGACCGCGACCCTCCCGTCGAGCTCCATCCGCTGCTACCTTCCGCCTAACAAACGTTTGGTGGAAAGGTAGCTGATCGGCTCATGGGTGTCTCCACCACGAACCCCGCCGAGGGGGTCACGGTCGTCGAGGTCGACGTGCCGCCCGTCAACGCCCTTCCCGTGCGGGGCTGGTACGGGCTCGCCGACGCCGTGCGCGCCGCCGGGCATGACCCGGACACGCGCTGCGTGGTCCTCGCGGCGGCCGGCCGGGGCTTCAACGCGGGTGTCGACCTCAAGGAGTTGCAGCGGGACGACGCCGGCCGCACGGCGCTGATCGGCGTCAACCGCGCCTGCGCGGAGGCGTTCGCGGCGGTGTACGAGTGCGAGGTGCCGGTGGTGGCGGCGGTGCAGGGCTTCTGCCTGGGCGGCGGCATCGGGCTGGTCGGCAACGCCGACGCGGTCGTGGCCTCGCACGACGCCGTGTTCGGGCTGCCCGAGCTCGACCGGGGCGCGCTGGGCGCGGCCACCCATCTGGCCCGGCTGGTCCCCCGGCACCTGATGCGCGCCCTGTACTTCACCTCGCGGACCGCCACGGCCGCCGAGCTGCACGCCCACGGGTCGGTGTGGCGGGTCGTGCCGCGTGAGGGGCTGCGGGAGGCCGCGCTGGACCTGGCACGGGAGATCGCGCGCAAGGACGGGTACCTGCTGCGGCTCGCCAAAGCCGCGATCAACGGGGTCGACCCGGTCGACGTGCGCCGCAGCTACCGCTTCGAACAGGGCTTCACCTTCGAGGCGGCCCTGAGCGGGGTCGCCGACCGGGTTCGCGGCACCTTCGGGGCCGCCGGGACGGGAGAGGGCGGCCGGCCGTGACGGACAGGGCGACGAACCACCGGACCACGACGGACGGAACCATGGCGGACGGAACCGCCGGAGGCAGGGCCGCGGCCGAGAGGACCGGGAGCGAGCGGGCCGGGACCGGCAGGCCCCGGAGCGACGGGACCGGGAGCGACGGGACCGGGAGGGACGGGCCCGGGACCGACCGGGTCGCGAGGGGCAAGGTCATGACGGCGGACGAGGTCGTGGCGCGACTGCGCAGCGGCATGACCATCGGCATCGGCGGCTGGGGGTCCCGCCGTAAGCCCATGACTCTGGTAAGAGCGCTGCTCCGGTCGGAGATCACCGATCTCACCGTGATCTCGTGCGGTGGTCCGGACGTCGGCCTGCTCGCCGCCGCCGGCCGGATCCGCCGGCTCGTCGCCGCCTTCGTCACCCTCGACTCCATCCCGCTGGAGCCGCACTTCCGGGCGGCCCGCGAGAGCGGTGGTCTCGCCCTCACGGAGCTCGACGAGGCGATGTTCCTGTGGGGCCTGCACGCCGCCGCGAACCGCCTGCCCTTCCTCCCCGCCCGCGCCGGCCTCGGCTCCGGCGTCATGCGGGCCTTCCCCGGCCTGCGCACGGTCCGCTCCCCGTACGACGACGGCGAGGAGTTCGTCGCCGTCCCGGCCCTGCGCATGGACGCCGCTCTCGTCCACGTCAACCGCGCCGACCGCCTCGGCAACGGCCAGTACCTCGGCCCCGACCCGTACTTCGACGACCTGTTCTGCCGCGCCGCCGACACCGCGTACGTCTCCTGCGAGCAGTGCGTCCCGACCGCCGCCCTCACCGCCGACGCGGCACCGCAGACCCTGCTGATCCAGCGGCAGTACGTCACCGGCGTGGTCGAGGCGCCCAACGGCGCGCACTTCACCTCCTGCGCGCCCGACTACGCGCGCGACGAGGCGTTCCAGCGGCTGTACGCGTCCACGCCCTGGCCCGCGTTCGCCGGCCGGTTCCTGGCGGGCGGCGAGGGCGCCTACCAGGCGGCCGTCCGGGCCTGGCACGAGGAGGGGAAGTGACCGTGTCCCGCGCCGAGTACTGCGTCATCGCCTGCGCCGACGCCTGGCGCGGCGACGGCGAGGTGCTCGCCGGCCCCATGGGGCTGATCCCGTCCCTGGGCGCCCGGCTCGCCCGGCTCACCTTCTCCCCCGACCTGCTGCTCACCGACGGCGAGGCGCTGCTCGTACGGCCCGACGGCACGGTCGAGGGCTGGCTGCCCTACCGCGACCACCTCGCGCTCGTCACCGGCGGGCGACGGCACGTGATGATGGGCGCGAGCCAGCTCGACCGGTACGGCAACCAGAACATCTCGTGCATCGGTGACCGGTCCCGGCCCCTCCGCCAGCTCCTGGGCGTGCGCGGTGCGCCGGTCAACACCCTGAACCACCCGACCAGTTACTGGGTCCCCCGGCACTCCCCGCGCGTCTTCGTGGAGCGGGTCGACATGGTCTGCGGCATCGGGTACGACCGTGTCCCGCCGGGCTCCGCGCCCTTCCACCGCATCCCGCGCGTGGTCACCGACCTCGCCGTCCTCGACTTCGCCACGCCCGACCGTTCGATGCGGCTGGCCTCGCTCCACCCCGGCGTCACGGTGGAGCAGGTCCGGGCGGCGACCGGTTTCCCGCTCGCGGGCGGCGATGACGTCCCGTACACCCGGGAGCCGACCGCCGAGGAGCTGCGGATCATCCGGGAGGTCCTCGACCCGGACGGGGCGCGCGAGCGTGAGGTGCGGTGACCGTGCGGACGGCACTGACCGGGCTGACCGGCGTGAGGTACCCCCTCGTGCAGACCGGCATGGGCTGGGTCGCGGGGCCCCGCCTGGTGACCGCCACCGCCCGGGCCGGCGCCCTCGGGATCCTCGCCTCGGCGACGATGACGGCCGACGAGCTGCGGGCGGCGGTGCGGGAGGTGAAGTCCCGCACGGACGCGCCGTTCGGGGTGAACCTGCGGGCGGACGCGGCCGACGCCCGCGAGCGGGTCCGGATCGTCGTCGACGAGGGCGTCCGGGTGGCGTCGTTCGCCCTCGCGCCGTCGCGGGACCTCATCGCCGAACTGAAGGACGCGGGTGTGGTCGTGATCCCGTCCGTCGGCGCCCGCCGCCACGCCGAGAAGGTCGCGGCGTGGGGTGCGGACGCGGTGCTCGTGCAGGGCTCCGAGGGCGGCGGTCACACCGGCGGGGTGGCCACCTCGGTCCTGCTCCCGCAGGTCGTGGACGCCGTCGGCATCCCGGTGGTGGCGGCGGGCGGCTTCCACGACGGGCGGGGGCTGGTCGCGGCGCTGGCCTACGGAGCGGCGGGCATCGCCATGGGGACCCGTTTCCTGCTCACCTCGGACTCGCCCGTGCCCGGCCCGGTGAAGGCCGCGTATCTGGCGGCGACGGTCGACGACGTGACGCTGACGCGGGCCGTCGACGGGCTGCCGCACCGCATGCTCCGCACGGATTTCGTCGCCTCGCTGGAGCGGGCGGGCCGGGTGCGGGCCCTCGCGGCGGCGGTGCGGCGGGCGGCCCGCTTCCGCGCGCTGTCGGGCCTGTCGTGGCCCCGGATGGTGCGGGACGGGCTGGCCCTGAAGCGGGGGAAGGACCTGACCTGGAGCCAGATCCTGCTCGCCGCGAACACCCCCGTGCTGCTGCGGGCCGCGATGGTCGAGGGCCGCACCGACCTGGGCGTCATGGCCTCGGGGCAGGTGGCGGGGCTGATCGACGACCTGCCGAGCTGCGAGGAGCTCGTCCGGCGCGTCATGTCCGAGGCGCGGCAGGTGCTGGGCTCCCTGCCGGCGCCGGACGGGAGCGGGCCGTGACGTGACCGCCGGCGGCGCCGCGGCGCCCGGCCCGGCGGACGCGCACCCCGCACCTCACCGGCGCCATGCGCCACGCGTGACGCGTCACGCCCGATGCCACGCGTCACGCGTCACGCCCGGCGGACGCCCCGCCCGGCTCAAGGCCACGCCCTGGGGCCGCACGCCCGGCGGCGCGGCCCCGGGGCAGCACCGCCCCCGAGCGCCGGCCTCCGTCGAACGACCGCGACTACGACCGCGACCGAATATCGGCCTCCGTCAGGCGGCCGTGCGGCGTCCCCCGCGGGCGGCGCCGCCGGATCCGCCGGCGCGGTGGCGCCTGGGGCTCGCCTGGGTGCTCGCGCCCGCGCTCGCGCCCTGGCCGGCGCGGCGGGGCCGGCGCCGGCGGGCGGGCTTGTCGCCGCCCTGCGCGGACCTGGCCGCCGGGGCCGGCTGCGGCACCTCGATGGTGACCGGGACGCCGGACGGCTCGCGGGCGCCGGTCAGCCGGGCCAGCTCCTCGTCGGACGACTTCACCCGGGCGGCGCTCGGCGTGATGCCCGCGTGGGACATCAGCCGGGTCATGTCGCGCTTCTGGTCGGGCAGGACGAGCGTGACGACGCTGCCGGACTCGCCCGCGCGGGCGGTGCGGCCGCCGCGGTGCAGGTAGTCCTTGTGGTCGGTGGGCGGGTCGACGTTCACGACGAGGTCGAGGTCGTCGACGTGGATGCCGCGGGCCGCGACGTTGGTCGCGACGAGCGCGGTGACCCGGCCGTCCTTGAACTGCTCCAGGGTGCGGTTGCGCTGCGGCTGCGAGCGGCCGCCGTGCAGGCCCGCCGCGCGCACGCCGCTGGCGAGGAGCCGCTTGACCAGCCGGTCCACGGAGCGCTTGGTGTCCAGGAAGAGGATCACCCGGCCGTCGCGGGCCGCGATGCGCACGGTGACGGCCTTCTTGTCGGTCTCGTCGGCGACGTACAGGACGTGGTGCTCCATGGTGGAGACCGCGCCGGCGGAGGGGTCGACCGAGTGCACGACCGGGTCGGTGAGGAACATCCGCACCAGCCGGTCGATGTTCTTGTCGAGCGTCGCGGAGAACAGCATGCGCTGCCCGTCCGGCTCGACCTGCTTCAGCAGCGCGGTGACCTGCGGCAGGAAGCCCATGTCGGCCATCTGGTCGGCTTCGTCCAGGACGGTGACGGCGACCTGGTCGAGGCGGCAGTCGCCCCGTTCGATGAGGTCCTTCAGGCGGCCGGGCGTGGCCACGAGGATCTCGGCGCCGCGCCGCAGCGCGCCCGACTGACGGCTGATCGACATACCGCCGACGACGGTGGCGATGCGCAGCTGCACGGAGGTCGCGTACGGGGTGAGCGCGTCGGTCACCTGCTGCGCGAGCTCGCGGGTGGGCACGAGGACCAGCCCGAGCGGCGCCTTGCTCTCGGCGCGGCGGCCCGCCGTGCGGGCGAGCAGCGCCAGCCCGAAGGCGAGGGTCTTGCCGGAGCCGGTGCGCCCGCGGCCGAGGATGTCGCGGCCGGCGAGGGAGTTCGGCAGGGTGGCGGCCTGGATCGGGAACGGCTCGGTGACGCCCTGCGCGGTGAGCGTCTTCAGCAGCGCGGCCGGCATGTCGAGGTCGTCGAAGCCGGCGACCGGGGGCAGCGCGGGGGTGAGGGTCTGCGGCGGCGTGAACTCCCGCGGCGGGGGCGGGGACGCCGGTGCCGTGCTCTTCGCGCCGCGGCGCGACGTCGCTGCGCGGGCGGGGCGGTTGCGGGTGGTCGTGCGGTCGGGTCGGGTCATGCAGCAGCCTTTCTGGGCCTGAGGACAGCGCAAGCCGGGACCCGCACCTGCGACTGCATGGTGCGGGCCCCGGCTGCGGGAGTCGCGTCCGGCGATCAGGCGGGGAGGATGTTCTCCGCCTGCGGGCCCTTCTGGCCCTGCGTGACGTCGAAGGTCACCTTCTGGCCTTCCTGGAGCTCACGGAAGCCCGAGGTGGCGATGTTCGAGTAGTGGGCGAAGACGTCGGCACCGCCGCCGTCCTGCTCGATGAAGCCGAAGCCCTTTTCCGAGTTGAACCACTTCACGGTTCCAGTAGCCATGTTGTTCTCCTGAATGGTGTCGAGGGCCCCATCCGGAGATGCCGGAAACAAATGATGCGCCTGCGGAGCATTCCCGTCAGGCGCACACAAAGTTCATGGGTACCAAAACTGCAACTCGGAAACCGTAGCACGACCCGCGCCACTGTGCGGAGCCGGTCGAGTGAGCTGTGCCACGTCGGCCGGGGGAGGTGGGGGAAGACGGCCGGAGGTCGCTGCGCCACGTCGGCGAGGGCCGGGGGGGAGACGGCCGGAGGCGCCCGGAGGCCGACGCCCAAGCCGCGGCCCGAGCCCCGGCCCTCAGAGCCGCTCGATGATCGTCACGTTCGCCTGGCCGCCGCCCTCGCACATCGTCTGCAGGCCGTAGCGGCCGCCGGTGCGCTCCAGTTCGTGCAGGAGCGTGGTCATCAGGCGGGCTCCCGTCGCGCCGAGAGGGTGGCCGAGCGCGAGGGCGCCGCCGTTGACGTTGACCCGGGCGGGGTCCGCGCCGGTCTCCTTCAGCCAGGCGAGGACCACCGGGGCGAACGCCTCGTTGATCTCGACCAGGTCGATGTCGTCCATCGCCAGGCCCGTCCTTCCCAGGGCGTGGGCGGTGGCCGGGATGGGCGCGGTGAGCATGCGGATCGGGTCCTCGCCCCGCACGGAGAGGTGGTGGACGCGGGCGCGGGGGGTGAGTCCGTGGTCCGCCACCGCACGTCCGCTCGCCAGCAGCAGCGCCGCGGCGCCGTCGGAGACCTGCGAGGAGCAGGCGGCGGTGACGGTGCCGCCGGGCAGCACCGGCGGGAGGGCCGCCATCTTCTCGGGGGTCGTGTCGCGGCGCGGCCCCTCGTCGGCGGTGAGCGTGCCGTACGCCGTGATCTCGCGGTCGAAGCGGCCCTCGTCGGCCGCGCGTATCGCCCGCCGGTGGGAGATGAGCGCGTACTCCTCCTGGTCGCGGCGGGTGATGCCCCACCGACGGGCGATCATCTCGGCGCCGGCGAACTGGTTGACCGGCGCGTCGCCGTACCGGGCCCGCCATCCCCGCGAGCCGGCGAACGGCCCATCGGTCAGCCCCAGCGGTTCGGCCGCCTGCCGTGAGGCGTACGCGATGGGGATCATGGTCATGTTCTGGGTGCCGCCCGCCACGACGAGGTCCTGGGTTCCGGACAGCACCGCCTGGGCGGCGAAGTGCACCGCCTGCTGCGAGGAGCCGCACTGCCGGTCGACGGTGACGCCGGGCACCTCCTCGGGCAGCCCGGCGGCCAGCCATGCCGTGCGGGCGATGTCCCCCGCCTGCGGCCCCACCGCGTCGAGGCACCCGAACACGACGTCGTCGACGGCGGCCGGGTCGATGCCCGCGCGGGCCACCAGCTCGCGCAGGACGTGCGCGCCGAGGTCGGCGGGGTGGACGGCGCCGAGGCCCCCTCCGCGCCGTCCGACCGGGGTGCGGACCGCTTCGACGATGTAGGCCTCGCCCATGACGACTCCTTGTCGGGTCAGTTCCGTACGGCGATACCGTCCAGCACCATCGACAGGTACTGGCGGGCGATCTCCTCGGGGCTGTGCAGGCCCCCGGGGCGGTACCAGGACGCCGCGACCCACACCGTGTCGCGCACGAACCGGTAGGTGAGCCGGATGTCGAGGTCGGCGCGGAACACCTGCGCCGCCACACCGCGTTCCAGCGTGCCGAGCCAGGCCTTCTCGAACTTCCGCTGCGACTCGGTGAGGTACCGGAAGCGCGGCTGGGCGGCCAGGTGCCGGACTTCCTTCTGGTAGATGGCGACGGCGGCGCGGTGCCGGTCGATCTCCCGGAACGACTCGGTGACGAGCGCCTCGATGGTCTCCCGCGGTCCGAGCCCGGCGGCGAGGACGGCGTCGTACCCCGCCCAGAGCTCGTCGAGGAAGGCGGAGAGGATCTCGTCGACCATCGATTCCTTGGAGTCGAAGTGGTAGTAGAGGCTCCCGGCGAGCATCCCGGCCTCGTCGGCGATGCGGCGGACCGTCGTGGCGTTGTACCCCTGGGCGGCGAACACCTCGGCCGCCGTGGCGAGGATCTCGTCGCGCCGCAGCGGCGCGGCGGCGGTCACCTGGGTCTTCTTCTTGTTCGGCACGTGCCCATTCTGGGCCTACGCGTGCTGGCTGCTGACGGAGACGACCTCGCCGGTGAGGTAGGAGGCGTAGCCGCTGGCGAGGAAGACGATGACGTTGGCGACCTCCCAGGGCTCCGCCCACCGGCCGAACGCCTCGCGGGCGGTGAGTTCGTCCAGCACCCCGGCGGAGGTGACCTTCACCAGGTGCGGGTGCATGGCGAGGCTGGGGGCGACGGCGTTGACGCGGACGGGGTCCCCCGGGTACGCCGCCGCTTCGGCCGCCGCGCAGCGGGTGAGGGCCATGACGCCGGCCTTGGCGGCGGCGTAGTGCGCCTGTCCGGCCTGGGCGCGCCAGCCGAGGACGGACGCGTTGTTGACGATCACTCCGCCGCCGCCCTGGTCGCGGAGCAGCCGCAGCGCCGCGCGGGTGCAGCGGAAGGTGCCGTTGAGTGTCACGTCGACGACCCGTTCCCACTGCTCGTCGGTCATGTCGGCGAGCGGGGCGGTGCCTCCGAGTCCGGCGTTGTTGACGACGACGTCGAGTCTGCCGTGGCGGCTCACGGCCGCCGCGAAGAGCGCCTGGACCTGGTCCTCGCGGGTGACGTCGCACGGCAGCGCGGCGACGGCATCCGGCCCGAACTCCGCCGCGAGCGCCCGCCCGGCCTGCTCCAGGCGGCGCGGGTGGGTGTCGCTGATGAGCACCCGCGCGCCCTCCTCCAGGAGCCGGCGGGCGGTGGCGCCGCCGATGCCGGCGCCTGCGGCGGCGGTGACGACGGCGGTGCGCCCGGCCAGCAGACCGTGTCCCGCGACGTACTCGACGCTCCTCATGGCCGTACGCTAACCTGCCAAACGCTTGTTAGGGAAGGTGCTGGCATGGACCTGACGTACACCGGCGCACAGCAGGAGTTCCGCCGCCGGGCCCGGGCGTGGCTGGCGGCGCACGTACCGGAGGACCCCCTCCCCTCCCTGGAGACGCCCGAGGGCTTCGCCGCCCACCGCGCCTGGGAGGCGGAGCTGCACGCCGGCGGCTGGTCGGTGGTGTCCTGGCCGCGGCGGTACGGCGGCCGGGACGCCGGTCTCACCGAGTGGCTGCTCTTCGAGGAGGAGTACTGGGCGGCCGGTGCGCCCGGCCGCGTCTCGCAGAACGGCATCGGCCTGCTGGCCCCGACGCTCCTGGCCCACGGCACCGCGGAGCAGCGGGCGCGGATCCTGCCGCCGATGGCGGACGGCGGGACGGTCTGGGCGCAGGCGTGGTCCGAGCCGGAGGCGGGCTCGGACCTCGCCTCGCTCCGCTCGCGCGCGGTCCGCGCGGACGGCGGCTGGCTGCTGCACGGCCACAAGACGTGGTCGTCCCGCGCCGCCTTCGCCGACCGGGCCTTCGGCCTCTTCCGTACGGATCCGGACGCCCGGCGGCACCACGGCCTGACGTACCTGATGTTCGGCCTGCGCGCGCCCGGGGTGACGGTGCGGCCGATCGGGCGGCTCGACGGCCGGCCGGCTTTCGCCGAGCTGTTCCTGGACGGCGTCTTCGTGCCGGACGAGGACGTGATCGGCGCGCCGGGCGAGGGCTGGCGGATCGCCATGTCGGCGACGCGTGACGAGCGCGGCCTCACGCTCCGCTCCCCGGGCCGCTACCTCGCGGCCGCCGACCGTCTCGTACGGCTGTGGCGGGAGCGCGGCGAGGACCCGGGGCTGGGCGACCGGGTGGCGGACGCGGTGATCGGGGCGCGGGCGTACCGGCTGTTCGCGGCGGCGGCCGCGGCGGGCGGGACGGCCGCCGCGGAGTCCAGCCTGACCAAGCTCTTCTGGTCCGCGTACGACATCGCCCTGCACGAGACGGCCCTCGATCTGCTGGGCGGGGAGGGCGAGTTCGCGGACCACGCGTGGGCGGAGGGGTACACCTTCGCGCTCGCCGGGCCCATCTACGCCGGGACGAACGAGATCCAGCGCGACATCGTCGCCGAGCGGCTGCTCGGCCTGCCGAAGGGCCGCCGCTGATGCGCTTCCGGCTCACCGGGGAGCAGCAGGCGTTCGCCGGCTCCCTGCACGCCCTGCTGTCGGCCTCCGCCGTCCCGGCCGCCGCGCGGTCCTGGGCGGCCGGGGACGCGCGCCCCGGCCGGGCGCTGTGGTCGCGGCTGGCGGGGGCGGGGGTGTTCGCGCTGGCGGTCCCGGAGGCGTACGAGGGCGGGCTGGGCCCCCGGCCGGTCGAGGTCGCCGTCGCCTTCACCGAGCTGGGCCGCCACGCGGCGCCGGGCCCCCTGGTGGAGACGGTCGCGGCCGCGGCCCTGCTCGCGCGGCTCGCGGAGCGGGGCGGGGACGGCCCGGCCCGGCGGCTGCTGCCGCCCCTGGCCTCGGGTGCGCTGACGGCGACCCTCCCGTCCGCGCACGGCTGGGCCCTGGACGCCGACACCGCCGGCGTGACGCTCGTCGCGGACGCCGCCACCGGGGAGCTGCGCCTCGCGCCGGGCCACGGGCCGGTCCGCGCCTCCGCCGACCCCGTGCGCCGCCTCGCGCGCCCGTCACCCGGCGGGGAGCTGCTGGCGGCGGGGCCGCAGGTCGCGGAAGCGGCCCGGTACGCGGCGGACTGGGCCGCGCTCGCCACGGCCGCGCAGTCGCTCGGCGTCGGGTACGCGCTGCTGGACCGGACCGTCGCGTACGTCGGACAGCGCACCCAGTTCGGCGCGGCCGTCGGCTCCTTCCAGGCGGTCAAGCACCGGCTGGCGGACACGCTGCTGGGCCTGGCGTTCGCCCGGCCGCTGCTCCTCGGGGCGGCGCTGTCCCTGCGGACCGCGGACATCGCGGCGGCCAAGGCGGCGGCGGGCGACGCGGCGTACGCGGCCGCCCGCACCGCGCTCCAGCTGCACGGCGCCGTCGGCTACACCGATGAGCTGGACCTCGCGCTGTGGCTGCGCAAGGCGCGCCCGCTGCGCGCCGCGTGGGGGGACCCCGCGTGGTGCCGCCGGGAGGTCCTGGCCGACGCGGGGTGAGGGAGCCGTAGGCTGCCCGCGGGCGGGCACGCGGCCCGGCCCCGGGAGGAGCGACCGTGCGCGACTGGCGAAACGAACCTGGGATGGAACCGCATCCGGAGGGCGGCTTCTTCCGCCGCCTCTACACGAGCCCCGGGCACGTCGCGCTGCCCCGGGGCGAGCGTCCGCTCGCCACGTCGATCCACTACCTGCTCACCCGGGAGCAGCCGCGCGGGAGGCTGCACCGCAACCGCAGCGACATCCTGCACTTCCTCGTCGACGGCGGGCCGGTGCGGTACGTGACGGCCGGCGAGCGGGGGACGGTCGAGTACGTCACGCTGCGGTCGGGCGCGGACCACTTCCTGGTCGTGCCCGGAGGGCGGTGGAAGGCGTCGCACCTGGTCGAGGACGCGCCGTACGCCCTGGTGGCGGAGGTGGTCACGCCGGGGTTCGACTACGCCGACCACGAGTTCGCCACCGCCGAGGACGTCGCGCACCTCGGTCAGGCCGCCGCGGAGCTGGCACCGTTCCTGCCCTGACGCCGCCGCAGCGCCTGGTGCACCGCCCACACCACGGACACCAGCGGGACCGCGATCACCGCGCCCAGCACCCCCGCCGCGACGGCTCCGCCGATGACGGCGAGGGCAACCACGACGGGGTGCAGCCGGACGGCCCAGCTCATCACGACCGGGTGCAGCACATGGCCCTCGATCTGCCCGATGACCACGATGAGGGCGACGACGACGGCGGCGGTGACCGGCCCCTTGGCGGCGAGCGCCACGACCGCCGCCACGGCGAGCGCGACGGGCGAGCCGATCAGCGGGACGAAGGCGGCGAAGAACTCCAGCAGCGCGAGCGGCAGGGCCAGCGGCACGCCGAGGAGGAAGAGCGCGATGCCGACGAGGACCGCGTTGGTCGCGGCGACCAGGACGATGCCGTGCGTGTAGCCGGTGAACGTCCGCCACGCCGTGGTGCCCGCGAGCGCCACCCTGTCCCGTGCCGACGCCGGGAGCTGGTCGCAGAACCAGCGCCACTGCCGGCCGCCCGAGAACAGGAAGAAGACGGAGCAGAAGAGCGCGAGGGCGATGACGGTCACGACCTCCACGAGCCGCCGGCCGCCGCTGATGGCGGTGGAGATGAGGGTGGAGCGGTGGCTGGAGAGGAACTGGCCAAGCCGCGCCTGGATGTCGCTCAGCGCTTCCGGGTGGAGCCGGAACGGAGGCCGTTCCAGCCGGCGCTCGACCCGCTCCACCCCCGTGACGAACTCCTCCTGCAGCACCCGGCGCTCCCCCGCGACCGCCTCCCCCACCAGCGCCAGGGCGCCCAGCACCAGCACGACGCCAGCGAGCAGCGACAGGGCCACCGCCAACTGCCGCGGCAGCGCGCGGTCCAGCAGGTCGACGACCGGGCGGAGCAGTGCCGTCACCACCATGCCCAGGAACACGGCCGCGGCGAGCTCGTGGAACCGGCCGAGGAGCGCGAACACGGCGTAGACCAGCACTCCGACCACCAGCAGGCGCCAGGAGTGGGCAGCGGCGGTGCGCAGCGCGGGAGCGACCCGCACCCCCGCCTCGGGGCCGCTCGCGGCGGCGGCCGGGGCGGCGCCGGGGCTCCGGCCGGCCGGCGGGACGGCCCCCGGCCCGCCGCGGCGCGCGGGACGGGCCGCCGCGCGGGGGTACGGGCGGGGCGACGGCCGTCTCCGGGGCCGGCGGGCCGGCCGCCCGGGCGGCCGGGGTTCGATGGGCACCCCCCACCTCGTACCACCGGGGAGCGGTGCCTTCCCGGCACGGCGCGCGCGGGCCGGGGAAGTCCGCCCGGAGAGCGCTCTCACAGTTATTGACAGGGTCGCGCCAACGGCGCTTCACTTCCCGAAGGCAGGTCCGGACCAAGGCCGGTGAACCGGCCCCACTTCCTCCACACTCCGAAGGCACTCCCATGTCCCCACGGATACGACCCCACGCCCTGCGCGGCGTCGCCCTCGCGGCCGCCGCCCTCACCGCCTTACTGAGCTGGTCGCCGGGACCGGCGACCGCGACCTCCCCGGCCTCCCCCACCGCCCCGCCCGCCGCGGAGCCCGCGGCGGCGGTCCGCGCGGTGACCTTCGAGGACACCTTCGACGGTCCCGCCGGGGCGGCGGTCGACGGCCGCAAGTGGCAGACCGAGACCGGCGACAACGTTGCCAACCACGAGCGCCAGTACTACACGGCGGGCGCGGCCAACGCCGCGCTGAACGGCCGGGGCCAGCTCGTGATCACCGCCCGCCGGGAGAACCCCGGCAACTACCAGTGCTGGTACGGGCGGTGCGAGTACACCTCCGCCCGGCTCAACACCGCGGGCCGCTTCACCACCACGTACGGCCGCGTCGAGGCCCGTATGAAGGTCCCGCGGGGCCAGGGCATGTGGCCGGCGTTCTGGATGCTCGGCAACGACATCGGCCAGGTCGGCTGGCCCGCCAGCGGTGAGATCGACGTCATGGAGAACGTCGGGTTCGAACCCGGCACCGTGCACGGCACGCTCCACGGCCCCGGCTACTCGGGCAGCGGCGGCATCGGCGCCGGGTACACCCTGCCCGGCGGCCAGGCCTTCGCCGACGCCTTCCACACCTTCGCCGTCGAGTGGTCGCCCGGCGTCATCACCTGGTCCGTCGACGGCACCGTCTACCAGCGCCGCACACCCGCCGACCTCGGCGGCCGCCAGTGGGTCTTCGACAAGCCGTTCTTCCTGATCCTCAACCTCGCCGTCGGCGGCTACTGGCCGGGCGACCCCGACGGGTCCACCGTCTTCCCCCAGCAGCTCGTCGTCGACCACGTCCGCGTCACCACCGCGGACACCCCCGGCACCACGGGCTCCCTGCGGGGCCTGGCCGGCAAGTGCCTGGACGTGGCGGGCGCCGGGACCGCCAACGGCACGCCGGTCCAGCTGTACGGCTGCAACGGGACGGCGGCCCAGCGCTGGACCGTGGGCGGCGACGGGACCGTCCGGGCCCTCGGCAAGTGCCTCGACGCCGCCTCGGCGGGCACGGCCGACGGCACCCGCGTCCAGCTGTGGGACTGCAACGGCACCGGTGCGCAGCGCTGGTCGTACAACGCCGCGACGAACGACCTGGTGAACCTGCCGGCGAACAAGTGCCTGGACGTCCTCGGAGCCGATGCCGCCGACGGGACACCGACGCAGCTGTGGACGTGCACCGGCGGCGCCCACCAGAAGTGGTCCCTGGTGACCTGAGCCCCCGGGGCGGGTGCCGGGCCCGGGGCGCGGGACTGCTCCGGACGACACCCCCGGGCCCTGCCTTCCGGATCAGGCCGCGCGGACCCGGCAGGATCCGGAGGACAGGCCCCCCGGGCAAGGACTCGCCGCCCCGCTCGCGCGGACGGACGCCTGGACGCCGTCGGCCGGCCCGGACAGCCGAGCCGGGCTTCCTCGTCGAGGACCCCACGCGGGCAGTGGCCCACCGGGAAGAATGTGGGCCGTCACCCTCACGGGCTGCCGTCGCCGGCATCTCCGCCGGCCGGCATCCCGGAACGATCAGCAAGAGGCCCACGGCGCCCGTGCCGCGGCGGATTCCGGAGTTCTGGCAGTGCTTTTCGACGTCGATCGCAGCGACCTCGCCGACATCTTCGGCGAGGACCGGCTCGCGACCCTGCCCGCCACCGCCTTCCCACCGTCCACCGAGGACACCGAGGGCGCCCGCCTCCTGCGAACCGTCGGCGTCCCTACCGGGACGCTGCGGCTGCGTGAGCCCGATGAGGACTCCGGCCGGCTGCCGCTCGTCCGGGACGTCATCGACACGGAGGACTTCGTGGACGCCTCGGAGGACGCGGGCGAATGGCCCGTCATCGGCTGGCTGCTCACCGCTCACCTCGCCCTCGACACCGGTTCCGGCAAGGTGTACGCCTTCGACACCGGCGAGGATGCGGTGCAGGAACTCCACACGGACGTCTCCTCCCTCGTCCAGGTCACCCTCCGGTTCCAGCGCCTGCTCGACGAGTTCGCCTTCAGCGGCGACGGCGGCGACGGGGCAGCCGATTTCGAGCGCCTGGAGCGCGAGGTCGAGCGCATCCGTCAGGAGACGAGCAGCGTCGACCCGCTCCCCTTCCGGGACGACGGGACCGTCTGGTCGGTGGTCGGGGACGAGATCGCTGCGGGCCGGCGTTTCCGGGGCACCAGCCCGGGTGGGCGGTCGCTCTACGGGTGATCACCGGTCGGTGTCGCCCGGGCATCACCGCGTCAGTCGTTGCCCCGCCGTACCGTGCGCAGGGGCTCGCCCGGGTGCCAGGTCTCCACGACGAGCAGTTCGCCGTCGACCGAGGTGCGCACGACCTCGGAGAGCTCCGCGCGGAAGAGGTGGAAGGCCTGCGGCGCGTCCGCCTCGTCGGCGAACCGCGCCATCACCGCCGGGTCCGTCACCTCGACGGCCCGGCCCCCGATCCGCACGTCACCGCCGCCCATGGCGGTCCCGCCGCCCGGATTGGCGAACAGGGCGAAGCGGGGGTCGCGCCGCAGGTCGTACGCCTTGTACGACCTCGGCATCATGCCGAGCCACAGCTCGTCGAAGCGGAAGGTGGCTTCGAGGCCGCTCAGCCGCGGTGAGCCGTCCTTGCGCAGGGTGCCGAGGACGTGGTGCGTGTACGCGGCGAAGCGCTGTTCGACGAGCTGCGCGAACTGCGGCTCCGCCGCCCGGAAGTCTGCCCAACGGAATGCCATGGCACCAGGGAAGCCGGGATACCGGACATCTTGTGTCGGGTATCAGAAGGGAAGCGCGTCCAGCCGGTACGGGTTGGCCCCCTCGTAGCGTGTCTCACAGGTGCCGCCGTCCCGGCAGATCGTCAGCGTCAGCCGGCGGATCCCGCTGTCGTCGGACGCGGCGATGTCGCGGAACTCGGCGCTCGTGCCGCAGCCGCCCGCATGGCGCCGGTCGCCGAGCGACACGTTTTGGCCGGCGCCGGTGGTGACCGCGACGGAGACGGACACGGGGCGGTCGTCGCAGGTGGTGTCGGTGATGATGAGGGTGCCGCCCTCGACGGTGTGCCGTTCGGTCCAGGTGAAGCGGAGCTGGGCGCGGTCGCCCCAGCTCGCCGACACGCCGGCGGCCACGGTCGAGTCCGCCCGGGCGGTCCCGCCGCCCGCCCCCAGCGCGAGTGCGGTCGCCGCGGCGACCACGAGTCCTGTACGGCGCATGTGTGTGTCTCCCATCCGGTAGCCGGTACCGAGGAGCAGCCCTACCCCGGGGCTCCCGGGCATCCCGCGGCGGGGGCGACAATCACACGTCAGGCCGAGCGCACGATGCCCCGGGCCCGTGCCGCGGCGAGCCAGGCCGGGAACTCCCCGACCAGCCGGTCGTAGAGCTCGGCGTCGGGGACGCGGGACGGGTCGGTGCCCGCGTGGAAGAAGCCCGCGTTGTCGACGCAGCGCTTCGCGGGTACGGCGAGCTCGTCGAGCCTGCGCAGGAAGTCGAACTGGTGGCTGTCCGGGTCGCCGAAGCCGATGAACTGCCAGAACATCGGCAGCTTGGCCGCCTTGCACACATAGCGTTCGGCCGCGAGCTTGCTGCTCGGTCCGCCGTCCGTCTGGAAGACGACGAGCGCGGGGGCGGTGGTACCGCTGTCGAGGTAGTGGTCGATGACCGCGTCCATGGCCAGGTGGTAGTTGGTCCTGCCCATGTGGCCGAGGTTCGCCACGATCCGGTCGATCCGGCCGTGGTGGTTCGCCAGGGCGATCTCGGTCTCGGCGTCGATGTCCGTCGAGAAGAGGACGACGGGGACGCGTCCGTCGTCGTCGAGGTGGGCCGACAGCCCCAGCACCCGGTCGGCGAGGGCCTGGACGCTGCCGTCCCGGTAGTACGGCCGCATCGAGCCGGAGTGGTCGACCACGAGGTATACAGCCGCGCGCTCGCCGCTCAGCCCGTGCTTGCGGAGGGAGACACCCGCGCTCTTGTAGAGGTCGACCAGCGCGGGCGCGGTCTCCTCCATCTTCCGGAGGCTGATCGGCATACGAGGAGCGTAGGGGACGGTCGCGGTTCCCCGCGGGGCCTTCGGGAAAGGGCGCAGCGCCTGCCGAAGGTCCGGTCGGGGACACGGCAGGCGCTGCTGTGTTCCGCACGCCGTTGTACGGGACGTATGAGGGGTGCCTCGGGCCGCCGAGGGCCGGGGCCGGTGGAGAAGGCGGTCCGGCCGGGGGCACCGCGTACGTCATCGTACGCGGTGCCGGCCGGTGTGCGGCACCGGCCGTCCGGGACGCCGGTCGGCAGGGGCCTCGGTGGCCGGGCGGTCAGACCGCCAGGGCGCGGTCCGTCGGGCGGATGGGGGCGGGCAGTTCGCTCGTGCCCGTCAGGTAGCGGTCCACTCCGCGGGCGGCGGAGCGGCCCTCGGCGATGGCCCAGACGATGAGCGACTGGCCGCGGCCGGCGTCACCGGCGACGAAGACGCCGTCGACGTTGGTCGCGTAGTTCTCGTCCCGCGCGATGTTGCCGCGCGCGTCGAGCTCCAGGCCGAACTGATCCACCAGGCCGTTGGACCGGTCGGTGCCGGTGAAGCCCATGGCGAGGGTGACCAGCTGGGCCGGGATCCTCCGCTCGGTGCCCGGCTTCTGCTCCAGCTTGCCGTCCTTGAACTCGACCTCGACGAGGTGGAGGAACTGGACGTTGCCCTCCTCGTCGCCCTCGAAGTGGGTGGTGGAGACGGAGTAGACCCGCTCGCCGCCCTCCTCGTGGGCCGAGGTGACCTTGTAGAGCATGGGGAAGGTCGGCCAGGGCTGCGTGACCGGGTTCCGGTCCTCGCCCGGCTTGGGCATGATCTCCAGCTGCGTGACGGACAGCGCGCCCTGCCGGTGGGCGGTGCCGACGCAGTCCGCGCCGGTGTCGCCGCCGCCGATGACCACGACGTGCTTGCCCTCGGCGGTGATCGGGGGCGCCACGAAGTCGCCCTCCTGCACCTTGTTGGCGAGCGGCAGGTACTCCATCGCGAAGTGGATGCCCTTGAGCTCGCGCCCCGGCACGGGCAGGTCGCGCGAGACGGTGGCGCCGGCGGCGATGACGACCGCGTCGTACCGCTGCCGCAGCTTCACGGCGTCGATGTCGCGGCCGATCTCGATCTCGGTGCGGAACTTGGTGCCCTCCGCGCGCATCTGCTCGATGCGGCGGTTGATGTGCACCTTCTCCATCTTGAACTCGGGGATGCCGTACCGCAGCAGACCGCCGATGCGGTCGGCCCGCTCGTACACGGCGACCGTGTGGCCGGCGCGGGTCAGCTGCTGCGCGGCGGCGAGGCCCGCCGGGCCGGAGCCGATGACGGCGACGGTCTTGCCGGACAGCCGCTCCGGCGGCTGCGGCGTGACGTCACCGCTGTCCCACGCCTTGTCGATGATCGAGACCTCGACGTTCTTGATGGTGACCGCCGGCTGGTTGATGCCCAGCACGCACGCCGACTCGCACGGGGCCGGGCACAGCCGCCCGGTGAACTCCGGGAAGTTGTTCGTGGCGTGCAGGCGCTCGCTCGCGGCCTGCCAGTCCTCGCGGTAGGCGTAGTCGTTCCACTCGGGGATCAGGTTCCCGAGCGGACAGCCGTTGTGGCAGAACGGGATGCCGCAGTCCATGCACCGGCCGGCCTGCTTGCTGATGATCGGCAGCAGGGAGCCGGGGACGTAGACCTCGTTCCAGTCCTTGACGCGCTCGGCCACGGGGCGGGTCTTGGCGACCTCGCGCCCGGTGGTCAGGAAGCCCTTGGGGTCAGCCATTGGTCGCCGCCTCCATCATCTTCTCGGTGGTCTCCTGCTCGGAGAGACCGGCGAGCTCAGCGGCGTCCTTGGCGGCGAGCACGGCCTTGTACGTGGTCGGGATGATCTTGCTGAACCGCTCCACGGCGGTGGACCAGTCGGCAAGGAGCTTCTCGGCTACGGTCGAGCCCGTCTCCTCGTGGTGGCGGCGCACGACGTCGTGCAGCCACACCCGGTCGGCCTCGTCCAGGGCCTCGACGGCCCCGAGGTTGCCGGAGTTGACGTTGTCCCGGTCGAGGTCGATGACGTACGCGGTGCCGCCCGACATACCGGCCGCGAAGTTGCGGCCCGTCTCGCCGAGGACCACCGCGTGCCCGCCGGTCATGTACTCGCAGCCGTGGTCGCCCACGCCCTCGGAGACGACCAGCGCGCCGGAGTTGCGGACGCAGAACCGCTCGCCGGTGCGGCCGCGGAGGAAGATCTCGCCGCCGGTCGCGCCGTACGCGATGGTGTTGCCCGCGATGGTGGAGTACTCGGCCAGGTGGTCGGCGCCCCGGTCGGGGCGGACGATCACGCGGCCGCCGGACAGGCCCTTGCCGACGTAGTCGTTGGCATCGCCCTCCAGGCGCAGCGTGACGCCGCGCGGCAGGAACGCGCCGAAGGACTGGCCGGCCGAGCCGGTGAAGGTGATGTCGATGGTGTCGTCGGGCAGGCCCGCGCCACCGAACTTCTTCGTCACCTCGTGGCCGAGCATGGTGCCGACCGTGCGGTTGATGTTGCGGATCGCGATCTGCGCGCGGACCGGTCGGGCGTCCTCGGCGGAGGCCGCGTTCAGGGCGTCGGCGGCGAGCTCGATGAGCTCGTTGTCCAGCGCCTTCTCCAGACCGTGGTCCTGCTCGACGACCTGGTGGCGCACCGCGCCCTCCGGCAGCTCGGGGACGTGGAACAGCGGGGCCAGGTCGAGGCCCTGCGCCTTCCAGTGGTTCACGGCCTCGGTGGTGTCGAGCAGCTCGGCGTGGCCGACGGCCTCCTCCAGGGTGCGGAAGCCGAGCTCGGCGAGGAGCTCGCGCACCTCCTCGGCGATGAACCGGAAGAAGTTGACGACGAATTCGGCCTTGCCGGAGAAGCGCTCGCGCAGCACCGGGTTCTGGGTCGCGATGCCGACCGGGCAGGTGTCCAGGTGGCAGACGCGCATCATGACGCAGCCGGAGACGACGAGCGGCGCGGTCGCGAAACCGAACTCCTCGGCGCCGAGCAGCGCGGCGATGACGACGTCGCGGCCGGTCTTGAGCTGACCGTCGGTCTGGACGACGATCCGGTCGCGCAGGCCGTTGAGCAGCAGGGTCTGCTGGGTCTCGGCGAGGCCGAGCTCCCAGGGGCCGCCCGCGTGCTTCAGCGACGTCAGCGGGGACGCGCCCGTACCGCCGTCGTGGCCGGAGATGAGCACGACGTCCGCGTGGGCCTTGGACACGCCGGCGGCGACCGTGCCGACGCCGACCTCGGACACCAGCTTCACGTGGATGCGGGCGGCCGGGTTGGCGTTCTTGAGGTCGTGGATCAGCTGAGCCAGGTCCTCGATGGAGTAGATGTCGTGGTGCGGCGGCGGGGAGATCAGGCCGACGCCCGGGGTGGAGTGCCGCGTCTTGGCGACCCACGGGTAGACCTTGTGGCCGGGCAGCTGGCCGCCCTCGCCGGGCTTGGCGCCCTGGGCCATCTTGATCTGGATGTCGTCCGCGTTGACCAGGTACTCGGAGGTGACGCCGAAGCGGCCGGAGGCGACCTGCTTGATCGACGAACGCCGCGCCGGGTCGTACAGGCGCTCGGGGTCCTCGCCGCCCTCACCGGTGTTGGACTTGCCGCCCAGCTGGTTCATGGCGATGGCCAGCGTCTCGTGCGCCTCCTGGGAGATGGAGCCGTACGACATGGCGCCGGTGGAGAACCGCTTGACGATCTCGCTCGCCGGCTCGACCTCCTCGATCGGGATCGACGGGCGGTCGGACTTGAAGCCGAACAGGCCGCGCAGCGTCATCAGGCGCTCGGACTGCTCGTTCACCCGGTCCGTGTACTTCTTGAAGATGTCGTAGCGGCCGGCGCGCGTGGCGTGCTGGAGGCGGAAGACCGTCTCCGGGTCGAACAGGTGCGGCTCACCCTCGCGGCGCCACTGGTACTCGCCGCCGATCTCCAGCGCGCGGTGCGCGGAGGGGACGCCGGAGGCGGGGTACGCCTTGGCGTGGCGGGCGGCGACCTCCTTGGCGACGACGTCGAGGCCGGCGCCGCCGATCTTGGTGGCGGTGCCGTTGAAGTACTTCTCGACGAAGGCCTCGTCGAGGCCGACGGCCTCGAAGACCTGGGCGCCGCGGTAGGAGGCGACGGTCGAGATGCCCATCTTGGACATGACCTTCAGGACGCCCTTGCCGAGGGCGTATATGAGGTTGCGGATGGCCTGCTCGGGCTCCAGGCCCTCGACGAAGGTGCCGGCGCGGACCAGGTCCTCGACGGTCTCCATGGCGAGATACGGGTTGACGGCGGCGGCGCCGTACCCGATGAGCAGCGCGACGTGGTGGACCTCGCGGACGTCGCCGGCCTCGACCAGCAGGCCCACCTGGGTGCGCTGCTTGGTGCGGATGAGGTGGTGGTGGACGGCCGAGGTGAGCAGCAGCGACGGGATCGGCGCGTGCTCGGCGTCGGAGTGCCGGTCGGACAGCACGATCAGGCGGGCGCCGCCCTCGATGGCGGCGTCGGCCTCGGCGCAGATCTCCTCGATGCGGGCCGCGAGGGCCTCGCCGCCGCCGGAGACCCGGTAGAGGCCGGAGAGCGTGGCGGCCTTCATGCCGGGCATGTCGCCGTCGGCGTTGATGTGGATGAGCTTGGCCAGCTCGTCGTTGTCGATGACCGGGAACGGCAGGGTGACGCTGCGGCAGGACGCGGCCGTCGGCTCCAGCAGGTTGCCCTGCGGGCCGAGCGAGGAGTGCAGCGAGGTGACGAGCTCCTCGCGGATGGCGTCCAGCGGCGGGTTGGTGACCTGCGCGAACAGCTGGGTGAAGTAGTCGAAGAGCAGGCGCGGCCGCTCGGAGAGCGCGGCGATCGGCGAGTCCGTGCCCATGGAGCCGATCGGCTCGGCGCCGGTGCGGGCCATCGGCGCGAGGAGGACGCGCAGCTCCTCCTCGGTGTAGCCGAAGGTCTGCTGGCGGCGGGTGACCGAGGCGTGGGTGTGGACGATGTGCTCGCGCTCGGGGAGGTCCTCGAGCTCGATGATCCCCGTCTCCAGCCATTCCTGGTACGGGTGCTCCGCGGCGAGGGCGGCCTTGATCTCGTCGTCCTCGATGATGCGGTGCTCGGCGGTGTCGACGAGGAACATCTTGCCGGGCTGGAGACGGCCCTTGCGGACGACCTTGGCGGGGTCGATGTCGAGGACGCCGACCTCGGAGGAGAGGACGACGAGGCCCTCGTCGGTGACCCAGTACCGGCCCGGACGCAGACCGTTGCGGTCGAGAACGGCGCCGACCTGGACGCCGTCGGTGAAGGTGACACAGGCCGGGCCGTCCCAGGGCTCCATCATCGTGGAGTGGTACTGGTAGAAGGCGCGCCGGGCCGGGTCCATGGAGTCGTGGTTCTCCCACGCCTCGGGAACCATCATCAGGACGCTGTGCGGCAGCGAACGGCCGCCGAGGTGGAGCAGCTCCAGCACCTCGTCGAAGGAGGCGGAGTCGGAGGCGTCCGGCGTGCAGACCGGGAAGATCCGCTCCAGGCCCTTGTCCCCGAACAGGTCGGACAGGAGCTGCGACTCGCGGGCCCGCATCCAGTTGCGGTTGCCCTTGACCGTGTTGATCTCACCGTTGTGCGCGACGAAGCGGTACGGGTGGGCCAGCGGCCAGCTCGGGAAGGTGTTCGTGGAGAAGCGGGAGTGGACGAGCGCGACGGCCGTGGCGCAGCGCCGGTCGGACAGGTCCGGGAAGAAGGGCTCCAGCTGACCGGTGGTGAGCATGCCCTTGTAGACGATGGTGCGGGCGGAGAGCGAGGGGAAGTAGACCCCGGCCTCGCGCTCGGCGCGCTTGCGCAGCAGGAACGCCTTGCGGTCGAGGGCGATACCCGTGCTGGTGCCGCCGTCGCTCACGAACAGCTGGCGGAAGGCCGGCATGGTCGAGCGGGCGGTGGCGCCGAGCAGCTCGGGGGCGACGGGGACCTCGCGCCAGCCGAGGACGGTGAGGTTCTCCTCGGCGGCGATCGTCTCGATCCGTGAGACGGCCTGTGCGGAGCCGTCCGCGGGGAGGAAGGCGATGCCGACGGCGTACTCGCCGGCTGCCGGGAGCTCGAAGTCGGTGACCTCGCGGAGGAAGGCGTCCGGGACCTGGAGCAGGATGCCCGCGCCGTCGCCGGAGTCGGGCTCGGAGCCGGTGGCGCCCCGGTGCTCCAGGTTGCGCAGAACGGTCAGCGCCTGCTCCACCAGCGCGTGGCTGGCGACACCGGTGAGGGTGGCAACGAAGCCGACACCGCAGGCGTCGTGCTCGTTGCGGGGGTCGTACATACCCTGCGGGGCGGGGCGACCGTCCATGGGCGACCAGGCGTCGGAACGCATCGGCTCTCCCGTCGTCGTCGTGGCATATCCAAGTGCCAGAGGGACGACGTTGGCCCTCCGCGAAATTTCGTGCAGGTTACATGATGGAGTGTTTCTCGGGAAGCGGATACTTCATTCCAACATGCGGACACCGCATGAGGCGGTGGAGTGTGTTGTCGCAGGTGGGACCGGATGGGCGTGGTGGGCCGTCCGACGGCCTGCGAGGGGGAGCGGGCTTCGTTGCCCGCAGCGCTCACGGCTCATGCCCGCTGATGAAGGAATCGAAACCGCCGTGTTACGGGTCAGTATGCGCCGCGGCGCATAGTGTCTCACCGGCGGGTGGCGTCCCGCCATTGGAGGTTCATCACATCCGGCAGTGGGGCGCGTCCGCCGTGTCCGGAGCGCGGGGATACGGGAGGAACGGGAGCTTCCACCGTAACCGCCGCTCGCCCGGCGCGGAAGCGGAACCAGCGGCGCCGCGAGCACCCCGGCCGTTCCGGCCGCCCCCGGCTCGCCGGCCCGGGCACGGGCGGCCGCGTCGGCGTGTACGACTCCCCGCGGGGCCGGGGCAGTCGCGGCGCGTGCCGGGGGCGAGAGGTGCGGGCGCCGGTGCACCGCTCACGAGACCGCCGGCGGCGGTCGCAGCGCGGGCCGGGAGCGCCCCGCCGGGGCGGGGGCGGTCGCGGCGCGCGCGGGCGTCCCTGCGCCGGGCGTCCGCCGAACGCGTGCGCAGGCCCGGATGCCTCGCGACCCGCGCCGGGGCCGCCGGCGGTTCGCGGCGCGCGCGGGGGCAAGAAGTGCGGGCGCCGGTGCCGCCCGCCGCCGGGCCGACACCGGCGAGCCCCGCCGGCCGGGTGCGGGCGGAACGGCCGCGGCGGCGTCGGAGCGGGCGGCGCATGCACCCCACGGCGGCGGAGCATGCCGCCGCCACAGCCACGGCGAGGGCAACGGCGGCAGCCCGATGCAGGGGCCGCTGTTCACCGCCCGGTGCGGCCGAGCGCCGGGGGCTCGGCCCGCACCGGTCCGCGCGGGGCGCCGGCCCGGTGGGTCAGAGTGCCGCGCCGAACAAGGCGCCGAGACCGTAGGTGACGGCGGCAGCCGCGCCGCCGAGGGCGAGCTGGCGCAGGCCGCTGTACCACCAGCTGCGCGCGGTCACGCGCGCCACCAGCGCACCGCAGGCGAACAGCCCGAGCAGCGCCAGCAGCACGGCCGGCCAGAGCGCGGTCGCGCCGAGCAGGTACGGCAGGACGGGCAGGAGCGCGCCGAGCGCGAAGGACCCGAAGGAGGAGACCGCGGCGACCACCGGCGAGGGCAGGTCGTCGGGGTCGATGCCGAGTTCCTCGCGGGCGTGGATCTCCAGCGCCTGCTCGGGGTCCCTGGACAGCTGCATGGCCACCTCGCGGGCGAGCGGCGGCTCGACGCCCCGCGCCACGTACAGCGCGGCCAGCTCCTCCATCTCGTCGACCGGATGCTTGCGCAACTCGCGGCGCTCGACGTCCAGTTCGGCCTCCACCAGCTCGCGCTGGGACGCCACGGACGTGTACTCGCCCGCCGCCATGGAGAACGCGCCGGCGGCCAGTCCGGCGAGGCCCGTGAGGACGATGGCCTGCTGGGACACCGCACCCCCCGCGACACCGGTCATCAGGGCGAGGTTCGACACGAGCCCGTCCATCGCGCCGAACACCGCCGGCCGCAGCCACCCGCCGTTCACGTCGCGGTGCGTGTGGTTGTCGCGGTGCGCTTCGTGAAGCGTCGCCTCGGTCTCGATGATGGACACAGCTCTCCCCTTGCTCCGGTGCAGCGGGTCCGGGTGACCCCGCTCCCCCAACACCTCGAAAATACGCGCGATGTAAGGGGCTCGCTAGCAAGGCAGGCTTTACTTACCACCTGTCATCAGGGTGACAGAGCCGTCATTCGCGACACCGCCGGGCCGCCGCGGGGCACACATCCGGGAATCGGATCGCCGCGCACCGAAGGGCCACGCGATGGAGTCGACGGCAGCCCCGCCCCTCCTCGACCGGGCGCGGGGCGCACTGCTCGGACTGGCCGTCGGGGACGCGCTCGGGGCTCCGGCCGAGAACATGCGTCCGTCCGAGATCCGCCGCACGTGGGGCCGTATCGAAGGGTTCGTGGCGGACGAGCCCGCGGGCACCGACGACACCGAGTACGCGATCTTCTCCGGGCTGCTGCTGGCCCGGCACGGCTCGGCGCTGACCGTGGCGCACGTCGAGAAGGCGTGGCACCACTGGATCGCGGACCTGGACGAAGGACCGTTCCGCGGCGCCGGGTTCAGCGAGCGCGGCACGCTGGAGAACCTCCGGCGCGGCCTCGCCGCCCCGATCTCCGCACAGCACCGCCACGCCTGGAGCGACGGTCTGGCGATGCGGGCGGCGCCGTTCGGGGTGTTCGCCGCGGGGCGCCCGGCGGAAGCGGCACGGCTGGTGGCGATCGACGGCTCGGTCAGCCACGAGGGCGAGGGCATCTACGGCGGCCAGGCGGTCGCGGCGGGCGTGGCGGCGGCCATGTCGGGCGCGGACCCGGCCTCGATCATCGCCGCGGCCCTGTCGGTGGTGCCGATGGACTCGTGGACCGCCCGCTCGATGCGCCGCGCGGTCGTCGCGGCGCAGCGCGTCCAGCCCGACCCGCTCGTCCGCGAACGCACCGTCCGCTCGACCGTCGTCATCGGCGGCTACCCGTGGACGGATCTGGCGCCGGAGGCCGTCGGCCTGGCCTTCGGGGCGTTCGCGGCCGCGCGCGGCGACTTCCGTACGGCCGTCCTGACCGCGGTCAACATGGGCCGGGACGCCGACACGACCGCCGCGGTGGCGGGCGCCCTGGCCGGTGCGATGTCGGGCGCCTCGGCCATCCCCCCGGAGTGGGCCTCCGCGATCGGCCCGGTGCGCGGGAGCTGTCTGCCCTCCATGCGGGGCCACCACGTCCTGGACATCGCGGAACTCCTCATCCCCGACGACGAACCGGAGGCCCCGTGACGCCCCCCACCCCGGCCGAGCACGCCCCCGCCCCTGCCCGTCCCCAGGCCGGCCGGTCCGACACCGCGCACCTGGACACCGTCCGGTCCGACCCGCGGGACCCGGCCCCGGCTCCACCGCCCGAGGGCGAGCGGACCCGGCCGCCGGCCCCCGGGAGCCGGCAGCGGAACGGCGGCCCCGGCCCGCGGCCCGCCGTGCCTCCGGCAGCCCGCGCCGCGGGGGTACGGCGGATCGAGGGGCTCCTCCTGGGCCTCGCCTCGGGCGACGCCGCCGGGTGGCCCGCCGCCCGTCACCGTGCCGCCCGCATGCCCGAGTGGACCCGCCGCCTGACCCGCGAGCTGGACACCTTCGCCGAGCAGAACGCCACCACCACCCTCCCGGTCCCCATCGCCCTCAACCAGCCGCCGGAGCCGCTGCGACTCGGCCCCTCCGACGACGCCGAGTGGGCGGTCTTCACCGCCGAGACCCTGCTCACCGCGGCCGGTGACCTCTTCCTCGCGCTGCCTCCCGCACGCCGCATGTGCGCGGCCGTCGACCTGGCCTGGAACTCCCTCGCCGCCGAGATCGCCGCCGCCGCCGACCGCGCGCCCGAGGTCGAGTCGGCCGTGCTCCCCCTGCGCGCGCGCATCTCGGTGCGGGCCGGGCTCGGGAACCTCGCCACGGGTCTGCGCCCGCCCGCCACCGGCCACGACAACCCGCACTACTTCGACGACGCCGCCTGCGTCCGCGCCGCCGTCCTCGCCGTCGCCCATCCCGGGGACCCCCGCGCCGCCGCCGAACTCGCCGAGTTCGACGCCCGCTACACCCAGGACGGCGACGGCGTGCACGGCGCCCGCGCGATGGCCGCCGCCGTCGCCGCGGCCCTGGGCGGCGCACCGGTCGGCGACGCCGTGGAGGCCGCGCTCGGCCAGCTCCCGGACGCCACCGAGATCGGCCGCAACGCCCGGCACGCCACCCGGCTGGCCCGTACCGCCGGCAGCGCCTTCGAACTGGTGCCGCTGCTGGAGCACCAGATCGTCGACCACGTCTACAGCTACGGCATCGCCGCCGCCGAGACCGTGCCGGTCGCCCTCGCGCTCGCCCTCGCCGCCCGCGGCGAGGTCACCGAGGCGGTGCCGGCCGCCGCGTGCCTGTCGCGGGTGGCCGACTCGGCGCCCGCCCTCGCGGGGGCGCTGACCGGCGCGCTCACCGGAGGCGACGGTGTTCCGGCCACCTGGCGCGACGCCTGCCGCACCCTCGCCGGCTGCGCGCTCCCCCGCCTCGCGGGCACGGACCTGGTGGAACTCGCCGAGCGGCTCGCACACACGGGACTCGCCACCCCGGGTGGACAATTCCGACATGACGACCTTTCCGACCTCTCCGACGCCTCCGCCCTCACCGACGCCGCGGATCACTCCGACGTCCAGGAGCGGACCCGCGGCGACGACCTCGCCCACGCCGCCCGCGCTCACGCTCGAGGACCGGATCACCGGTAGCCTCGTCGGGGCCGCCGTCGGTGACGCGCTCGGCGGGCCCGTCGAGGGCTACACCCCCGAGCAGATCGCGGAACGCCACTTCGGCCGCGTCACCGGCATTGTCGGCCCCTGGCACGGCGACGCCTGGCGCACCGCCCGGCCCCTCGCGCCGTACCACAAGGGCGACGGGCACGTCACCGACGACACCCTGATGACGCACGCGCTGATCCGGGTGTACGAAACGGTCCGCGACCACCTCGACGCGTACGCCGTCGCCGACCACCTCGTCCCCGACCTGATCTCCCACCCCCGCTGGATCCCGGAGCTGGAGGCCGAGGCCCTGCCGCTGCAGCGGATCTTCCTCGCCGAGAAGTGGCTGGTCACCCGCCTCCACTACGGCCACGCCGACCCTCGCGAGGCCGGCACCGGAAACATCGTCAACTGCGGTGCCGCGATGTACATGGCGCCCGTCGGCCTGGTCAACGCCGCCAACCCGGCCGCCGCCTACGCCGAGGCCCTCGACATCGCGGGCGCCCACCAGTCCTCGTACGGCCGCGAGGCCGCGGGCGTCTTCGCCGCCGCGGTCGCCGAGGCATGCCGGCCCACCGCGACCCCGGCCACGGTCGTCGACGCGGCGCTCGCCCTGGCGAAGGAC
Source organism: Streptomyces sp. NPDC051310 (assembly GCF_044455245.1). Classification (NCBI taxonomy): domain Bacteria; kingdom Bacillati; phylum Actinomycetota; class Actinomycetes; order Kitasatosporales; family Streptomycetaceae; genus Streptomyces; species Streptomyces sp. NPDC051310. The sequence goes on from NZ_JBITEO010000007.1 coordinate 150,839, forward strand.
GGCACCCGCGCGGCGATCGAAGCCGTTTGCGAAGAGGCCGTGCGCCACACCGACTTCGAGGCGGCGCTGCGGCCCCTGCGCGACGCCGTGGCCCCCTTCGACACGGTCGGCCCCGATTATCGCTCCCCCTCCCTGGCGGCGCGGCGCCCTTCCCGGCTGCACTCCATCGAGGAGCTCCCCATCGCCCTCGGCATGCTGCTGGTCGGCGCGGGCGACTACCGCCGTACGGTGCTGGGCGCCGTCAACTACGGCCGCGACTGCGACTCGATCGCCACCATGGCGGGCGCGATCGTGGGCGCGCTGGGCGGCGAGGCCGCGGTACCCGGCCCCTGGGCGAAGCAGGTGGCCGAGGCGAGCCGCCTCGACCTGCACGCTCCGGCCACGGCGCTGGCCGAGGTCACCCGGGAGATCTTCATGCGGGACACGGCCCTGCGCCGCGTCCACGAGACCGCGTTCATCGCGCTCTCGCCCAAGCCCGGGGTGACCGCGTGAACGTGCGCCTCACCTGGGTCCAGCCGGAGGACCTGATCGGCCACGAACTGCGCCAGGCCGCGGAGGACGGCCGCAACGCCTCGGCCGTCGAGGCGCGCTGGCTCGCCGCCGGCGGCTCCCGGGCCCCCTTCGCGGCGGGTGCCTCCGCGAGCCCGGCACCCCCGCACCTGCGTGCCCTCGCGGAGCGCCTGCTGGACGAACTCGCCGCGCTGCCGAGCCCCCTGGCCCCGGCGGAACCCACCTCCCTCGCTCTCATCAAGCGGGCCTGCTCCACCTGGCCGGAGCCCTCCTCCGCCCCCCGTCCCGCCCCGCCCGACACCGGCACCGGCACCGGCACCGGCACCGCATCGTCCCGCCCCGCACCGTCCGCCGCGGCACCCGGCCCCACGCGGCACGGCACCCGGCGCCCGGGCAAGGCCCACCGCCCGGACGCCCGCGCCACCCCGGCCCGCGGCGGCCCCGACCCTGCCGCCGCCCCCGGGCTCGGTGAGCGGTTGCATGCCGCCTGGCTCGGCCGCGCCGCCGGGTGCCTGCTCGGCAAGCCCGTCGAGAAGCTGCCCCTCTCGGCCATCCGGGCCCTCGCCCGCGCCACCGGCAACTGGCCGCTGACCACCTGGTTCACCGCCAAGGGCGTACCGCCGGCGCTCGCCGCGGCCCACCCCTGGAACCGCCGGTCCGCCGCCACCTCCCTCGCCGAGAACATCGACGGCATGCCCGAGGACGACGACCTCGACCACACCCTGCTCGCCCTGCTGCTGCTCCAGCGCTACGGCCCCGGATTCACCACCGCGGACGTCGCCCGCCTCTGGCTCGACGAGCTGCCCGCCGGCCGTGCCTTCACCGCGGAACGCGTCGCCTACCGCAACCTCCTCTCCGGTCTCGAACCACCGCTCACCGCCACCCACCGCAACCCTTTCCGCGAGTGGATCGGCGCCCGGATCCGCGCGGACGTCCACGGCTGGACCCACCCGGGCGACCCGGCCGCCGCCGCCGAGCAGGTCCACCGGGACGCGACCCTCAGCCACACCGCGAACGGCGTGTACGCGGCGATGTTCACCGCGGCGGTCATCGCCGCCGCGGCCTCCGGCACCGGCGACGTCCACCAGGCCCTCGCCACCGGGCTGACCGTCGTACCGCCCGACTCACGGCTCGCCCGGGCGGTCCGCTTCGGCATCGCCACGGCCCGCGCCCACGCCGACTTCGACACCGTCACCGACCGCCTCCACACCGCATACGGCGCCTACCACTGGGTACATGCCGTCCCGAACGCCGCCCTCCTCTCCGCCGCCCTCACCCACGCCGACGGCGACTTCACCCTGTCCATCTGCCGTGCCGTCTCCGGCGGCTGGGACACCGACTCCAACGGCGCCACCGCCGGCTCCGTCGCCGGACTGCTCGCCGGACACCCGGACCGGATCCCGGAACGCTGGACCTCGCCCCTGAAGAACCGGCTCGCCACGTCCGTCCGCCCCTTCGACGGCACCGGGTTCGACACCCTCGCCACCCTCACCCACGACCTCGCCCACCACCCCCGACCCCAGGAGACACACCGCCCATGACGCACATCGCGGTGCTCGGCAGCACCAACATGGACCTGGTCGCCTATGTGCCCCGCGCGCCCAAGCTCGGCGAGACGGTCACGGGACGCGCGTTCCGTACGGTCCCCGGCGGCAAAGGCGCCAACCAGGCCGTCGCCGCCGCACGCGCCGGGGCCGAGGTGTCGATGATCGGCGCCGTCGGCTCCGACGACTTCGGCGCCCGCCTGCGCGCCGCCCTCGACGGCGCGGGCGTGGACACCGACCTCCTGCGTACCGTCGAGGGGCCCTCGGGAACCGCCCACATCGTCGTGGACGACGAGGGCGACAACGCGATCGTCGTCATCCCCGGTGCGAACGGCACCGTCACCTCCCTCCTCCCCGGCGACGACGCCCTCATCGCCACCGCGGACGTCCTGCTGCTCCAGCTCGAACTCCCCCTCTCCGCCGTCGTCGCGGGCGCCGAGGCGGCCCGCCGCCACGGCGTCCGCACGCTCCTCACACCCGCCCCCGCCCAGCCGCTGCCGCCCGGACTCCTCGCGGCCACCGATCTGCTGCTGCCCAACGAGCACGAGGCCGCGTCCCTCACCGGTGTCGCCGACCCGCACGCGGCCGCGGCCGAACTGCTGCGGCACGTCCCCGAGGTGGTCATCACCCTGGGCGGGGCCGGCAGCCTCTACGCGGCCCGCGGCACCGAGCCCGTCACGGTCCCGGCCCCGCAGGTCCGGGCCGTCGACACCACCGCCGCGGGCGACACGTTCGCCGGCACCCTGGCCGTGGCGCTCGGCGAGGGCCGGCCCGTACCGGACGCCCTGGCCTGGGCGTCGTCCGCCGCGGCGCTCTCGGTCCAGCGCCCCGGCGCCTCCTCATCGATGCCGTACCGCTCGGAGATCGACGCCGTATGACCACCACACCTCCCCTCGCGGGTCTCCGCGTCCTCGACCTCGCCACCCTCTTCGCGGGCCCGCTCGCGGCGACCATGCTCGGCGACTTCGGCGCCGACGTCATCAAGGTCGAGCACCCCCGCAAGCCCGACCCGTCCCGGGGCCACGGTCCCGCGAAGGACGGGGTGGGCCTGTGGTGGAAGCTGCTCGGACGCAACAAGCGCACCATCACCCTCGACCTGTCCACCCCCGGCGGCCGTGCCACCCTGCTCCGCCTCGCCACCACCTCCGACGTGATCATCGAGAACTTCCGCCCCGGCACCCTGGAGCGCTGGGGCCTGGGCTGGCCCGAACTGTCGGCCGTCAACGACCGGCTGGTGCTGGCCCGGGTCACCGGCTTCGGCCAGGACGGCCCGTACGCACGCCGCCCCGGCTTCGGCACCCTGGCCGAGGCGATGAGCGGCTTCGCCGCCATCACCGGCGAACCCGACGGCCCGCCCACGCTCCCTCCCTTCGGCCTGGCCGACTCGATCGCCGCCCTGGCCACCTCCTATGCCGTGATGACGGCCCTGCACGCCCGGGCCGCCACGGGCCGCGGCCAGGTGGTGGACATGGCGATCATCGAGCCGATCCTCACGGTGCTGGGCCCCCAGCCGCTCTGGTACGACCAGCTCGGCTACGTCCAGCCCCGTACCGGCAACCGCTCCCGGAACAACGCCCCCCGGAACACCTACCGCGCCGCCGACGGCTCCTGGCTGGCCGTCTCCACCTCCGCGCAGTCGGTCGCCGAGCGTGTGATGCGCCTGGTCGGCCGCCCCGAGCTGATCGACGAGCCCTGGTTCGCCGAAGGCACCACCCGCGCCGAGCACGCCGACGAACTCGACGAGGCGGTGGGCGACTGGATCGCCCGGCACACCCGCGACGAGGCCATGACCGCCTTCGAGAAGGCCGAGGCCGCGATCGCCCCGATCTACGACATCAGCGACGTCATGAACGATCCGCAGTACCGGGCGCTGGGGACGCTGGCCGATGTCCCGGACCCGGACTTCGGCACCATCCGTATGCAGAACGTCCTCTTCCGGCTTTCCGAGACCCCCGGCTCCATCCGCTGGTCCGGCCGCCCGCACGGCGCGGACACCGACACCGTCCTCACCCAGGCCGGCCTGACCCCGGCCGAGATCACCGCGCTGCGCGCCGAGGGCGCCGTATGACCTCCGGTCCCCGCGCTCCCCTGACCCTGCTGTACGCGCCGGGCGACCGCCCGGACGTGGTGGCCAAGGCCCTGCGGTCCGGCGCCGACGCGGTGATCGTGGACCTGGAGGACGCGGTGGCGCCGGAGCGCAAGGCGTACGCCCTGGACGCCACCGCCGAACTCCTCTCGTCCCCCCAGCCCGTACCCGTCCATGTCCGCCTCCCCGGCGCGCACGACACCGCGCACGACAACGCAGCCATCGCATCGCTGGCCCCCCTCCCCGGTCTCGCAGCTCTGCGTGTTCCCAAGGTGACACACGGCACTGACATCCACCGGATCGCGGCCCTCGCCCCGGGCGTCCCGCTGTACGCGCTGCTGGAGTCCGCGCTCGCCATCGAGCGCGCGCACGCCGTCGCCACCGCCCACCCGGCCGTCCGCGGCATCGCGATCGGCGAGGCGGACCTCCGCGCCGACCTGGGCGTCCGCGACGACCGCGGCCTCGACTGGTCGCGCAGCCGGGTGGTGGTCGCCGCCCGCGCCGCCGGCCTGCCGCCGCCCGCACAGTCCATCCACCCCGACATCCACGACCTCGAGGGCCTGGCGGCGTCCTGCGCCCATGGCCGCACCCTCGGTTTCCTGGGCCGCGCCGCGATCCATCCGCGCCAGCTCCCGGTCATCGAGCGCGCGTACCTGCCCACCTCAGCGGAGATCGCGGCGGCGGAGGAGATCGTCGCTGCCGCCGCCACCGGCACCGGCGCGCTGGCCCTGCCGGACGGCCGCTTCGTCGACGCGGCGATCGTCGCGGCGGCCCGCCGGACCCTGTCCCTGGCCCGGCGCAGCTGACCCCCTCCGTGCCGCGGCCCCGCACGGGCCCTGTCCCTCGGCCGCGGTCCGCCCCGGTGTGTATGCCCACGGCAGGACGCCGCCGCCGGACCCGCGTCCCCTCTTCCCCGGCGGGGGGGACCCCTGAGGCGTGTGCGGCCGGGCCCGCCCGCACACGCACGGAGGCGGCCGCCGGAACCTCCCGGTCCCGGCGGCCGCCTCACCCGTGCGGCGCGTCAGCGCTGTGGTGCCGCCCTTCGGCCGGCTATGCGTCGGCCGCTTCGGCCGTGCCCGGCTTGCGCAGCGGGTCGCCCGGCGCCGTGTCCACGGCGGAACCCGCCCGTCCCACACCCGCCGCGTCGGCGGAGTCCGCGGGCTCCTGTGCGGTCGCGTCGGCCGTCCCGCCGGGCTCGCCACCCTTGGTGCCGCCGCCCGTCGTGACCGCGGCCGGCTCCACGACCTCCTCGCGCCCGGGCCGTACCCGCGACGAGACGACGATGTACGCCACGGCCGCCAGGAAGACCAGGATCGCGGTCCACACGTTGAGCCGGACGCCCAGGATGTGGTGCGCCTCGTCCACCCGCATGTACTCGATCCAGCCGCGCCCGGCGCAGTACGCCGCGACGTAGAGGGCGAACGCCCGCCCGTGGCCCAGGGTGAACCGCCGGTCCGCCCAGATGACCAGGAGCGCCACGCCCACGCACCACAGCGACTCGTACAGGAAGGTCGGGTGGTACAGCCCCGCCTCGCGGTTCACACCCTCGCTGATCTTCAGCGCCCACGGCAGGTCGGTCGGCCGGCCGTACAGCTCCTGGTTGAACCAGTTGCCCCAGCGGCCGATGGCCTGGGCGAAGGCGATGCCGGGCGCGATGGCGTCCGCGTAGGCCGGCAGCGGGATGCCGCGGCGCCGGCAGCCGATCCAGGCGCCGACCGCGCCGAGCGCGATCGCGCCCCAGATACCGAGGCCGCCTTCCCAGATCTTGAAGGCGTCGACCCAGTCCTCGCCCTCGCTGAAGTACAGCTGGTAGTCGGTGATGACGTGGTAGAGCCGGCCGCCCACGAGTCCGAAGGGCACCGCCCAGACGGCGATGTCGGCCACGGTGCCGGCTTTGCCGCCCCGGGCGAGCCAGCGCTTGTTGCCGTACCAGACGGCGACGAAGACACCGATGATGATGCAGAAGGCATAGCCGCGCAGCGGGAGCGGTCCGAGGTGGATCACGCCGGTCGACGGGCTCGGGATGTAGGCAAGGTCCATGGCAGACCCGACGCTACCGTGCCGGGTGGGCGACAGGGCCACCCGCCCGGCAAAGACTCCATAACGAGCCGGTACGGGGTCGTGCGGCGGTGGCGGCTAGGAGCCGGCCGGCGACGGGGAGGCCGGGGGCGAGGCGGGGGCGGAGGGGAAGGCGGTGCCGGGCTTCTTGCCCTTGTTCGCCTCGGCCACCCACTTCTTCAGGTTCGCCACGGAGATCTGCTCCTTGCCCTTGGTCGGGAAGATCGATTCTCCGTTCAGCAGCACCGTCGGCGTGCCGCGGAAGCCGCCCTCGCTGAACGCCTGGTCCGACTGCTTCACCCAGTTGTCGTGCGTGCCGTCCGACACGCACGAGCGGAAGGCCGGCGTGTCGAGACCGGGCACCTTTCCGGCCAGCTCGAACAGCTTGTCGTCGTCGGCGAAGGCGTCGTCCGGCTCCGGCGGCTGGTTCTGGTAGAGGACGTCGTGGTACGCCACGAACTTGCCGGCGTCCTGCGCGCAGGCCGCGGCGTTCGCCGCGTTCAGCGAGCCGCTTCCGCCCATGTTCCCGTCGATGATCGTGGCGAGGTGGTACTCGACCTTGATCTGTCCGGAGTCGGTCAGTCCGTGGATCGTGTCCCGGACGGCGTTCTCGAACTGGGCACAGGCCGGACAGCGGAAGTCCTCCCAGATCGTGAGCGTGGACGGGGCGTCGGTCGCGCCTACGGGGATGGCCAGCCGGTCCTTGCCGGTCGCGCCGGTGGGCGCCGCGACGGGCCCGGCGCCGGAGCCCTCGCCGTCGTCGCCGGTGTTGGCGGCGATGACACCGACCACGGCGGCAAGGCCGAGCACTCCGACGACGGCCGCCGACACGAGCAGGGTGCGCCTGCGCCGCTCCCGGGACCTCTGCTGCTCGCGTTCCATCTGGAGCCGTTCGCGCGCGCTCCGCTTGCCTGCACTGTTCTTCTCGCTCACGCCCACAGCAACGAACCGGGGAGGCGCGGGCGCGCCTCCCCGGTCCAGAACCACCCGTTCGAGCGACGAACGCCCCGGGGGTGTCCGCACCGTCCCGTCCGCCGGGCGTTGCCGGCCCCGCCTGGCGGGCGGACGGCGCTACTTCGCGGACATTCCCTGGGAGCGCTTCACTCCGCGGGCGAGTTCACCCGCGAGGTTCCGCACGGCGGCGACACCTGCCGCGTGGTCGTCGGCGTCGAGCATCCGCTTGACGAACGCCGATCCGACGATGACGCCGTCGGCGAAGGAGGCCACCTCGGCGGCCTGCTCGGCGTTCGACACACCGAGGCCGACGCATACCGGCAGTTCGGTGGTGGCACGGGTGCGCCGTACCAGGTCGGCGGCCTGGGCGCCGACGGACGCCCGGGTGCCGGTGACGCCCATCAGGGAGGCGGCGTAGACGAAGCCGGATCCGGCGCTCGTGATGGTGGCCAGCCGCTCGTCCTTGCTGCTGGGGGCGACGACGAAGACGGTGGCCAGGCCGTGCTTCTCGGCGTGCTCGCGCCACAGGGCGGACTCCTGGACCGGCAGGTCGGGCAGGATGCAGCCGGCGCCGCCCGCCTCGGCCAGTTCGGCGGTGAAGCGCTCGACGCCGTACCGGTCGATGGGGTTCCAGTACGTCATCACCAGGACCGGCTTGCCGGTCGCCTCGTGAGCCTCGCGGACGGTGCGCATCACATCGGCGATCTTCACCCCGCCGCGCAGGGCGATGTCGTCGGCGGTCTGGATGACCGGCCCGTCGAGCACCGGGTCGCTGTGCGGCAGCCCGACCTCGACGATGTCCGCGCCGCCGTCGAGAACGGCTTTGACGGCTTCGATCCCGCCGTCGACGCTCGGGAAGCCGGCCGGCAGGTACGCGATGAGGGCGGCCCGGTTCTCCGCCTTCGCCCGCTCCAGGGTGTCGCTCAGCAGCTGGATGTTCCCGCTCACTTGGTCTCCCCCTGGGTCTCGGTGCCCCGCTGGATGTCGGTGTCCCGCTGGATCTCCGCGGCGCCGTCCTCGGCGGAGGCGTCGGCCTCGACGGGGGCCGCGTCGGTCTCGTACAGGCCGAAGTAGCGCGCGGCGGTGTCCATGTCCTTGTCGCCGCGGCCGGAGAGGTTGACGACGATCAGTCCGTCCTCGCCGAGCTCCCGCCCGAGCTCCAGGGCGCCCGCCAGCGCGTGCGCCGACTCGATCGCCGGGATGATGCCCTCGGTGCGCGACAGCAGGCGCAGGGCCTGCATCGCCGCGTCGTCGGTGACCGCGCGGTACTCGCCGCGCCCGCTGTCCTTGAGGTACGCGTGCTCCGGGCCAATGCCCGGGTAGTCGAGGCCCGCGGAGATCGAGTACGGCTCGGTGATCTGGCCCTCCTCGTCCTGCAGGACGTAGGAGCGCGAGCCGTGCAGGATGCCGGGCTCGCCCGCGGTCAGGGTGGCCGCGTGCTCGCCGGTCTCGACGCCGTGCCCGGCCGGCTCGCAGCCCACCAGGCGCACGGCGGCGTCCGGGATGAAGGCGTGGAACAGGCCGATGGCGTTGGAGCCGCCGCCGACGCAGGCGACGACGGCGTCGGGCAGGCGGCCGGCCCGCTCCAGGATCTGGCGGCGGGCCTCGACGCCGATGACGCGGTGGAAGTCGCGCACCATGGCCGGGAAGGGGTGGGGACCGGCGACCGTGCCGAAGAGGTAGTGCGTGCGGTCGACGTTGGCGACCCAGTCGCGGAACGCCTCGTTGATGGCGTCCTTCAGGGTGCGGCTGCCCGACTTCACCGGCACGACCTCGGCGCCGAGCATGCGCATCCGGGCGACGTTCAGCGCCTGGCGCTGGGTGTCGATCTCGCCCATGTAGATGGTGCATTCGAGGCCGAACAGCGCGCAGGCGGTGGCGGTGGCGACGCCGTGCTGGCCGGCGCCGGTCTCGGCGATGACCCGGGTCTTGCCCATGCGCTGGGTGAGCAGGGCCTGGCCGAGCACGTTGTTGATCTTGTGCGAGCCGGTGTGGTTGAGGTCTTCGCGCTTGAGGAAGACCCGTGCGCCGCCCGCGTGCCGGGCGAACCGGGGCACCTCCGTGAGCGCGGAGGGCCGGCCGGTGTAGTGCACGAGCAGGTCGTCGAGCTCGGCCGCGAAGGCCGGGTCGGCCTTGGCCTTGTCGTACTCGACGGCCACCTCGTCGACGGCGGCGACGAGCGCCTCGGGGATGAACTTGCCGCCGTAGGCGCCGAACCAACCGTCCGCGCTGGGGACCTGGGCGTCGGGGTCGGGGATGAAGAACTCGCTGGGCATGCGACTGCTCCTCACGGGGGCGGGCGCCCCCGGGATGTCTCGGTCAACGGTGGTCGCGGTGTGCTCCGGCGCCGCCGCCTCCGGTCCGTTGCGGGAGCCGTCACCCGGGCGTCACCCGGAGCCGGGTGCGCGGCGGCGGTCCCGCCACACCGGATGGCGTCCGGTGCGGCCCGTCGAGGAGGACGGGCTAGCGGTGGTGCAGGCGGCGCGCGGTGCGGCGCGCACGCCATCGCATGCCGTTGACCTGGCCCGGCTCGTCCCCGATGACGTACCGGACGCGGCGTCCGTGCACGCGCCGTGCCGGGGCGCGGCAGCCGCGCGGACGGCAGCCGCGGGCGAGCCGGGCGTACGCGTCGGGCAGGGTGCGGACGGCGGTCGCGAGGACGGTCGCGTACGGCGGGAGCACCCGGTGCGCGGTCGTGGAGCTCACGGGACTGGTGCCGGGGCCCGGGCACGCGCGCGTGGCGGCGGCCGGGGTCATGGCAGGGTCCGCGGCCGAGGGAGCCCGGGAGCCGTCCGCTCGCCGGCGCACCGCACCGGCCGACGGCACCGGGCGCGCGGGCGCGCGGTGCGGTGTCGGCGCGAAGGCGCGGGCGGCGGCGGTCATGGCGGGGTCAGCCCCGTCCGTGCCGCAGGGCGGGGTGGGCGCCGGCGGCGACCAGGTCGGCCACCGCGGCCTTGGGGTCGCGTCCGGTGACGAGCGACTCGCCGACGAGGACGGCGTCGGCGCCCGCGTTGGCGTAGGCGATCAGGTCGTGCGGGCCGCGGATGCCGGACTCGGCGATCTTGACGATGCCCGTCGGGATCTCCGGGACGACCCGCTCGAAGGTGGAGCGGTCGACCTTGAGGGTCTTGAGGTTGCGCGCGTTGACGCCGATCACCCGGGCGCCCGCGTCGACGGCCCGCTCGACCTCTTCCTCGTCGTGGACCTCGACCAGCGGGGTCAGACCGATGGACTCGGCGCGCTCGATGAGGGACTCCAGGGCGGGCTGGTCCAGGGCGGCGACGATCAGCAGGGCGAGGTCGGCGCCGTACGCCCGGGCCTCCCACAGCTGGTAGGCGGTGACGATGAAGTCCTTGCGCAGGACCGGGATGTCGACCCGGGCGCGGACGGCCTCCAGGTCGGCGAGGGAGCCGCCGAAGCGGCGCTGCTCGGTCAGCACGGAGATGACGGAAGCGCCGCCCGCTTCGTAGTCAGCGGCGAGGCCGGCCGGGTCCGCGATCGCGGCGAGCGCGCCCTTGGACGGGCTGGAGCGCTTCACCTCGCAGATCACCTGGACGCCGTCGCCGCGCAGTGCGGCCGCGCCGTCCTTCGCCTGGGGCGCCTTCGCCGCCCGCTCCTTGAGCTCGTCGAGGGAGACCCGCGCCTGCCGCTCTGCGAGGTCGGCGCGTACGCCCTCGATGATCTCGTCGAGCACACTCACGCGAGAGGCCCCCTTCCGGGAGGGTGATGGTGAATCCGGATCAGTCACCTCGATGGTATCCGGAGGTGGCCCGAGTCTCCGCATCCGGTTGACGCCACCGCGTTGACCTGCGACTTCACGGGGCCAGCGCCGAACCGAACGGCAAGTTCCGGACAATGGCGAAAAATGCCGGCACCGCGCCCAGGACCCACCCCCAGACGGGCCCGACGGTGACCCGTACGGGCAGGGCGCGCACGGCCCGCACCAGCCAGAGAACCATCACGACGGCGAAGACCAGATAGCCGGTGACGGCGAGGGCGTTGGCCCCGAAGGCGGCCGCGAGGTCGCCGTGGACGAAGGCGTGGGCACTGCGCAGGCCGCCGCAGCCGGGGCAGTACAGGCCGGTGAAGCGCAGCAGGGGGCAGACCGGGTAGTGCCCGGGCTCGTTGGGGTCGACGGCGCCCACGTACGCGAAGGCCCCCGCGACCGCGGCGAGGGTCCCCAGGGGCGGTGCCAGCCGCCGTGCGAGCGAGGGCGGGCCGGGCGGCGGCGCGTATCCCGGCGGCGGGTATCCCGGCGGCGCGCCCGTCCGTACCGGTCCGGCGACGGGAGGCCCGCCCGGCGCACCGGGTCCGGGAGGTGCGGCAGGTCCGGCAGGTGCGGCAGGTCCGGGTTCCGGGCCTTCAGGGGCAGGGGTCGGCATGGCGTCCACCCGGGGATTGTCGCCGGTGCGACGGAAAGGCGCAGCCCGGCCGTGCCGGACCGCGCCTCGTGTCGTGGCTGCGTCTGAACGGGTCAGGAGCGGGCGGCCTGAGCGGTCTCCGGGGTGTGGTCCTTACGGGCCGCCTCTTCGCGGGCGCGCTCGAGCTCGGGCGACGGCTTCTGGCCGAGACCGGCGACCTTCATGGCGCCACCGACGACGCCGCCGAGCAGGATGACGGCGATGCCCGCCCAGAACCCCAGCGGGTTGTTCCCCACCATGAAGGCACCGGCGACGCAGAAGCCGATGAAGGAGATGGTGACACCGGTCCAGGCGGCCGGGGTGTGTCCGTGGTCGCTGCCCGCCATGAATTGCTCCTCGTTGATGTTGCTCTGGTACGGCCCCGCCGGGTGCGGACGCTCTCGCGACATTGTCCCGTACGCGCGCGTGCGGGGTGATCCGGGGTCACCCTCGGGGGCCGGGGGGCTTGAGCTCCGGGCGGCGGCGGGCGCGTCAGGCGCCGCCGGTCGGGTCCTCGCCGCGGTCCAGGGCCTTCCACAGGTCCTCGGGCCGGTCCGGGTCCGCGGCGGTCCGGGCGCCGCGCGCGCGGGGGCTGCCGTCGCGCTCGTACCGCCCGGACATGGCGGGCCACGTCCGGCCGTAGCGCAGCGCCAGCAGCCCGGCGATCAGGATCAGCAGTCCGCCGGCCGCCGTGACGTACGGCCAGGCGGTGTGGGTGAGTCCCGCGACGCGGGCCGCGGCGTCACCGGTGGTCGTCGCGGCCTCGGCGTCCAGCGCCGAGCCGTCGGAGGCGCCCAGGTACGCGGCGGCCGCCGCGCCCGCGCCGCTCAGGGCGAGCAGCAGCGAGACGACGAGCCGTCCGGCCCTGCGCACGGCGAAGACTGCCACCAGGGCCGCCAGGCCCACGATGGCGAGGGCGGTCGGCACACCCGTGACATCGCCGCCCGCGGCGTGCAGCGGCACGCTCCCGCCGCCCACCGCGACGGTGCCCTCCGACCATGTCTGCCCCGACGCGAGCAGCACGACCGCCGCTCCGACGGCACCGAGGAACAGGGCGGCGGCGAGACTGCGGCGGCCACCGGGGGCGGCCGTCGCCTCGTCCGCGCGCGTGGCACGGGGCTGGGGTACGGATGCGGCACTCACGTACTCCACTATCCCTTACACCGTCATGCGCCGTTCATCCGGTTGGCGGTGTGCACGGCGCGGAGCACGGCGGCCGCCTTGTTGCGGCACTCGGTGTCCTCGGCGACCGGGTCGGAGTCCGCGACGACACCGGCTCCGGCCTGCACGTACGCGGTGCCGTCGCGCAGGAGGGCGGTGCGGATGGCGATGGCGGTGTCGGAGTCGCCGGCGAAGTCGAGGTAGCCGACGCAGCCGCCGTACAGGCCGCGGCGGGAGGGTTCGAGCTCCTCGATGATCTGCATGGCCCGCGGCTTGGGCGCGCCGGAGAGGGTGCCGGCGGGGAAGCAGGCGGTCAGCACGTCGAAGGCGGTGCGGCCGGCGGCGACGCGGCCGGTGACGGTGGAGACGATGTGCATGACGTGCGAGTACCGCTCGATCGACATGAAGTCGACGACCTCGACCGAGCCGGGCTCGCAGACGCGGCCGAGGTCGTTGCGGCCGAGGTCGACCAGCATGAGGTGCTCGGCGCGCTCCTTGGGGTCGGCGATGAGCTCGTCGGCCAGCGCCTGGTCCTCCTGGGGGGTGGCCCCGCGCGGGCGGGTCCCGGCGATGGGGTGCACCATCGCGCGGCCGTCCGCGACCTTGACCAGCGCCTCGGGACTGGACCCCACGACGTCGAAACCGTCGAAACGGAAGAGGTACATGTACGGGGACGGGTTGGTGGCCCGCAGGACGCGGTAGACGTCCAGGGCGCTCGCGGTGCACGGCGTCTCGAACCGCTGCGAGGGCACCACCTGGAAGGCCTCACCGGCCCGGATGCGCTCCTTGATGTCCTCGACGGCCCCCTGGTACGCCTCGCCGCCCCACAGGACCGTGTACGGCGGCAGCTCGGAGGGCGGCAGGCCGACGGGCTTTGTGGCCAGGGGCTCGGCGAGGTCGGCGGCCATGGCGTCGAGGCGGGCGACGGCGTCCGCGTAGGCCTCGTCCACACCGGTGTCGAGGTCGTTGTGGTTGATCGCGTTGGCGATCAGCAGGACCGTGCCGTCCCAGTGGTCGAGGACGGCCAGGTCGGAGGTGAGCAGCATGGTGAGCTCGGGCAGCCGCAGATCGTCGGTGCCGTGCTCGCCGATCCGCTCCAGTCGGCGCACGATGTCGTACCCCAGGTAGCCGACCATGCCGCCGGTGAAGGGCGGCAGCTCCGCGGCCAGGTCGCGCGGGGTGTGCAGGGTCTCGACGGTGGCGCGCAGCGCTTCGAGCGGGTCGCCGTCGACGGGTACGCCGACGGGCGGGGTGCCGAGCCAGTGGGCCTGCCCGTCGCGCGCGGTCAGGGTGGCGGCGCTGCGGACACCGATGAACGAGTACCGCGACCAGGAGCGGCCTCCCCCACCACCTACGGTGTGGGAGGTGCCCCCATCCGCTGATTCCAGGAGGAATGTGCCGGGGCGCTCGGCCGCGAGCTTCCGGTAGAGCCCGACCGGGGTGTCGCCGTCCGCGAGCAGGCGGCGGCTGACGGGGATGACGCGGCGGTCGGCCGCCAGCTTGCGGAAGGTCTCGAGATCCATGGCGCCAGACCCTACTTGCCGAGGGGCAGGACGTCTTCGTCGAAGCAGGTGCGGGCGCCGGTGTGGCAGGCGGCCCCCACCTGGTCGACCTTGACCAGGACGGTGTCGGCGTCGCAGTCCAGGGCGACGGACTTGACGTGCTGGACGTGACCGGAGGTGTCGCCCTTGACCCAGTACTCCCGGCGGCTGCGGGACCAGTAGGTGCAGCGGCCGGTGGTGAGGGTGCGGTGCAGGGCCTCGTCGTCCATCCAGCCCAGCATGAGCACCTCGCCGGTGTCGTACTGCTGGGCGATGGCCGGGACCAGCCCGTCGGGGCTGCGCTTGAGACGGGCGGCGATGGCCGGGTCAAGGTTGCTGGTCATGTCGCCATTGTGCCGTGGTCGCGGCGTCTTCCCGGAGGTGCGTCCACTGGGCGGACCGGCGCCTGCCCCCGTACGCTGGCGGACATGTCGACCCATGCCAAGCGTGAACGGCTTCTGCTCGCTGATCTGTTGGAGGCGGCGGGCCCGGACGCCCTGACCCTGTGCGAGGGATGGAAGACCCGTGACCTGGCGGCGCACGTGGTGGTGCGGGAGCGCCGCCCGGACGCCGCGGCGGGGATCCTGATCGGGGCGCTGCGCGGGCGCCTGGAGCAGGTCCAGGCCGAGTACGCCTCCAAGCCCTACGAGGAGCTGGTCCAGCTGATCCGTACGGGCCCGCCGCGGATGTCCCCGTACGCGATCAAGCAGGTCGACGAGGGCGCCAACACGGTGGAGTTCTACGTGCACGCCGAGGACGTGCGGCGGGCGCAGCCGGGCTGGACGCCGCGCGATCTGGACCCGGTCTTCGCCGACGCGCTCTGGTCCCGCCTGGACAAGGCGGCGCGGATGCTGTGCCGCAAGGTCCCGGTGGGCCTGGTGCTGCGGCGGCCGAACGGGCAGACGACGGTGGCGCGGCGGGGCACCCCGGTGGTGACCGTGACCGGGGAGCCGGGCGAACTGACGATGTTCGCGTTCGGGCGGCAGGACTCCGCACGCGTGGAGGTCGAGGGCGACAAGGAGGCCGTGGAGCGGCTGCACGGGGCCGGCCAGCTGGGCCTGTGACGGCCGCGGCCGCCGGGCCCCCTCTACTGAGGCCGTTCTTCATGGGGCCGTTCTTCATGGGGTCCCGCTTCATGGGGCCGGCCTTTGTGGAGCCCTTCTCCGCGGGGCCGGCCTTTGTGGAGCCCTTCTGCGCGGGGCCGGCCTTTGTGGAGCCCTTCTGCGCGGGGCCGCTCCTTGTGGGGGCGTCCTTCACGGGGCCCTCCGGGCAGCTCGGCGCGGCGCAGGGGCGCGGAGCTCAGGCCGAGGACGGCCCCGGCCGCGCAGATCGCCGCGCTCGCCGTGAACACGGGCCCGGCGCCCCACAGCCCGATGGCCGCGCCGGTGAGCGGGAAGGTCAGCGGGGCGACGCCGAGGCTGAAGACGTTGGCGACGGAGGTGACCCGGCCCAGATGGGCCGGGTCCGCTTCGGTCTGGAGGAGCGCGGAACACAGGGCACCGCTGAGCCCGGTGAGGAGACCGATCGCGAGGGCGGTCGCCACCGCGGTCTCCAGCCGGGGTACGAACGCGAGGGCCGCGATCGCGACCGCCCCGGCGGCGAGGGTCCAGGCGAGTACGGAGCCCGCGCGGGGCACCCTGCCCCGCACGGCCAGCAGCAGGGACGCGGCGGCGGAGCCGGTGCCGAACCCGGCGAGGATCCAGCCGATGCCGGCGGCGCCCCAGCCGCGCGCCTCGGCGAGGAGGGCGAGGCCGACGTTCAGCGGCCCGACGAAGCCCAGGTCGCTGAGGGCGATGACGACGACCAGCGGGGCGAGGACGCGGTGCCGCCGCAGGGCGCGCAGACCGTCGGCGAGGTCGCGCAGCGCGGTGGTGGAGCGGCGGTCCGCGTCCGCGGGGAGCGGAGCGACGCGGAGGCACGCCAGGAGGGGCAGGGAGAGCGCGAACAGCGCTGCGGCGAGGGCGAAGGCGAAGGCGGAGCCGCCCACCGCCACCGCGAGACCGCCCAGGGGGGCGCCGAGGACGAGGGCCACCCGGTGGGCGAGGCCGCGCATGCCCTGGATGCGGGCGAGCTGCCCGGCCGGGGCGATGCGGGGCGGCAGGGCGCCGACGGCCGGCATGAAGAGCGCGTCCACGGTGCCGAAGAGGACGGCGAGGGCGGTGAGCGGCCAGAGTCCCGGGGTGGTGGCGAACAGCAGGGCGGCGACGCCGAAGGTGCTCAGGCAGCGCACGGTGTCGCTGAGCAGGACCACGCGGCGGGGACCGAACCGGTCGGCGACGACTCCCCCGCCCAGCATGAGCAGGGCGCGCGGCAGGGCGCTGACCGCCATGACGATGCCCGCCTGGGCGGCGGTGCCGCTGCGGACCGCGGCCCAGGAGAGGGCCAGGTAGTAGACGCTGTCGCCGAGGGTCGAGGCGGTGTAGGCGCCGAGCCAGCGCAGGACGTTCCCGTCCCGGTGGGCGGGCGGCGGCGCGCCGGACGTGCCCGGAAGCGCCTCCTCGACGGCGCGGTCGCTGATCCGGCGCGGCGCTGGGCTGGTCATGCTGCGCGACCGTAGATCCACCGGGGAAGGCGTGCAACGTCTTTTGCGTGCGGAACGGGCTCGCCCCCCGCAACAGCGCCCGGTGCGGACGGCCGTGCCGGACGACACCGTCGGCAGCCCCGTACGGCTCGCGCGGCCGGCCGCCTGATCCCTGCGGTCGGGCGGCCGGCCGCGCGGACGTCAGCGGACCGGGTGGCCGGCCTCCCGCAGTGTGTCCTTCACCTCGGAGATCCGCAGATCGCCGAAGTGGAACACCGACGCCGCCAGGACCGCGTCGGCGCCCGCCGCGATGGCGGGCGGGAAGTCGGCGAGCCGGCCGGCCCCGCCGGAGGCGATCACCGGGACCGTGACGTGCTTGCGCACTGCGGCGATCATCTCGGTGTCGTAGCCGTCCTTGGTGCCGTCGGCGTCCATCGAGTTGAGGAGGATTTCCCCCGCGCCCAGCTCGGCGGCCCGGTGGGCCCACTCGACGGCGTCGATGCCGGTGCCGCGGCGGCCGCCGTGGGTGGTGACCTCGAACGTGCCCTCGGGCGTGCGGCGGGCGTCGACCGACAGCACCAGCACCTGGCGGCCGAAGCGCTCGGCGATCTCCTGGATCAGCTCCGGGCGGGCGATCGCCGCGGTGTTGACGCCGACCTTGTCCGCGCCGGCGCGCAGCAGCTTGTCGACGTCGTCGGCGCTGCGGACGCCGCCGCCGACGGTCAGCGGGATGAAGACCTGTTCGGCGGTGCGGCGCACCACGTCGTAGGTGGTCTCCCGGTTGCCGGACGAGGCGGTGATGTCGAGGAAGGTGAGCTCGTCGGCGCCTTCGGCGTCGTACAGCTTGGCCATCTCGACGGGGTCGCCGGCGTCGCGCAGGTTCTGGAAGTTGACGCCCTTGACGACCCGGCCGTTGTCGACGTCCAGGCAGGGGATGACTCGGACCGCGAGGGTCATGACGCGGCACCTCCTCGGTACGCCTCGACCTCGACCTCGACGACCAGGCTCGGGTCGACCAAGCCGGAGACGATGATCATCGACGCGGCGGGGCGGATGTCGTCGAACAGCTCCTTGTGGGCGCGGCCCACCTCGTCGACGTCGCGGGCGTGGGTGAGGTACATCCGGGTGCGGACGACGTCGGACGGGCCCAGGCCGAGCTGCTTCAGCGCGGCGAAGGCGACGTTGAAGGAGTTGACCGCCTGCTCGTACGGGCCGCCCCCGGCGATCTGGCCGTCGACGATTGAGGTGCAGCCGGAGACGAGGACCAGGCCGCTCGGCAGTTCCACGGCGCGGGAGTAGCCGAACTGCTCCTCCCACGGAGCGCCGGTCACCACCCTGCGCACGGTCGTGCTCTGTCCGGGCGCGGTCATTCCGCCACCGCCGCGACCGCCACGAGGGCCTCTTCGAGGGTGAACGCCTTGGCGTACAGCGCCTTGCCGACGATCGCGCCCTCGACGCCGTCGGGGACGAGACCGGCGAGCGCCCGCAGGTCGTCGAGCGAGGAGACGCCGCCCGAGGCGACGACCGGCTTGTCGGTGGCGGCGCAGACGTTGCGCAGCAGCTCCAGGTTGGGGCCCTGCAGGGTGCCGTCCTTGGCGATGTCGGTGACGACGTACCGCGCGCAGCCCTCGGAGTCGAGGCGGGCCAGTGTCTCGTACAGGTCGCCGCCGTCGCGGGTCCAGCCGCGGCCGCGCAGGGTGGTGCCGCGGACGTCCAGGCCGACCGCGATCTTGTCGCCGTGCTCGGCGATGACCTTGGCGACCCACTCGGGCGTCTCCAGTGCGGCCGTGCCCAGGTTGACCCGGGTGCAGCCGGTGGCGAGCGCTGCGGCCAGGGAGGCGTCGTCGCGGATGCCGCCGGACAGCTCGACCTTGATGTCCATGGCCCCGGCCACCTCGGCGATCAGCTCGCGGTTGTCCCCGGTGCCGAAAGCGGCGTCGAGGTCGACGAGATGCAGCCACTCGGCGCCCGCCCGCTGCCAGGTCAGGGCCGCCTCCAGGGGAGAGCCGTACGACGTCTCCGTGCCGGACTCGCCATGGACGAGCCGTACGGCCTGGCCGTCCCGGACGTCGACGGCGGGGAGGAGTTCGAGCTTGCTCATCTCAGCGGATCCTCAGGTGGAGTGGTGGAGTAGAAGGAGCTAGGAGCGGGGGCCGGGGAGCCGCGGACGGGGCCGCGGCTCCGGGCGGCTAGAAGGTGCCGAGCCAGTTGGTCAGCAGCTGGGCGCCGGCGTCGCCGGACTTCTCGGGGTGGAACTGCGTCGCCCACAGGGCGCCGTTCTCGACGGCGGCCACGAACCGCTCGCCGTGCGTGGACCACGTCACCTTGGGTGCGCGCATGGCGGGGTTCGTGATCTCCAGGCTCCAGTCGTGCACGGCGTAGGAGTGCACGAAGTAGAACCGGCTGTCGGCGTCGAGGCCGGCGAAGAGCTCGCTGTCCCCGGGCGCCTCGACGGTGTTCCAGCCCATGTGGGGCACAACCGGTGCCTGCAGCGGGCCGACCGTGCCGGGCCACTCGTCGAGACCCTCGGTCTCCACGCCGTGCTCGATGCCGCGGGCGAAGAGGATCTGCATGCCGACGCAGATGCCCATGACGGGGCGGCCGCCGGCCAGCCGGCGCTCCACGATCCAGTCGCCGCGGGCCTCCTTGAGTCCGGCCATGCAGGCGGAGAAGGCGCCCACGCCGGGGACGAGGAGGCCGTCGGCGTTCATGGCCCGGTCGTAGTCGCGGGTGATCTCCACGTCGGCGCCGACGTGGGCGAGGGCCCGCTCGGCGGAGCGGACGTTGCCGAATCCGTAGTCGAAGACCACGACCTTCTTCGAGGTGCTCATCGCGCTCACTCCCAGATCCCCTGGATGCGCAGGACGCCCGCGACCAGGCACATCGCGGAGGCGATGGCCAGCAGGACGATGACGCTCCTGGGCATCTTCTGCTTGCTGAAGGAGTACACGCCTCCCGCCAGGAAGAGGCCGACCACGATCAGGAGGGTGGAGAGGCCCGTCACAGCGCGCCCTTCGTGGAGGGGAGGATCCCGGCCGCGCGCGGGTCACGCTCGGAGGCGTAGCGCAGGGCGCGGGCGAGGGCCTTGAACTGGCACTCCACGATGTGGTGGGCGTTGCGCCCGTACGGCACGTGGACGTGCAGCGCGATCTGCGCCTGCGCGACGAACGACTCCAGGATGTGGCGGGTCATCGTCGTGTCGTAGGAGCCGATCATCGGCGCCATGTTCTCCGGCTCGGTGTGCACCAGGTAGGGGCGGCCGGACAGGTCGACGGTGACCTGGGCGAGGGACTCGTCCAGCGGCACCGTGCAGTTGCCGAACCGGTAGATGCCCACCTTGTCGCCGAGGGCCTGCTTGAAGGCGGCGCCCAGCGCGAGGGCGGTGTCCTCGATGGTGTGGTGCGAGTCGATGTGCAGGTCGCCGTCGGTCTTGACGGTGAGGTCGAACAGACCGTGGCGGCCGAGCTGGTCGAGCATGTGGTCGTAGAACCCGACGCCGGTCGACACGTCGACCTTGCCGGTCCCGTCGAGGTCTATCTCGACGACGACGGACGTCTCCTTGGTGGTGCGCTCGACCCGTCCTACGCGGCTCATGAGCTCTGCTCCTTCTTCAGTGCGCGAACCGCATCCAGGAACGCGTCGTTCTCTTCGGGCGTGCCGGCGGTGACCCGCAGCCAGCCCGGTACGCCGTTGTCACGGACGAGGACGCCCCGGTCGAGGATCCGCTGCCACACGGCGTGCGCGTCCTCGAACCGTCCGAACTGGACGAAGTTGGCGTCGGACTCGGTCACCTCGTAGCCGGTGGCGCGCAGCTCGGCGACCAGCCGGTCGCGTTCGGCCTTCAGCTGCTCGACGTACCCCAGCAGCGTATCGGTGTGCTCCAGCGCGGCGAGCGCGGTGGCCTGGGTGATCGCCGAGAGGTGGTACGGCAGGCGCACCAGCTGCACGGCGTCGACCACGGCCCGGTGGGCGGCGAGGTAGCCCAGGCGCAGCCCGGCGGCGCCGAACGCCTTGGACATGGTGCGGGAGACCACCAGGTGGGGGCGGCCCTCGATCAGCGGCAGGAGCGAGGGGCGGTGGCTGAACTCCACGTACGCCTCGTCGACCACGACCAGGGACGGCTTGGCGGCCTGGGCCGCGTCGTACAGCGTCTCGACGGTCTCCGCCTCGACGGCGGTGCCCGTGGGGTTGTTGGGCGAGGTGATGAAGACGACGTCGGGGCGGTGCCGTTCGATGGCGTGCGCGGCGGAGGCGACGTCGACGGTGAAGTCGTCGTTGCGGGGTCCGGAGATCCAGCCCGTGCCCGTTCCGCGCGAGATCAGCCCGTGCATCGAGTACGAGGGCTCGAAGCCGATCGCCAGGCGGCCCGGTCCGGCGAATGTCTGCAGCAGCTGCTGGATGACCTCGTTGGAGCCGTTGGCGGCCCAGACGTTGGCCCGGCCGACCTCGTACCCGGTGGTCCGGGTGAGGTAGGCGGCCAGTTCCGTGCGCAGCTCGACGGCGTCCCGGTCGGGGTAGCGGTTGAGCGTACGGGCGGCCTCGCGGACGCGCTCGGCGATGCGCTCGACGAGCGGTTCGGGCAGCGGGTAGGGGTTCTCGTTGGTGTTGAGGCGTACGGGCACGTCGAGCTGCGGCGCGCCGTAGGGGGACTTGCCCCGCAGCTCGTCGCGGATGGGCAGGTCGTCGATGCCGAGGCTGTCGGGGGTCACTGCTGCGGCACCTTCCACCCGAACCGTGCCTTGATCGCGGCGCCGTGCGCCGGGAGGTCCTCCGCCTCGGCGAGCGTCACCACGTGGTGGGCGACGTCGGCCAGTGCGTCGCGCGTGTAGTCCACGATGTGGATGCCGCGCAGGAACGACTGGACGGACAGGCCGGAGGAGTGGCAGGCGCAGCCGCCGGTGGGCAGGACGTGGTTGGAGCCCGCGCAGTAGTCGCCCAGCGAGACGGGCGCCCACGGGCCGACGAAGACGGCGCCCGCGTTGCGGACGCGCTGGGCCACGGCCGCGGCGTCGGCGGTCTGGATCTCCAGGTGCTCGGCGCCGTACGCGTCGACCACGCGCAGGCCCTCCTCCAGGCCGTCGACCAGCACGATCGCGGACTGCTTGCCGCGCAGCGCGGGCAGGATCCGGTCCTCGACGTGCCGGGTGGCGGCGACCTGCGGCTCCAGCTCCTTCTCGACGGCCTCGGCCAGCTCGACGGAGTCGGTGACGAGGACGGCGGCGGCGAGCGGGTCGTGCTCGGCCTGGCTGATGAGGTCGGCGGCGATGTGCACCGGGTCGGCGGTGTCGTCGGCGAGGACGGCGATCTCGGTCGGGCCCGCCTCGGTGTCGATGCCGATCCGGCCGGTGAAGTACCGCTTGGCGGCGGCGACCCAGATGTTGCCGGGGCCGGTGACCATGTCGGCGGGGGCGCAGGACTCGGTGCCGTACGCGAACATGGCGACGGCCTGGGCGCCTCCGGCCGCGTACACCTCGTCGACGCCGAGCAGGGCGCAGGCCGCGAGGATGGTCGGGTGCGGCAGGCCGTCGTGGTCCTTCTGCGGCGGGGAGGCGAGGGCGATCGACTCGACGCCCGCCTCCTGTGCCGGGACGGCGTTCATGATCACGGACGAGGGGTAGACGGAGCGGCCGCCGGGCGCGTACAGCCCGACGCGCTGGACCGGAACCCACTTCTCGGTCACCGTGCCGCCGGGCACCACCTGGGTGGTGTGCTGGCCGCGGCGCTGCTCGCGGTGGACGATCCTGGCCCGCCGGATCGACTCCTCCAGACCGGCGCGGACGGCCGGATCCAGCTCCTCCAGCGCGCGCGTGAGCGCGGCGGCCGGGACGCGGACCCGGTCGAGGACCACGCCGTCGAACTTCTCCGCGTAGTCGATCAGCGCCGCGTCGCCCCGATGATGCACGGCCTCGCAGATGGGCCGCACCTTCTCCAGGGCGGCTTCCACGTCGAACTCGGCACGGGGCAGCAGGTCGCGCAGGGCGCCACCCTTCGGAAGGGCGTCGCCACGCAGATCGATTCGTGAGATCACAGGTCAATTCTCGCAGACGGCGTCGCGGAGCCGGACGTCCGTATCACTGGCTGATACGCGTCGCAGTGGCGTCTTGTCGTCACAGCTGACCGTTAGCGTTCGGTCCGTCACACAGCGGGAAGAACACTCGTACGAAACAGGGGAAGCGGAGGGGGCGGCAGTGACCGAGCCGCACGACGACGACGTGCCGGGTGACCTCAGCCCGACCGAGCTGGGGATGTGGCAGGCGTTCCGGATCGGCGCGACCTACGACCTGACCGTGGGCAACGCGCTGCTGGACGATCCGTTCTCGCCGCGCGACTGGCCGCCGGAGCGCAGCGTCCGGGCCCGGGTGGTCGCGCTGCTGCTGCTGGACGGGCCGCCGGCGCTGGCCGGCCGGGTGTCGGCGCTGAAGCTGCGCGGGGTGCAGATCACCGGGCGGCTGGATCTGGCGGGCGGCACCGTCGCGCCGTACGTGGAGTTGCAGGGCTGCCGGTTCCAGGAGGAGGTGGTGCTGCCCGAGTCCCGGTTCGGCACGCTGCGCATGGTGGGCTGCGCGATACCGCGGCTGGAGGCGGCCCGGCTGCACACGGAGGGCGATCTGCACCTGCCGCGCTGCCGGGTCGAGCGGGGGGTGCGGCTCACGGACGCCCAGATCGGCACGGACCTGCTGATCAACCAGATACACGTCCGGCCGGACTCCCGCGGCCGGGCGATCGTCGCGGACGGCATGTCGGTCGCCCAGGACCTCCAGGCCGAGCTGATCGAGACGTACGGGGAGTTTTCGCTGCGCGGCGCCAAGGTCGGCGTGTCGCTCAGCCTGCGGGGCAGCCGGCTGCGCGGCGCCGAGGGCCGTCGGGCGCTGAACGCGCCGCAGCTGAGCGTGGAGCGCACGCTCTACATGACGTACGCGTGGGTGAGCGACTCGACGGGGAACGTGGCGGGGGCGACCCCTCCCGGCGGGCTGGCCACCTTCAACACGCCGATGCGCGGGACCCGCATCCAGCCGTTCGAGTGCCGCGGCGGGGTGCGGCTGGACGACGGCCGGTTCGGTGACGCCGTCGACTTCCACCAGGCGCGCTTCCTGCTGTCGTCGGAGCGGAGGGAGGAGCTGTCGCTGCGCCGGATCGTCACCCCGGAGCTGCGCTTCAACAGCGAGCGCCCGGAGGAGGGCCGGGTGGTGCTGAACGGCGCGAAGGTCGTCACCCTGATCGACCTGTCCACCAGCTGGCCGGGCCCGGGCGGGCTGGCGATGGGCGGCTTCGTGTACGAGAACCTCGTGCCGTACGGGCACTTCCCGCTCGCCCGCCGTCTGGAGTGGGTGGCGGCGGCGACCCCCGAGTTCGCGCCCGAGCCGTACGAGCGCCTGGCGGCGGTACTGCGCAACAGCGGGGAGGACGCGGACGCCCGCGAGGTGCTGCTCGCCAAGCAGCGCCGGCGGCGCGAGACGCTGCCGCTGGCGGCGAAGCTGTGGGGCTACCTGCAGGACTGGACGGTGGCGTACGGGTACCGGCCGGGGCGGGCGGCGCTGTGGATGGCGGTGTTGTGGGCGGCGGGCACGCTGGCGTTCTCCCGGTGCGACCCGACGGCCATCAAGACGGACGAGCACCCGAACTGGAACGCGGCGCTGTACGCGCTGGACCTGCTGCTCCCGGTGATCAACCTCGGGCAGGACGGGTACTGGCGGCTGGAGGGCATGTGGCAGTGGGCGTCCGCGGCGCTGATCCTGCTCGGGTGGGTCCTGGCCACCACGGTCGCGGCGGGCGCCTCACGTCTCCTCAGACGCAGCTGATCCGTCGTACCCGCAGCCGGTCCACCGTTTTCTTTACCCGGTCTTGGCATTCGGCGGCGCAACCATTCCGCCGCTACCAAAGCTTCACAGCAGCCCTCTGGCCGCGGCTTCCACCTGCGGTTTTCAATGGTCCGCACCATGTCATTGCTCCGTGCCCTGCTCAGCGGCGCCCGCGCGGTCCGGCACACCCCGCAGCTCGTCGACGGGCTGCCGCCGGACCACGCCGTGCTGCTCGACGCACCGGACGAGCGGCTCGGCCCCGCGCTGGTCTCCGCCGCCCTGGGCGACCACGCACCGGCCGCCGCGCTGCTCGCCGCGACGCGCGAGGCGGCCGAATGGGAGAGCCGCGACCGGTACGTGGTGCGGCTGGCCGCGTTCGCGCACGGCCGCGACGCATGGCTGGCGGGTTGGCTGGCCGACGCACCGCAGGACCCGGACGCCCTGCTGGTCCGGGCCGAGCTGGCGGTGCGCAAGGCGTGGGAGTCGCCCGCCCGCGCCGAGCGGCTGCGCGAGCTGGGGCCGGTGATCGAAGCGGCGGCCGCGGCGGCGCCGCGCGACCCGGTGCCGTGGCGCCTCGCGCTGGATCACGCACGCGGTACGCAGGCCACGCACACGGCGTTCGAGGCGCTGTGGGAGCAGGCGGTGCGCCGCTCCGCGCACCACTACGGCTGCCATGTGGCCGCGCTCGAGTACCTGTCGGCGCAGTGCTGCGCCCGCCGTGACGCGACCCCGGGCACCCGCCGCTGCGCGTACCGCGAGTGCTTCGACTTCGCCGAGCAGGCCGCCGCCGACGCCCTCCCCGATTCGCTGATACGGGCGCTGCCGGTACGGGCCGCCTGCACGCAGTTGCTGGCCGGCGGCGGCGCGTCCGCCCCGGCCGAACGGATCGACGCGGCCGCGGACCTGGCGGCGGAGCTGTCCGCGCGGTACGCGCCGGGCGATCCGTGGCCGGCGGAGGTGCGCA
Source organism: Streptomyces sp. NPDC051310 (assembly GCF_044455245.1). Classification (NCBI taxonomy): domain Bacteria; kingdom Bacillati; phylum Actinomycetota; class Actinomycetes; order Kitasatosporales; family Streptomycetaceae; genus Streptomyces; species Streptomyces sp. NPDC051310. The sequence goes on from NZ_JBITEO010000007.1 coordinate 176,377, forward strand.
ACGTGCTCGCGTACGTGCTGGTGGCGCGGGGGCGGTGGGCCGCCGCACTGGAGGAGTTCCGGCTCATCGGGCCGCACGCCACGTCGTTTCCATGGGCCTCGCCGGGGGACGATCCGCTCGGCCGGTTCCTCGACGCGCGTGACGCGGTGCGCCGCGAACTGGCTCCGGCCGTGCCGTTGCGCGGACGGGCCGGTCGTGGCCGGAGCGGCGGCCATTAGGCTAGACCGCTGTGACCACCGCTCGCCTGCCCCTCTTCCCGCTGAACGCGGTGCTGTTCCCCGGCCTCGTGCTGCCGCTCAACGTCTTCGAGGAGCGTTATCGCGCCATGATGCGCGAGCTGCTGAAGACCGACGAGTCCGAACCGCGCCGCTTCGCCGTCGTCGCCATCCGCGACGGGCGCGAGGTCGCACCGACCGCGCCCGGCATGCCGGACCAGACCGGGCTGCCCGAGAAGGGGCCGGCCGCCGGGTTCGGCCCGGACCCGATCCAGGCGTTCCACCGGGTGGGCTGCATCGCGGACGCGGCCACCATCCGGGAGCGGTCCGACGGCAGCTTCGAGGTGCTGGCGACCGGCACGCGGCGCGTGAAGGTGCTGTCGGTCGACGCGGACGGACCGTTCCTGACCGCCGAGCTGGAGGAGCTGGAGGAGGAGCCGGGCGAGGGAGCGGGCGCGCTCGCCGAGGGTGTCCTGCGCGCCTTCCGCACCTACCAGAAGCGGCTCGCGGGCGCCCGTGAGCGCTCGCTGGCGACGGGCGTGGAGCTGCCCGACGATCCGTCGGTCGTCTCGTACCTGGTGGCCGCGGCGGCGGTGCTGGACACGCCCGCCAAGCAGCGGCTGCTCCAGGCGCCGGACACCGCGACGCGGTTGCGCGAGGAGCTGCACCTGCTGCGCTCGGAGACGGCGGTGCTGCGGCACCTGCCGTCGCTGCCGGCGGTGGAACTGACCCGCACCCCGACGAGCCCCAACTGACGCGAGGGACCGGACCCGACGTGGCGAAGAAGACCAGGAAGCAGGCCGGCGGCACCCCGGCGACGGTCGCCCTGACCGCCGCCGGCACGCCGTTCACGCTGCACGCGTACGACCACGACCCGGCGTCGCCCTCGTACGGGGAGGAGGCCGCCGAGGCGCTGGGGGTCTCCCCCGAGCGGGTGTTCAAGACGCTCGTCGCCGACGTGGACGGCGAGCTGACGGTGGCGGTGGTCCCGGTGGCCGGGCAGCTGGACCTGAAGGCCCTGGCGGCCGCGGTCGGCGGCAAGCGGGCGGCGATGGCCGACCCGGCGGCGGCCGAGCGGACGACGGGGTACGTCCGCGGCGGCATCTCGCCGCTCGGGCAGCGCAAGCGGCTGCGCACGGTCCTGGACGCGTCGGCCGAGCAGCACGCCACGATCTGCATCTCGGCGGGCCGCCGCGGCCTGGAGGTCGAGCTCGCCCCCAAGGACCTCGCCGCCCTCACGGACGCGGTCCTGGCCCCCATCGGCCGCGCCTGAGTCGTATCCGTGAAGTCCCGTCAGCCCGGCGGGCGGACGACGCTCCTTCGTGGACACTCCCCCAAGCCTTCCGGCCGGATCAGGCCGGACCGGGGAGCCACTGCGGAGCATGGGCGACCGACGACAGGGCCGCGAGGTGCGGTGTCCGGACGTCACGAGCCCGGCAGGTGATACGTAGAGAGCGGCCCCGGGTTCCGGTGGACCCGAATCGGCCGGGAACCGGGCCGGCGCTGCCCGCGGGCCGCGGCTCAGTCCCCGTGGGCGGGCGGCGGGGAAGGCGGCCCGTACAGGTCCCACTCCGGCTCCGGGTCCCGCGGCGTGAAGAGCGCCGTCAGCCCCAGGTGGACGATCATCGCGGCGACCGGCCACGCCAGCAGCGCGCCGTGCGCGCCCAGCTCCAGCGGCGCGTCGAAGACCACACCCTGACCCACCGCGCGGGCGTGTGCCACCACATCGTGCGTGGGGCCCAGCATCGTCCCGATGCCCCAGCCGAGCAGGGAGCCCAGCAGGCCGCCCAGCGCCAGGCCGACGACCACCGCGATGCCGCCGTGGCGGCGCGTGCACCAGAACACGACCGCCGCGCTCAGCGCACCGAGGGCCAGCGCGAGCAGCGTGAACGTTCCGTCCGCACCGACGGCGCTCTCGCCCTCGGTCTCCTTCAGGAACACCGCCTTGCCGTCCGAGATCAGCGGGATCCGCGGCGCGAGCCACAGCCACAGCAGCCCCAGCGCCACGCCCGCGACCATCACGCCGAGCAGTACCACGGCGCCCTGCCGCAGCTCCGTGGCGACGTCCGGCGACGCGTCGTCCGCGGCCTTGGAGGCGGCGGAGGGGTACGGCGGCGGCCAGGAGGAGTCCTGCGGGGGTGGCTGGTGAGGCGGCGTCAACGGTGCGGTCACCCTGCCATCGTGCCAGGCCCCCGGCGGGCCTGCCTCACCGGACCGCCGCACGCCGGTACGCCCACGTCGCGACGGTCAGCGAGAGGACGCCGACGGCCGCGCAGACCCCGAGGTCGACGCCGACCGCCGCCCAGTCGGGACGGGCGTCGAAGGTGCGGGCGAGCGCCTCGACCCCGTACGTCGACGGCAGCAGGTCCCGTGCCCATCCGATCGGCTCCGGCAGCCGGCCGGCGGGCAGCACGCCCAGCAGCAGCGCCGCCGACATCCCGAGCTGGCCCAGCAGCGTGGCGAGTTCCTGCCGCGGCGCGAGCAGCCCGAGCGCCGCGCCGAGCCCCGCGAGCGCCGCCCCGGCGAGCGGCACGACCGCGCCGAGGATCCACAGGTGCGTCAGCGGCAGCTGGAAGAGGACGGAGCCGACGACCGCGGTCACCACCGTCCCCGGCACGGTGAAGGAGGCGTAGGCGCCGGCCGCGCCCAGCACCACCGCGGCGGGCGGCACCGGCAGCGTGGCGTAGTGGTCGAGTCCGCCGCTCGCCCGCAGCTGCCCGAAGTACTGGGCGAGCAGGTTGAGCGCGACGAAGGCGACCACGAGCACGGACGACCCCGCGACGACCGCCCGCGCCTCGGCGCCGCCGTCGACGACGCCCCGCATCAGCACCATGATCCCGACGGACTGGAAGGTGGCGACGAACAGCAGCGGAATGCGGGCCACCCGGGCCCGGGACAGCTGTGCCCGGTACACGGCGGCGAGCGCGGGCAGCAGCCGTGCCGTCGGCGCGAGGGGTGCGGCGCCGCTCGCGGCGGGGTCACCGGCCGGCGCGGTGACGACCGCTCCGGGCGACAGGGTGGCCCGTACGGGCAGGATGCTCACCTGATGCTCCTGTTCATGCCTTGACCAGGCCTTTCGCCTCGCCGCCCAGCGCGAGGTACACGTCCTCCAGGCTGGGCGTGGCGACCGTGAAGTCGTCGAGCGCCGCGAACGCCGCGCCGCCGGTCACCGCCGCGACCGCGGCCCGTGCTTCCTCCGGCGCGAGCCGCAGCACCCACCGGCGCCCGTGCTCCTGGGCGGAGGCGCGCAGGGCGGCGACCTCCGGGACGTCGAGCGGCGCGCGTTCACGCCACACGAGTTCCACCCGTACGTCACCGGCCACCTGCTCCTTGAGCCCGGCCGGGGTGTCGCAGGCGATCACCCGGCCCCGTTCGAGGACGGCCACCCGGTCGAGCACGGTCTCCGCCTCGATGACGTTGTGGGTGACGAGGACGACGGTGGTGCCGTGCTCGGCGCGCCGCCGGTCGACCGCCGCCCACACGGCGCGCCGGGCGACCGGGTCCATACCGGTGGTCGGCTCGTCGAGGATCAGCAGGGGCCGCTCCCCGACCAGGGCGGTGGCGAAGCAGGCGAGCCGGCGCTGGCCGCCGGACAGCCGCTTCAGGGGGCGTCCGGCGAGCTCGGTCAGGCCCAGCTCGGCGAGGACCGCGTCCCGCTCGGCCCGCGCCTGCCGGGCGGTGAGCCCGCGCAGCCGTCCGGTCGTCTCGGCGGCGAGCGCCACGGTCAGCTCGTCGAGCGCGGTGGACTCCTGCCCGAGGTAGCCGATCAGCCGGGCCGCCCGCTCGGGGTGGCGTACGAGGTCGTGTCCCAGCACCTCGACGGTGCCGGAGTCGGGCCGCATCAGACCGGTGAGCTGGCGTACGAGGGTGGACTTGCCGGCGCCGTTGGGGCCGAGCAGGCCGAAGATCTCCCCGCCGCGGACGTCCAGGCCGACCCCGTCGGTGGCGCGCACCGCCGGGGTCGCGGGGGTCCCTCTCCGGGCGCGCGCGGCGGGGTACGTCTTGACCAGGTCCCGCACCACGCACACCGTACTCACGAGGGATGAGCCTAAAGGGTCGGGCTGCCCTATTCGCCCACGGGGGCGGGTTCGGCGGCCGTCCGGACGTCGATCTCCCTCCAGAAGCCGGCCCGGATCGCGTACCGGTCGTGCTCGTCGATCTGGTCGTCCTTGTGCGCGAGCAGCCCGAACCGGGCGGCGTAGCGCAGCAGCTCGCCGTCGATGCGGTGCGGGATGCGCGGGTACATGCTGGACAGTTTCCCGACGTGGCTCTGGTCCGGCAGCCGCTCCATCCAGCGCCGTGCGAAGACCTGCCCGACCTCGAAGGGGTCGCCGCCGACGGTGGTGATGTCCTCCTCGCGGTCGGCCCAGCGCTGCTCGGCGCTGGTCAGCTGGGCGAGGGTGGGGAGGGAGGCCGTCTCGGGCGGCTCGCCGAGCTGGCTGCCGGGGCGGTCGACCCAGCCGCGGTCGGAGGACCAGCGCAGGGTGGCGTTGGCGGGCTGGGCGGCGGGGGTCTGGGGGTGGCCGGGGCCGCGCAGCCCGGCGAGGTCCTTGGGGGTCGGCACGCCCTTGCCGCCGTTCGGTCCGGACGGGGCGCCCGATCCGTTGGCGCCGGCGGCGGGCGGGGCGGCGGGGGCCGGCGCCGTCCGGTCCGCGGATCCGTCGCGTACGGCGGCGGGGGCGGTCCGGCCGCCGGAGCCGGCCGCGGTGCCGAAGGTCTCCGGGGCGGAGGAGGCGGTGGAGCCGTTCGCGTCGAAGGCCGCGGGGGCGGACTCGGGCAGCGGGGCGGAGAGGATGGCGGCGATCTCGGGGCGCGGGGCGGGGGGCGGGGCGCAGACGCCGCCCGGTTCCTTGGCCCGCACCGCCCGGGTGATCCACTCCCGGTCGAGGACGCGTCGTTCGTCGGCCTCGGCGACCAGGTCCTCGGACTGGTTGTAGTCGCCGTCGGCGGCCTGCACCGCCCAGAGGTGGACGGCGACGCCGTGCTCCTTCGCCGACATCAGGCCGGGCAGCAGGTCGCCGTCGCCGGTGACGAGCACGACGTCGGAGCAGGCGCGGTTGCGGGCCAGCTCGGTGAGTTCGGCGTGCATCGCGGCGTCGACGCCCTTCTGCGCCCAGCGTCCGTCGCTGCGGGTCAGGGCTCCCAGCCGGACGGTGACCCGGGGCATCACGCGGAGCCTGCGGTGTTCCGGCTGGGGGACCCGGTCGGGGGCGCCGTCGAACCAGTAGATCCGCAGCAAGGGCTGGGCCGTGTCGCTTTCGGCGCGTTCACGCAGGCCCTGGATGAGGGCGGCGTGGTCGACGGTGATCCGTGAGCGGGCCGGTTCCCCGGCAAGGAGGCTGGCGGCGGCGCCCAGCAGGTAGCCGGCGTCCACCAGAACGACGCAGCGGTCCACGTGTTCCACCCTCTTTCGGGAACCTCGGGATCGGAAGTTGCTTCGGTACGTACTACGGGAAATGCTCGGGGTTTCTTCGAGTCTGCCCGACTGCCGGAGTGTTAACGGCCGGAACTGGATCACCGGCGTGGCGGATCACCCTACGCCTCGCACCCGGACCCCGACTACGGTCCGCAATGATCCAAAATGCGCGCGATTTACGCGTATGTGAGTCTGAACGCGGCCCTGGCCCCTACACCCCACGGAGGCATCACCATGGCCAAGAACAAGAAGCAGGACCGCAGTCAGACGAAGGCGTCGGCGGCCGAGGGGGGCACGCAGCAGGCGCAGAGCACGTCGATGGAGGCGCAGGCCGAGCAGCGGATATCGCACCTCACGCCGACCGATGTCGCCCACAAGGGCCGGCAGAAGCGCTTCGGCCACAACTGAGGTCCGTGACGGCGTCACGTCGGGCCGCCGGGTGACGGCGCCGCGACCGGCCGTATGACGTGCCAGAAGGGGCGCGCCCGTGACGACGGGCGCGCCCCTTCCGCGTACGGCGGGTGAGACCGGTCAGCCGGCCAGGCAGGACGGGCCGAGCAGCACCTTCAGGTCGCCGAAGAGCGCGGGGTCCGGCTGGACGCGGTGCCGGTCGAGCCGCAGCACGGTGGTGGACCGCGGCCCCTGGAGCTTGATCCGCACCTCGGTGTTGCCCTTGTGGTGGCTGAGGATCTCGCCGAGGCGGCTGACCATCGGCGGGGTGACCTTCACCGTGGGGATGGTGAGGACCACGGGCGCGTTGGTGCCGGCGGAGGACAGGTCGGGGACCATGAGCTCCATCGCGACGAGCCGCGGCACGTCCTCGCGCTTGTCCAGGCGGCCCTTGACGAAGACGACCGTGTCCTCGACGAGCTGGGTGGACACCAGCTGGTACGTGGCCGGGAAGAACATGCACTCGATGGAGCCGGCCAGGTCCTCGACGGTGGCGTTGGCCCAGGCGTTGCCCTGCTTGGTCATCTTGCGCTGGAGGCCGGAGATGATGCCGCCGATGGTGACGACCGCGCCGTCGGCGTGCTCGCCGCCGGTGAGCTGGGAGATCGCGGCGTCCGACTTGTCGGACAGGACGTGTTCGATGCCGAAGAGCGGGTGGTCGGAGACGTAGAGCCCGAGCATCTCGCGCTCCTGGGCGAGCAGGTAGGACTTCTCCCACTCGATGTCGGAGAACTCGACATCGAGGCCGAAGCCCGGTTCGCTGGTCTCCTCGTCGCCCATGCCGCCGAAGAGGTCGAACTGTCCCTCGGCCTCCTTGCGCTTGACCGCCACCACGTTGTCGATCATCGCTTCGTGGTGGGCGACCAGGCTCTTGCGGGTGTGGCCCATGGTGTCGAAGGCGCCTGCCTTGATGAGCGACTCGACGGTGCGCTTGTTGCAGACGACCACTTCGACCTTGTCGAGGAAGTCGGGGAAGGAGCTGTACTTCCCCTTCGACTTGCGGCACTTGATGATCGACTCGACGACGTTCGTACCGACGTTCCGCACGGCGGAGAGGCCGAAGAGGATGACGTCGTCACCCTGGGCGGCGAAGTTCGCCTCGGACTCGTTGACGTTGGGCGGCAGCACCTTGATGCCCATGCGGCGGCACTCGTTCAGGTAGACGGCGGACTTGTCCTTGTCGTCCTTGACCGAGGTGAGCAGCGCCGCCATGTACTCGGCGGGGTGGTTGGCCTTGAGGTACGCCGTCCAGTACGAGACGAGGCCGTACGCGGCGGAGTGCGCCTTGTTGAAGGCGTAGCCGGCGAAGGGGACCAGCACGTCCCACAGCGCCTGGATGGCCTCGTCGCTGTAGCCGTTCTTCTTTGCACCGGCCTGGAAGATCGTGAAGTTCTTCGCCAGTTCCTCGGGCTTCTTCTTGCCCATGACGCGGCGGAGGATGTCGGCCTCGCCGAGCGAGTAGCCGGCGATGATCTGGGCGGCCTTCTGCACCTGCTCCTGGTAGACGATCAGGCCGTAGGTGACGCCGAGGACCTCCTTGAGCGGTTCCTCCAGCTCCGGGTGGATCGGGGTGATCTCCTGCTGGCCGTTCTTGCGCAGCGCGTAGTTCGTGTGCGAGTTCATGCCCATCGGGCCCGGCCGGTAGAGGGCCGAGACGGCGGAGATGTCCTCGAAGTTGTCGGGCTTCATCAGCCGCAGCAGGGACCGCATGGGGCCGCCGTCGAACTGGAAGACGCCGAGGGTGTCGCCGCGCTGGAGCAGCTCGAAGGTGGTCGGGTCGTCGAGCGGCAGGCTCAGGAGATCGATGTCGATCCCCTTGTTGGCCTTCACCATCTTGACGGCGTCGTCCATGATCGTCAGGTTGCGCAGGCCCAGGAAGTCCATCTTCAGCAGGCCGAGCGACTCGCAGCTCGGGTAGTCCCACTGCGTGATGGTGACGCCGTCGGTGTGCCTGACCCAGACGGGGACGTGGTCGACGATCGGCTCGCTGGACATGATCACGCCGGCGGCGTGCACGCCCATCTGCCGCACCAGGCCCTCGACACCGCGGGCGGTGTCGATGACCTTCTTCACGTCCGGTTCGTTCTCGTACATCCCGCGGACCTCGCCGGCCTCCGAGTAGCGGGGGTGGGAGGGGTCGGTGATGCCGGAGAGCGGGATGCCCTTGCCGAGGACGTCGGCGGGCATGGCCTTGGTGATGCGGTCGCCCATCGCGTACGGGTAGCCCAGCACGCGCGCGGAGTCCTTGATCGCGTTCTTGGCCTTGATCGTGCCGTACGTGCCGATCATGGCGACCTTGTCCTCGCCGTACTTCTCGGTCACGTACCTGATCACCTCGACGCGCCTGCGCTCGTCGAAGTCGATGTCGACATCGGGCATGGAGACGCGCTCGGGGTTGAGGAAGCGCTCGAAGATCAGGCCGTGCGGGATCGGGTCGAGGTCGGTGATGCCCAGGGCGTACGCCACGATCGAGCCGGCCGCGGAGCCGCGGCCGGGGCCCACCGCGATGCCCTGGTTCTTGGCCCACATGATGAAGTCGGCGACGACGAGGAAGTACCCCGGGAACCCCATCTGGATGATGACGTCCATCTCGTACTCGACCTGCTGCTGGCGGTCCTCCGGGATGCCGCCGGGGAAGCGGCGGTGCATGCCGCGCTGGACTTCCTCCTTGAACCAGCTGACCTCGGTGTGGCCCTCGGGGATGTCGAACTTCGGCATGAGGTCGCGCTTCTCGAACATGCCGGCGGTGTCGACCTGCTCGGCGACCAGGAGGGTGTTGGCGCAGCCCTCCTGCCAGGCGTCCGAGGAGTCGATGGCGTACATCTCGTCGGTGGACTTGAGGTAGTAGCCGGTGCCGTCGAACTTGAAGCGGTCGGGGTCGGAGAGGTTCTTGCCGGTCTGGATGCACAGCAGCGCGTCGTGGGCGGAGGCCTCGTGCGCGTAGGTGTAGTGCGAGTCGTTGGTGACCAGGGGCGGGATGCCGAGCTTCTTGCCGATCTCCAGCAGGCCGTCGCGGACCCGGCGCTCGATCTCGATGCCGTGGTCCATCAGCTCCAGGAAGTACCGGTCCTTGCCGAAGATGTCCTGGTACTCGGAGGCCGACTTGAGGGCCTCGTCGAACTGGCCGAGGCGCAGCCGGGTCTGGAGCTCGCCCGAGGGGCAGCCGGTGGAGGCGATCAGCCCTTCCGACCACTTGGCGATGGTCTCCTTGTCCATGCGCGGCCACTTCTGCAGCCAGCCCTCCTTGTAGGCGTCGGAGGAGAGCCGGAACAGGTTGTGCAGGCCGGTCGCGTTCGCCGCCCAGATCGTCTTGTGGGTGTAACCACCCGAACCGGAGACGTCGTCCCGCTTCTGGTGGGGCTGGCCCCACTGGATCTTGCGCTTGTTGCGGCGCGACTCCGGGGCGACGTACGCCTCGATGCCGATGATCGGGGTGACCCCCGCCTTCTTCGCGGAGTGGAAGAAGTCGTACGCCCCGTGGAGGTTGCCGTGGTCGGACATGGCGATGTGCGTCATGCCCATCTCGTTGCAGGCGTTGAACATGTCCTTGAGCCGCGCGGCACCGTCCAGCAGGGAGTACTGGGTGTGCACGTGAAGGTGCGTGAACGGCGGCTTCGACACGGCTGCGGCCTCCGGGGGTCGGGGATGGGGGACAGCCGGAAGTCTACGTCTCCCCACTGACAGCGGACGCGGGCGGCGCGGGCGCCGGAAGAAGTCCCGGTGCCACCGCCCGGGGGCGGCGGACGGGCACGCGGCGGTACGGTCGCGCGTTGAGACGGACGGACCACCCGTCCGTTTTGTCATGTACGAAGCTCTGTACGAGACCCTGCCCGCAACCCCGCACGAAACCGTGTACGCACCGCACCAGGAGGCACCCCGCGATGTCGGTCCCCCAGCCCACCGTCGAGGAACGCGGTGAGCAGATCCTCTCCGTCTTCGGCACCGCCTTCGGCGAGCTCCTGGCCGCCGACCCGGCCGCCTTCCGGGTCAAGTTCCGGAAGATGGCCGCCTCGGCCTTCGCCTTCTACCGGGGCACGGCGTGCCTCTTCTACGCCGACCTGGACCAGGAGGGGCAGGGCGGGCCGTACCTGGACGAGCGGACGAGCCGGGTCTGGATCCACGGTGATCTGCACGCCGAGAACTTCGGCACGTACATGGACGCCAACGGCCGGCTGATCTTCAACGTGAACGACTTCGACGAGGCGTACGTCGGGCCGTTCACCTGGGATCTGAAGCGCCTGTCGGCCTCCCTGGCGCTGATCGGCTACACCAAGGCGCTGAGTGACGAGCAGATCACCGAGCTGGTGCTGATCTGCGCCGCCGCCTACCGGGAGCGGATCCACGCGCTGGCGAGCGGCGCCGGGCGCGGTGTGAGGGACGAGCTGCCGCCCTTCACCCTGGAGACGGCCCAGGGTCCGCTGCTGGACGCGCTGCGCGTCGCGCGCTCGCTGACCCGGTTCGGGCTGCTGGAGTCGATGACCGAGATCCGCGACTTCGAGCGGCGCTTCGGCTCCGGTGCCGGGACGGTCGAGCTGGACGCGGCGACCCGGTACAAGGTGCTGGCGGCCTTCGACGGCTACCTGGAGACCCTGCCCGAGTCGAGCCTGGCCCGGCCCGACTCGTACCGCGTGAAGGACGTGGTGGGGCGGCGCGGCATCGGCATCGGCTCGGCCGGGCTGCCGTCGTACAACATCCTGCTTGAGGGCAACAGCGACGCCCTGGAGAACGACGTCGTGATCTACATGAAGCAGGCGCAGACCCCCGCGGTGTCCCGTCATGTGACGGACCCCGCGGTGCGCGCGTACTTCCGGCACGAGGGGCACCGCACGGTCATCTCCCAGCGGGCGCTCCAGGCGCACGCGGACCCGTGGCTCGGCTGGACCGAGCTGGACGGTGCCGGGCAGCTGGTGGCGGAGGTCTCGCCGTACGCCGTGGACCTGGACTGGTCGGACATCGACGACCCCGAGGAGATCGCGGCGACCGTCGCGGACCTGGGGCGGGCGACGGCGACGATGCACGCGGCGGCGGACGACGAGAGCGGCCACTCCCTGGTGCCGTTCTCCACGGAGCGGGCCATCGACGCGGCGATCGCCGCGGACGAGGAGGGCTTCGGCGCGCTCCTGGTGGACTTCGCGCACCGCTACGGCGCCCGGGCGCGGGCGGACCACCAGATCTTCGTCGACCTGTTCCGCAACGGCCGCATCCCGGGACTGTAGGGACCGGCGCCTTATCCCGGACTGCGCGGGACCGGCCGCGAGCCGGGACCGAGAGGGACCGGCGCCTTATCCCGGACTGCGCGGGACCGGCCGCGAGCCGGGACCGAGAGGGACCGGCCGCAGCCCAGGCCTGTGGAGGACCGGCCGGTCCGGAAGGGACGGCCGGATCCTTAGGGACCGCTTACCGGCGGGCATGGCACACTCTGTCGGCGATGGACGACATATCCGGGACCCGGCTCAGGGGGCTGCGGGCGGCGCTCTTCACGGCACTCGTCGTGACGCTGTCCGCCGCCTCCCACGTGCTGCTGTCCCGGACGCCGCTGCCCCTCGTGACGGTCGCCGCGGTCACGGCCGGGGTGTTCGCCGTCGCGTACGCGCTCGCGGGCGGCGCCGAGCGGGGCTTCTGGCGGATCGCGGGGCTGCTGGTCCCGCTGGAGCTGGCCGCCGACACCGTCTTCACCTCCGGTCAGCACGCCTGCTACGGCCCGGCCGGCGGCCCCGTGGCGGGCTCGCTGCGGGCGGTGGGCGTCGACGTGCTGTGCGGGGGCGCGGTGGGCGGGCCGTTGCCCGCGGTCGCCGGGCCGCCCGCCGGCGCGGCCACCCTGCTGCACTCCCCCGACCCGGCGCTGCCCTGGCTGCTGCTCGCCGCGCACGTCTCGGTCGGGCTGGTCGCCGCGGCCTGGCTGCGCCGCGGCGAGAGCGCGCTCGCCTCACTGCTGCGGACGGCGGCGGTGTCCGCGTTCCGGCCGCTGCTGGTCGCGGTCGCCGCGGTGGGGACGCCCCGGCGGATCGTACGGCGGGGTCCGCGCCCCCTCGGCCGCCCGCTCGCCGTGCGGCGCGGGCTCCTCGTGCACTCCGTGGGCCGGCGTGGACCGCCGCCCTGCCCGGCGGCTCTCCCCGTCTGAGCAGAGCCGAGCAGAGCCTCGCCGGGCGTCCCGGCGGTCCACCCCTCACCCACACCCTCCACGGAGAAGTACGACCATGAGTGCACGCAACAGCCAGGCCAACAAGGCGGCAGCCCGCGAGCGGCTGCGCCAGGAGCGCGAGCGCCAGGCGAAGAAGGACAGGATGCGGCGGCAGATCACCGTCGGCGTCTCGGCCCTCGCCGTCCTGGGGCTGGCCGGAGGCATCGGCTACGCCGTCGTGCAGGCCAACAAGCCCTCCCACTGGGAGGCCATGAAGGACGAGAAGAACGTCACGGCGCCGAAGAACACCACCGGCGACGACGGCACCACGATCGTCATCGGCAAGCCGACCGCCAAGAAGACGCTGGAGCTGTACGAGGACTCCCGCTGCCCGATCTGCGCCGTCTTCGAGCAGCAGGTCGGCGAGACCATCGAGAAGGACGTCGACGCCGGCAAGTACAAGATCCAGTACATCGGTGCGACGTTCATCGACAACAGCGACCAGGGCGAGGGCTCCAAGAACGCCCTCTCCGCACTGGGTGCCGCACTGAACGTCGGCCCGGACGCGTTCCTGGACTACAAGGCGGCGCTGTACTCCGCGAAGTTCCACCCGGAGGAGTCGCAGGACAAGTTCGCCAAGGACTCCTACCTGCTGGAGGTGGCGGAGTCGGTGCCGGCGCTGAAGAACAACGCCGCCTTCAAGAAGGACGTGGAGCAGGGCACCTTCGACGCGTGGGCGATGAAGATGTCCGCGTCCTTCGAGGACAGCGGGGTCAAGGGCACGCCGACGCTGAAGATGGACGGCAAGACCATCACGGGCGCGGACGGCCAGGGCGCGCCCATGACGGCGGCCGAGTTCACCACGGCGGTCGGCAAGGCCCTCAAGGGCTGACGGAAACGGGGCCGCACCGCCCGGTGAGGGCGGTCCGGCGCGGGGGCCACGGGCAGGCGAACTTTCCGGTTTTCGCCTGCCCGTTGGTCATACTGATCAGTAATGTGATGGCCCGTGACCAGTCGACACATTCCCGCTCCGAGCCGCCGCGCGGTCGTCAAGGCCGCCGCCGCCACCGCGGTCGCCGCCCCCGTCCTCGCCGCCGCCCCGTCCGCCGCCGCGGACATCCGAACGCCCGTCTTCCTCCACGGTGTCGCCTCCGGTGACCCCCTCCCGGACGGCGTCCTGCTGTGGACGCGCGTCACGCCGGCCGCCGACGCGCTGCCAGGGTCCGGCAAGGGCCCCGACGCGGAGGTGAGATGGGAAGTCGCGCAGGACCGTTCCTTCACGGGCGTCGTCGCCCGGGGCGCCGTCATGGCGACGGCCGCCACCGACCACACCGTCAAGGTGGACGTAAGAGGCCTGCACCAGGCGACCGACTATTACTTCCGGTTCACCGTGGGGACGGACGTCTCCCCCGTCGGCCGTACCCGCACCGCCCCGGCCGCCGATGCCGCCGCGCCGGGCATCCGGTTCGGCGTGGTCTCCTGCGCCAACTGGGAGTCGGGCTGGTTCTCCGCGTACCGCCACCTCGCCGCCCGCTCCGACCTGGACGCGGTCCTCCATCTCGGCGACTACATCTACGAGTACGGCACCGGCAGCTACCCGAAGCCGGAGCACGTGGTCCGTCCGCACGCCCCGGCGCACGAGATCGTCACGCTGGCGGACTACCGGCTGCGCCACGCCACCTACAAGTCGGACGCCGACCTCCAGGCGCTGCACGCCGCGCACCCGGTGATCGCGATATGGGACGACCACGAGTTCGCCGACGACACGTGGTCCGGCGGGGCCGACAACCACACCCCCGGCGCGGAGGGCGACTGGGCGGCGCGCGTCGCGGCGGCCAAGCAGGCGTACTTCGAGTGGATGCCGGTCCGCACCTCCACGGAAGGCACCGTCTACCGGCGGCTGCGCTTCGGCAAGCTGGCCGATCTGCACCTGCTGGACCTGCGCTCGTTCCGCTCGCAGCAAGCCTCCACGGGCAGCGGCCGGGTGGACGACCCGGACCGTACGATCACGGGGCGCGCCCAGCTGGACTGGCTGAAGGCGGGGCTGGCGGCCTCCGACAGCTCCTGGAAGCTGGTCGGTACGTCGGTGATGATCTCGCCGGTCGCCTTCGGCTCCCTGCCGGCCCATCTGCTGGAGCCCGTCGCGGAGCTGCTGGGCCTGCCGTCGGGCGGGCTGGCCGTCAACGTGGACCAGTGGGACGGCTACACCGACGACCGCAAGGAGCTGCTCGCGCACCTCACCGACCGGTCCATCACCAACACCGTCTTCCTCACCGGTGACATCCACATGGCATGGGCCAACGACGTGCCGGTGAAGGCGGCGACGTACCCGCTGTCGCGGTCGGCGGCGACCGAGTTCGTGGTGACGTCGGTGACCTCCGACAACCTGGACGACATCCTCGGCGTGGCGCCCGGCACGGTCTCCGTGGTGGCCGCCGGAGCCGTCAAGGCCGCCAACCGCCATGTCAAGTGGATCGACATGGACAACCACGGCTACGGCGTCCTGGACGTGACCGCCGAGCGTGCCCAGATGGACTACTACGTCGTGTCCGACCGGACCCGGCCGGACGCCTCGTCGGCGTGGATCCGCTCATACCGGACGGTGAGTGGAACGCAGAAGGTCGAGCGGGTGTACGCGCCCGTACGCTGAGGCGACCCCCAGGGTCGATTTTCGGCCACCCGGCCGCGTGTTAACGGGAGATCACACCGTCGTCACGGGTGGTGTGTTCGACAGATCGAATACGGACACACCACCCGCCCGCGGTGGCGCATTCGTTACGTGCGCATCTCAACACCCGGACGAGGCCGCAGGATTTCTCCCTGATGTCTTCAATTACTCAACGATTGATTGGGCTTGTTCACTGCTCATCAAGATCTGACATGGCCACGTAATCTCCCCGCGGTGGCGAGGAAAGCCCTCTCCACAACCCCCCGCGAGGAGTCACCATGCGTGCTCTTGCCCGAATATCTCCGCGTATGCACCGCCGTGCACTCGGCACGGCGGTTATGGCCGGAACCCTGGCCCTCTTCCCGCTCTCCGCCCCGACGGGTGCCGCCGCCGCCAAGGCACCCGCCGCGGTCGCCGCGGAGGAGTGCGCGGACGACGAGGCCACGAGCGCCACCGCGCGCGAAGGCCGTCCCGGGGGCGCCGGGCACGCCCACGAGCCCAACGAGGTCACCGACGCCAAGGCCAAGGCCATGGACGCGGACCTGAAGAGGAGACTCGAGGCCGCGCGGGCGAACGGCGCCCGCGGCCTCACCGCCACCGCCACCACCATCCCGGTCTACTTCCACGTCATCCACGACGGCGAGACCGGCAAGCTCAGCGCGACCGACATCAGCCAGCAGCTCGCCGTCCTCAACTCGGCCTTCGGCGGCCAGGGCACCGGCAACGCCGACTCCGGCTTCCAGTTCACGCTGGCCGCCACGGACTACACGGACAACGCGGCCTGGTACAACCTCAGCTCCGGCTCCACCGAGGAGAAGGCCATGAAGTCGGCGCTCCGCAAGGGCGGGGCGAACGCGCTGAACTTCTACACCGCCAACCTCGGCGGCGGGCTGCTGGGCTGGGCCACCTTCCCGTCCTCGTACCAGTCCAACCCGACGATGGACGGCGTCGTCGTGCTCGACTCCTCGCTGCCGGGCGGGTCCGCCGCCAACTACGACCAGGGCGACACCGGCACCCACGAGGTCGGCCACTGGATGGGGCTCTACCACACCTTCCAGGGCGGCTGTAACGGCAACGGCGACTACGTCTCGGACACCCCGGCCGAGAAGAGCCCGGCGTACGAGTGCCCGACCGGCCGTGACAGCTGCGCCAGCAAGACGGGTGCCGACCCGATCCACAACTTCATGGACTACACCTACGACGCCTGCATGTACCAGTTCACCTCGGGCCAGGTGCAGCGCATGAAGGACCACTGGACCGCCTACCGCGCCGGCTGACGGCCGCACCGGCCCGCTTGCGGCCGGCCGCGGTCACCCGCGATCACCGCGGACATCCGCGCTCTTTCGCGGCCGGCCACTCGCCCGCGGTCGCGGGCCCGCCCCCCGCCCCCGCCCGGGGGGGGGGGGCCCCCGCCGGGGGGGGGGAGGCCCTCCACCAAGTACAACGCGCTGCGGGAG
>NZ_JBITEO010000007.1:192712-298936 GCF_044455245.1 Streptomyces sp. NPDC051310
AGCCCACCCCCCCCCCCCCCCCCCCCCCCCCCCCCCGCCCCCCCCCCCCCCCCCCCCCCCCCCCGCCCCGCCCCCCCCCCCCCACCGCTGTGCCGGCTACAGGCCGTCCACGAAGTCCACGGCGATCCGGAAGGTCCGCTCGGCGGCGTCCTCGTCGTAGTCCGGCAGGCCGGGGTCCGTGTACAGGTGCCCGGCGCCCTGGTAGCGGTAGACCTCCGGGTCCGCGCCGACCTGCCGCATCCGCAGGTACCAGGCGTTCAGCCAGTCGTCCGGTTCGAAGGGGTCCGGAGCGGCGACGTGCAGCTGGACCGGCAGCTCGTCCACCGACGCGTTGGGCGCGATGTCGGACGTGCCGTGCACCAGCAGCAGCCCGCGGGCCTTCTCGTCGCCGAGGGCCAGTGTCTGGGCGACGGACGCGCCCAGTGAGAACCCGGCGTACACGAGCCCTCGCTCGGAGTACGGGGCGGCGGCGAGGACGGCCCGCTTGAGCAGCTCCTCCTTGCCGATCCGCTCTCTGATCGCCATTCCTTCCTCCACCGTTCCGGCAGTTTGACCGTCGTAGAGGTCGGGCACGTGCACGTGGTGCCCGGCCGCGCGCAGCCGGTCGGCTGCCGTGTGGACGGCCGGGCGCAGACCGTAGGCCGAATGGAAGAGCATGATGTCCATCCGGCCATCCTGCCAGCCGTCGTCGGAGTCCCGGATCCATGGAGAACGTACTGCGCCCAACGACCGTCCTCGGTGGGGCGGCGGTGCTGACCCTGCTCGTCGGCTGGCTGGCCGACGTGCTGCTGCGCCGCATCGACGCCCGGCACCCGGAGACCCCTCTGTGGGACCTGCTGCGCCGCTGCCGCATACCGCTGCAGGTGGTCCTGCTCACCGCCCTGCTGCGCGGCTCGTACCGGCAGACCAGGTGGCAGGTCATCGTCTCCCACCAGGCCGCCATCGGCCAGGTGCTCAGTCTCGTCCTGATCGGGGCCAGCGCCTGGCTGGTGGTGCGGATCGCCGCCGCCATAGTGGAGTCCAGTTACGCCCGTTACGCGTCCTCCACGCGCGACGCGGCCCGGGTGCGCCGGGTCCGCACCCAGGTGACGCTCATCATGCGGATCGTCACCGCCGTGGTCGGTGTGGTGGCGGTCGCGGCGATGCTGCTGACGTTCCCGGACTTCCGCACGATCGGCACGTCGATGCTGGCCTCCGCGGGCATCATCGGCATCGTCGCCGGTGTCGCGGCGCAGTCCACCCTCGGCAACCTCTTCGCCGGCTTCCAGATCGCCTTCGGCGACATGGTCCGCATCGGTGACACGGTCGTCGTGGACGGCGAGTGGGGCGTGGTGGAGGAGGTCACGCTGACGTTCCTGGCCGTACGGACCTGGGACGAGCGCCGGATCACGATGCCCGTGTCGTACTTCACCAGCAAGCCGTTCGAGAACTGGTCGCGCGGCGGCGCCCAGATGACCGGCACGATCTTCTTCCACCTCGACCACACGGCACCGGTCGGCCTGATGCGCGACAAGCTCCAGGACATCCTGCACGCCTGCTCCGCCTGGGACGGCCGCGACTGGTCGCTGGCCGTCACCGACACCACGCCCACCACGATCCAGGTGCGCGCGGTGGTGACGGCGAAGGACGCCGACGACATCTGGACCGTGCGCTGCGCCGTGCGGGAGCAGATGGTCGCCTGGCTGTGCCGGGAGCACCCGTACGCGCTGCCGCGCGTCGCCACGGCCACGGCCGCGCCCGCGCCGTCGCCGGACGGGCAGTGGCACGATGACCGGCCCCCGCGGGCGGCGGAGGTCCACAGCAACAACGTCGACGCGTACGTCGTACGGGACGCGGAGCAGAAACCCGAAGCGGAGCGGAAGCCCGGCGTCCGCACCGGCCGCGGCTGACGGCTCACGGCTCACGGCTCACGGTCGGCACCGGCCTCAGCGCAGGCTGTGGACGTCCAGTTGCCGCAGCACCCGGTCGACGACCTCCGGGTCGGCGCCGGGTTCGCTGCGCGCGGCGAGCACCTCGTGACGGGCGGCGGACAGCATCTCGTGATGGATGCGCTGGATCGCCTTGAAGCGCTCCGCCCGCTGGGCCGCCGATGACCGCCGCTCCTCGTCCAGCACCTCCGGGCTGATCCTCGCTCCCACCTCGAACGCGATGCGCTGGAGCCGCTCCTGGATCTCCTCCGGCAGCTCGTCGACCTCCTGGAGCTCCTTCAGGCGCCGTTTCGCGGCCCGTGCGGCCCGCCGGGCCAGGCTCCGCTCGAACTCCCGCTCGCTGTCCGTGTCGGCGCGTACGCCGAGCTTCCCGACCAGCCACGGCAGGGTCAGGCCCTGGAAGACGAGGGTCGCGACGATGACGCAGAAGGCGATGAAGATGATCTCGTCGCGCCAGGGGAAGGGCGCCCCGTGGTCGTCGCGCAGCGGGACGGCGAGGGCCAGGGCGACCGACGCCACGCCCCGCATGCCCGACCACCACATGACGACGGTCTCCCGCCAGCTGACCGGGATCTCCTCGTCGTAGTCCCGCCGCGTGTGCAGCCGCTTGGCCAGCCAGGTGGCGGGCAGCAGCCACGCCAGCCGTACGCCGACGACGCAGGCGGCGACCGCGCCGCCCCAGCCGAGCATCTCCGGCTCCCGTCCCTCGGCCGTGCCGAAGACGTGGTGCAGCTCCAGGCCGATCAGCCCGAAGGCGATGCCCGTGACCAGGACGTCGACGACCTCCCAGAACGCCCGGCCCGCCAGACGGCCCATCACGTCGTCGGCGTCGACGGCGTGTTCGGCGAGGTAGAGGGCGGTGACGAGGACGGCGAGGACACCGGAACCGAGCAGTCGGTCCGCCAGGACGTAGCCGACGAACGGCACCAGCAGGGTGAGCCCGGTCTGCAAGGTGGGGTCCCCGAGGACGCCCATCAGCTTGTCGGACAGCCAGCCGAGCGCCAGCCCCACGACGACGGCGACCACGGCCGACAGCGCCAGCTCCCCCACGGCCGCCCCCCAGGAGAACGTCCCGGCGAGCGCCGCCCCGATCGCCACGTGGTACAGCACGATCGCGGTGACGTCGTTGAACAGCCCCTCGCCCTCCAGGATCGACACGAGCCGGCGCGGCAGCCCGAGGGACCCCGCGACCGCGGTCGCCGCGACCGGATCGGGCGGCGCGACGAGCGCGCCGAGCGCGACGGCGGCGGCCAGCGGCAGCCCCGGTACGACAGCGCTCGCGACGGCCGCCACGGCGGCGGTGGTCACGAAGACTAGCGCGACGGCGAGCAGGAAGATGGGCCTCCTGTTGGCGGTGAACTGGCGCCAGGAGGTGCGCTGGACGGCCGCGTACAGCAGCGGCGGCAGGACCAGGGGCAGGATGTAGTCGGGCGGGATGTCGACGTTCGGGACGAACGGGAGCAGGGCGAGGCCCATCCCGCCGATCGTCATCAGCACCGGGGCGGGCAGGCCCAGCCGTTCCCCGAGCGGCACGGTCACCACAGCGCCCAGAAGCAGCACGAGAAGCAGAGCCAGTTGGTCCACGGTGTGCCCTTCCGCCCGCGAGGACCCGGTCGGAGGGTCCGGTCAGTCCGAGACGATCAGCACTCCCAACCCTGCCACGTGCGTCAGAGCATCCGCCGCATCGCGAGGTGCGGCATGCCCGCGTCCTGGAACGGCGTGCCGTACGCCTCGTACCCGAGCCGCTCGTAGAACCCCAGTGCCTGCGTCTGGGCGTGGAGGTCCACCGCGGTCAGTCCCCGCGCCCGTGCCGCCTCCTCGATGGCGCGCACGAGCGCCACGCCGATGCCGAGGCCGCGGGCCGCCCTCACCACCGCCAGGCGGCCGAGGGAGCCGACGTCCTCGGCGCCGCCGGTCCTGGCGGCCGCGTCCGGCCCGTGCAGGAGCCGCCCGGTGCCCAGGGCGGTGCCGTCGGAGCGGCGGACGGCCAGGACGTGCACGGCGGTCGCGTCGTGCGCGTCGTACTCGATCTCCTCGGGGACGCCCTGCTCGACGACGAAGACCTCGCGGCGGACGGCGAAGCCGGCCTTCAGGTCCTCGTCGGTCGCTGCCTCCCGGACGAGGAAGGGGCTCATGCGCTCTCCGCGGCGATCGTGTCGAGGGCGTGCTGGAGGTCGTCGGGGTAGCCGCTCGCGAACTCGACCCAGCGGCCGTCCGCCGGGTGCTCGAAACCGAGCCGCACCGCGTGCAGCCACTGGCGGGTCAGGCGCAGGCGCTTGGCCAGCGTCGGGTCGGCGCCGTACGTCAGGTCGCCGACGCAGGGGTGGCGGTGGGCGGACATGTGGACCCGGATCTGGTGGGTGCGGCCCGTCTCCAGCTTGATGTCGAGCAGGGAGGCCGCCCGGTACGCCTCGATCAGGTCGTAGTGCGTCACGGAGGGCTTGCCCTCGGCGGTGACGGCCCACTTGTAGTCGTGGTTCGGGTGGCGGCCGATGGGGGCGTCGATCGTGCCGCTCAGCGGGTCGGGGTGGCCCTGGACGAGCGCGTGGTAGCGCTTGTCGACCGTGCGCTCGCGGAACTGGGCCTTGAGCAGCGTGTACGCCCGCTCCGACTTGGCCACGACCATGAGCCCGGAGGTGCCGACGTCGAGGCGGTGCACGATGCCCTGCCGCTCGGCCGCGCCGGACGTCGAGATGCGGTAGCCGGCCGCGGCGAGGCCGCCGATCACGGTGGTGCCGGTCCAGCCGGGGCTCGGGTGGGCGGCCACGCCGACCGGCTTGACGATCACGACGATGTCATCGTCGTCGTGCACGATCTCCATGCCCTCGACGGGCTCGGCGACGATCTGCACGGGCGCGGCGGGCGCCGGCATCTCCACCTCCAGCCAGGCGCCGCCGCTCACCCGCTCGGACTTGCCGACGACGGCGCCGTCGACGAGCACCTTCCCGGCGGCGGCCAGCTCGGCCGCCTTGGTGCGGGAAAACCCGAACATACGGGCGATGGCGGCGTCGACGCGCTCGCCCTCCAGACCATCGGGAACGGGCAGCGTACGGATCTCGGGAATCGTGCTCACCCGTCGAGTATGCCTTGTCAGTCCTTGTGGACGGTCCCGTCGGGGTCCAGGCCCCTGAACGACAGGATCACGATCAGGAACCCGCCGCACACGATCGCCGAGTCGGCGAGGTTGAAGACGGCGAAGTGCGCGGGGGCGATGAAGTCCACCACCGCGCCCTGGAAGACGCCGGGCGACCGGAAGATCCGGTCGGTGAGGTTGCCGAGCGCCCCGCCGAGCAGCAGACCGAGCGCGATCGCCCACGGCAGGCTGTACAGCTTGCGCGCCAGGCGGATGATCACCACGATCACCGTCGCCGCGATGACCGTGAAGATCACGGTGAAGGCCTCACCGATCCCGAACGCGGCACCCGGGTTGCGCACCGCCTCGAACCTCAGCAGGTCGCCGATCACCTGGATCGGCTCGTGGTGCTCCAGCTTGGCCACCACGACCATCTTGCTGCCGAGATCCAGCAGGTAGGCCACGAGTGCCACGGTGAAGAGCGCGACGATCCGGCGCCTTCCCCTGGGCTGCTCGGCGGGCGCCGCAGCCTCGTCCCCAACATCCGGCGTACCGATGGTGCGCTCCGCCTCTGCCACGTGAGTCCCTCAACCTAGGTGCCTGACTGACCACGAGGGTACGGCACACACGTGCGGGTTCAGCCTCGCCTTTCCTGCTTCTGCTTGTCCTCCACGCACAGGGTGGCCCGTGGGAACGCCTGCATGCGCGCCTTGCCGATGGGCTTGCCGCACACCTCGCACAGGCCGTACGTCCCCGCGTCGAGCCGCTGGAGGGCGTGCTCGATCTGCTCCAGGGTGGCCCGGGCGTTGGCGGCGAGCGCCATCTCGTGCTCGCGCGTGATGTTCTTGGTGCCGGTGTCGGCCTCGTCGTGGCCGGCACCGTCCCCGGAGTCCCGCATCAGGCCGGACAGCGCCTCCTCGGAGGCGGCGAGCTCGGCGTGGAGCCGTGCCACCTCGCCCTCCAGCTCGGCCCGGGCCTCCGCGACCTCCTCGGGGCTCCACGGCTCCTCGCCGGGCCGTACGGCCAGCTCCTCGGGCGCCGCACCGGCGACACCCCGTGCCTGCGGCACCGGCTTCGTGGCCGCCGCCTGCGCCGGGGTCACATCCGCGATCTTCTTCGCTGCCACCGTCCTGGCTCCCGTCTTCTCCGCGGCCTGCGCCGCCCCCTCGGCCGCGGGTGCGGCCTTCCGTGCGGCCGCTTTGACCGCCCGCTTCTTCCCTGCCGCCTTCTCGGCCGGCGCCTCGCCCTTCGCGGCCCTTCCACCCGCGCCGGCCACTGCCTCGCCCGCCCCGCCCGGGATCTTCTTGACGGCTGCCTTCTTGACGGCCCCCTTCTTGGCGGGTGCCTTCTTGGCGGGTGCCTTCTTGGCGGGCGCCTTCTTGGCGGGTTCCTCCGTGGCTGATGCCGTTTCCATGGGCGCCTCCTTGGCGGCTGCCTTCCTGGCGGGCGCCTCCTTGACAGCCGCCTTCCTGGCGGGCGCCTTCTTGGAAGACGCTTCCTTGGCGAGTGCCGTTGTCGTGAGCTCCTCCTTGGCAGCCGCCTTCGTAGCGGGCGCCTTCTTTGCGGCCCCCTTTCCGGAGGACGCTTCCCTGGCCGGTGCCGTTGTCGTGAGCTCCTCCTTGGCAGCCGCCTTCGTAGCGGGCGCCTTCTTTGCGGACGCCCTCTTGGCGGGCATTTCCTTTGCGGACGCCTTCCTGGAGGGCGTTTCCTTGGCCGGTGCCATCTCGGCGACCGCCTGCCTCGCGGGCGCTTCCTTGGCGGCTGCCTTCTTGACGGATGCCTTCTTGACGGCCGACTCTCCGGCGGACGACCTACCCGCGGGCTTTCCGGAGGCTTTTCCGGAGACGGTTTCCCCATCTGCCGCAGCGGCCGCCTTTCCCGCCGCCGTCTTTCCCGCTGCCACCTTCCCGGCCGACGCCTTCCCGGCAACCGCCGCCGCCCGGGCTCCGGCCCCGGACGCCGCCTCGCCCGTCCCAAGCGGCCCGGTGTCCGCGCTCCCGGCCGTCCTCCTGGCGGGAGCCTTCCGCGCAGCGGCGGCACCCGTGGGAGCCCTCTGCGGGGGCGCCGCGTCCACCAGCACCTCGGCGCGAGCCTCCGCGACCGGACCGGGGGCCTTCTTGACGGTGCCCTTCCGCGAGGCGGCCGCCTGCGACCTCGTGGAAACCGTCTTGTGCGCAGGCACCCGCACGGGTGCCTCCGCCGGCGCGGCCCGCGCCGTCTTCGCGGTCGTCTTCCTGGCGGCCGTCTTCTCCGCGGCGGTCTTCTTCGCCACCATGTCGCGGCCCCTTCACATATTGTGATCTTGCTCGCGAATCGTGCTGGGACGATAAATCGACTCCAGCCCCGCGGCAACGGGGCACGCCGCCGGTTCCGGTGGCCCCATGCCCGCGGCAGGACAGCCTGCATCCGTTGTGCCCAGCTCCCCGCGCCGTAATCCGGCCACCTCGGGCGATGCGGAGCGGCCGGCGCGCATGTGGCCATTCGGGTCACACCGCCGCCCCTCGCGGCCCCGGCGAAAAGCGGTCGGCTCCGCACCCGCGGGGCCCTTACACTGGGCGGAGCGAAAGGCGTGGATGGGGACCAGTAGCGTCGTACGCAGCCATGAGCGACCCGGGGACGGTGAGAGCCCGGGGGCGAGCCCGACGTGAAGCATCACCCCGGAGCCGCCGGAAGAACGCCGCAAGGCCAGTAGAACCGGCATCGCGACCCCAATGAGGGGGCTCAGGACGTCCGGCCCGGACGCCCGGGGCCAAGGAGGGTGGTACCGCGGGAGCACGCAAGCGCGCTCTCGTCCCTCCGACGGAACGAGGAACAGTCCGCCGGAGGATTCGATGTCGCAGTACCGCCAGGTACCCGCCCAGGTCGACCTGCCCGCCCTCGAGCACGCCGTGCTCGAGTTCTGGCGCGAGCAGAAGATCTTCGCCAAGAGTCTCGAGCAGTCCGAGGGCCGCCCGGAGTGGGTGTTCTACGAGGGCCCCCCGACCGCCAACGGCATGCCCGGCGCCCACCACATCGAGGCCCGCGTCTTCAAGGACGTGTTCCCCCGCTTCCGCACCATGCGGGGCTACCACGTCGCCCGCAAGGCCGGCTGGGACTGCCACGGCCTGCCGGTCGAGCTCGCCGTGGAGAAGGAGCTCGGCTTCTCCGGCAAGAAGGACATCGAGGCGTACGGCATCGCCGAGTTCAACGCCAAGTGCCGCGAGTCCGTGACCCGCCACACCGACGCGTTCGCCGAGCTGACGACCCGCATGGGCTACTGGGTCGACCTGGACGACGCCTACCGGACGATGGACCCGGAGTACGTCCAGTCGGTCTGGTGGTCGCTGAAGGAGATCTTCGACAAGGGGCTCCTGGTCCAGGACCACCGCGTCGCCCCCTGGTGCCCCCGCTGCGGCACGGGCCTGTCCGACCACGAGCTGGCGCAGGGGTACGAGACGGTCGTCGACCCGTCCGTCTTCGTGCGCTTCCCGCTGACCTCCGGCCCGCTCGCGGGCGAGGCCGCCCTCCTGGTCTGGACGACGACCCCCTGGACCCTCGTCTCCAACACGGCCGTCGCCGCCCACCCCGAGGTCACGTACGTCGTCGCCACCGACGGCGAGGAGAAGCTGGTCGTCGCCCAGCCGCTGCTGGAGAAGGCGCTCGGCGAGGGCTGGGAAGCCACCGGGCAGACGTTCACCGGCGCCGAGATGGAGCGCTGGACGTACGAGCGCCCGTTCGAGCTCGTCGAGTTCCCCGCGCCGGCCCACTTCGTCGTGAACGCCGACTACGTCACCACCGAGGACGGTACGGGTCTGGTCCACCAGGCACCCGCCTTCGGTGAGGACGACCTCAAGGTCTGCCGCGCCTACGGCCTGCCCGTCGTCAACCCGGTCCGGCCGGACGGCACCTTCGAGGAGGACCTCGGTCTCGTCGGCGGCCAGTTCTTCAAGAAGGCCGACGAGGCCCTCACCGCCGACCTCCAGGCCCGTGGCCTGCTCTTCAAGCACATCGCGTACGAGCACAGCTACCCGCACTGCTGGCGCTGCCACACGGCGCTGCTCTACTACGCCCAGCCGTCGTGGTACATCCGTACGACCGCGGTCAAGGACCGGCTGCTGGAGGAGAACGAGAACACCAACTGGTTCCCGGACTCCGTCAAGCACGGCCGCTTCGGCGACTGGCTGAACAACAACATCGACTGGGCGCTGTCCCGCAACCGCTACTGGGGCACCCCGCTGCCGATCTGGCGCTGCGAGGAGGGCCACCTCACCTGTGTCGGCTCGCTCGCCGAGCTGAGCGAGCTGACGGGCTCCGACCAGTCGTCCCTGGACCCGCACCGCCCGTACATCGACGACGTGACCTTCCCCTGCCCGACGTGCCGGGAGACGGCGACGCGCGTCCCCGAAGTCATCGACGCCTGGTACGACTCGGGCTCCATGCCGTTCGCGCAGTACGGCTACCCCTACAAGAACAAGGACCTCTTCGAGAAGCGCTACCCGGCGCAGTTCATCTCGGAGGCCATCGACCAGACCCGCGGCTGGTTCTACACGCTGATGGCCGTCGGCACCCTGGTCTTCGACAAGTCGTCGTACGAGAACGTGGTCTGCCTGGGCCACATCCTCGCCGAGGACGGCCGGAAGATGTCCAAGCACCTGGGCAACATCCTCCAGCCGATCCCGCTCATGGACCAGCACGGCGCGGACGCGGTGCGCTGGTTCATGGCGGCCGGCGGCTCCCCGTGGGCGGCACGGCGCGTGGGCCACGGAACGATCCAGGAGGTCGTCCGCAAGACGCTCCTGACGTACTGGAACACGGTCGCCTTCCAGGCGCTGTACGCGCGGACCTCCGGCTGGGCGCCGTCCGCCGAGGACCCGGCCCCGGCGGACCGGCCGCTGCTGGACCGCTGGCTGCTCTCCGAGCTGCACGCGCTCGTGGACCAGGTGACGCAGGCCCTGGAGGCCTACGACACCCAGCGCGCCGGCAAGCTGCTGTCGTCCTTCGTGGACGACCTGTCGAACTGGTACGTGCGCCGCTCCCGCCGCCGCTTCTGGCAGGGCGACAAGGCGGCCCTGCGCACCCTCCACGACGTCGTGGAGACGATCACGCGCCTGATGGCCCCGCTGACCCCGTTCATCACCGAGCGGGTCTGGCAGGACCTGGTCGTCCCGGTGACCCCGGACGCGCCCGAGTCGGTCCACCTGTCCGGCTGGCCGGAGCCGGACCTGTCCGCCATCGACCCGTCCCTCTCCTCCCAGATGGCGCTCGTGCGCCGCCTGGTGGAGCTGGGCCGCGCCACGCGAGCGGAGTCCGGGGTCAAGACCCGCCAGCCCCTCTCGCGCGCGCTGGTCGCCGCGGCCGGCTTCGAGACGCTCTCGGCCGAGCTGCACGCGCAGATCACGGAGGAGCTGAACGTCTCCTCGCTCGCCTCCCTCTCCGAGGTGGGCGGCTCGCTGGTCGACACGACCGCCAAGGCGAACTTCCGCGCCCTGGGCAAGCGCTTCGGCAAGGGCGTCCAGGACGTGGCCAAGGCGATCGCCGCCACGGACGCGGCGGCGCTGTCCCTGGCGCTGCGCGGCGGGGAGGCAACCCTGGAGGTCAACGGCGAGACGATCACGCTCACGCCGGACGAGGTGATCATCACCGAGACGCCGCGCGAGGGCTGGTCGGTCGCCTCCGACGCGGGCGCGACGGTCGCCCTGGACCTGGAGATCACCCCCGAGCTGCGCCGCGCGGGCCTCGCCCGTGACGCGATCCGCCTGATCCAGGAGGCCCGCAAGAACAGCGGCC
This sequence comes from Streptomyces sp. NPDC051310, assembly GCF_044455245.1. Taxonomy (NCBI): domain Bacteria; kingdom Bacillati; phylum Actinomycetota; class Actinomycetes; order Kitasatosporales; family Streptomycetaceae; genus Streptomyces; species Streptomyces sp. NPDC051310. Next base: position 203,480 of record NZ_JBITEO010000007.1, read on the forward strand.
TGGACGTCGCGGACCGGATCGCGCTGCGCTGGCGGTCCACGGACCAGGAGGTCGCCTCGGCCCTCTCGGACCACGCGGCCCTGATCGCCGACGAGGTCCTGTGCACGGACTTCGCCGACGCGGAGGCCGACGACAGCTTCGGCGCTCCGTTCTCGGACGAGTCCCTGTCCCTGACGTTCCGCCTCCGCAAGGCGTAAACCGCACGCGGAAGGGCCCGGCCGCACGGTGTGGCCGGGCCCTTCCGCGCTCCGTGGCCCCGAGGGACCGCCCCTGCGCGACGGCCGTCGCACGGCAAAGGGCCGGGGCCCGGGACATGTGTCCCGGGCCCCGGCCCTACAGCCTGCCGGCCGACGGCTACGCGGTCATCGCGCGACCGCCCCCGTCAGTTGTCGTCCTCGTCGATGAGGAAGCCGCGCATCGGCGACGGAGCCTGCTGCATCGGCTGCGGCGCCTGCGGGCGCACCGGCGCCATCGGCTGTGTCATCGCCGGCGACATCTGCTGCTGGCCGCCGTACGACGGGGCACCGCCCATCGTCGGGTTGCCCCCCATCGTCTGGTTGCCACCGTACGACGGAGCGCTCGCACCTGCGGACGCCATCGACGGGGACGGCGGCAGCGACGGCGCGGCGGACGGGGTCCGCGGCGGGGCCAGCGAGTCGTCGGCCTGGGTCTCCAGCTGGCGCAGCTGGCTCTCCAGGTACGACTTCAGGCGGGTGCGGTACTCGCGCTCGAAGCCACGCAGGTCCTCGACCTTGCGCTCCAGCGTGGCGCGGGCCGACTCCAGCGAGCCCATCGCGACGCGGTGCTTCTCCTGCGCGTCCCGCTCCAGGGCGTCCGCCTTGGCACGGGCGTCGCGCTCGAGGCCCTCGGCGCGCGACCGGGCCTCGCCGACGATCTTGTTGGCCTCGGAACGGGCCTCCGCGATCGCCTGGTCGGCGGTCTGCTGGGCGAGGGAGAGGACGCGGGCCGCGCTGTCGCCGCCGGGGCCCTGACCGGGCTGCGGCATCTGCGGGCCGTGACCGCCCATGGGACCACCCATGGGGCCGCCCATCGGGCCACCCATGGGGCCGCCCTGCATGGGCCCGGGGCCGTGCTGGCCCTGCGGGCCGCCGTGGCTGGGACCGGCCGGCAGCTGAGGAGCACCACCGGGCAGCTGGGGGGGACCCATCTGCGGGGGCTGCTGCTGGACCGGCGGACCCGATATCCCGGCGGGTACGGGAGCCCCGGGACCGACGGGCCGGTCCTGCTGCTCCGGAGGCTTGCGCATACTCTGCTGCTGCTGGTTCTGCGCGGCCGCGCGCGTGGCAGCGGCCAGCTTGGCGCGCAGGTCCTCGTTCTCGCGGAGCAGGCGCGTCAGCTCGGCCTCGACCTCGTCGAGGAAGGCATCGACCTCGTCCTCGTCATAGCCTTCTCGGAGGCGGACGGTCGTGAACTGCTTGTTCCGCACGTCCTCGGGGGTCAGCGGCATCTCTTCTTCACCTCTACGTAGTCGTCGGCAGTCGGCAGGACCGTAATCGCTACAACCCTCACACCCTCATCGCGAAGCCACCCACGATGTTGAGGAGGATGTAGACGATGATCATCAGAACGAAGAAGGACAGGTCGAGTGCCACGCCCCCGAGACGCAACGGTGGGATGAACCGCTGCAGAAGCTTCAGTGGTGGATCGGTGACAGTGTAGGTGGCCTCCAGAACGACCACCATCGCCTTGCCGGGTTCCCATGAACGGGCGAACTGGAAGACGTATGTCATGACCAACCGGAAAAACAGCAGGACGAGGAAGCACATCAGAGCGATGTAGATCACCTGCAGTGCGACGCTCATTCCGCGCTTCCCTCTCCCCTGGCCATGTCCGTCGGCCTCCCGGCCGGCCGTTCCCGGTGTCGTGCTCTCAGCTCTGGTTGAAGAATCCGCCCTCTGCGATGCGGGCCTTGTCCTCCGCCGTGACATCGACGTTAGCAGGCGACAACAGGAACACCTTCTGCGTCACTCGCTCAATGCTGCCATGCAGGCCGAAGACCAGACCGGCGGCAAAGTCGACAAGTCGCTTCGCGTCCGTGTCGTCCATCTCTGTGAGGTTCATGATCACAGGCGTGCCCTCGCGGAAGTGTTCCCCGATGGTACGGGCCTCGTTGTAGGTCCGCGGGTGCAGCGTGGTGATGCGGTAGGGCTCCCGCTCGGACACGACCTTGGGCATGATCACCGGTGCGTTCTTCTCCAGGCTCGGGCGTTCAGGTGTGATGGATGCCACGGGGGCGATTCGGGCGGGTCGTCCGCTTTCAGCGGGAAGCGGAACCGGTTCCCGCTGGACCGGTGGTTGCGGTACGACACGTACCGGTTCCTCCCGCTCCGCCTGGAGCGGGGGCTGCGAGTGACGCCGCCGGTCCCGCTCGGGCTCCGGCTCCAGCTCGGGTTCGAAGTCGTCATCGGGGTCGAAGCCCCGGCCGTCGTACCCATCGTCCTCCACGAGGCCGAGGTAGACCGCCATCTTGCGCATCGCGCCGGCCATGCTCTGAGTCCTCCGCTCTGTGGTGGATCGGCAACGTCAGCTCGTGCCCGCGATCCACTGGGCCTGTCCGCTGTTCGGCGGAAATGACCATATTTTCTGCTGTGGTCCGACTTGCTTCGCGACGTTACCCGAGCCGGGGTCGGTCTCCGAGTACCGCCGTACCGATGCGTACATGTGTCGCTCCGGCCGCCACGGCGTCCTCGAGGTCCGCACTCATCCCTGCTGACACCATGTTCGCAGCCGGATGGGCCGCGCGCAGGCTTGATGCGAATTCCATCAGCCGATCGAATGCGGCACGTTCGCGCCCGGCGTACGGGCCGGCCAGCGGCGCCACCGTCATGAGCCCGTCGAGCCGCAGCCCGGGTGCCGCGGCCACCGCGCCGGCCAACTCCTCGATGCCGTCCGGGGCCACCCCGCCCCGCTCCCCCCGTTCGCCCGCCCCGGCGTCGAGGGCGACCTGGATCAGGCACCCCAGCTCGCGCCCGGTGCGTTCGGCGGCGGCCGACAGCGCGGTCACCAGCTTCAGACGGTCGACCGACTGCACCAGATGCGCATAACTCGCTACGGAACGGACTTTGTTGGTCTGGAGCTGACCGACGAAGTGCCAGGTCAGATCGAGATCCGCGCACGCGGCCGCCTTGGGCGCGGCGTCCTGGTCGCGGTTCTCGGCGACGTGCCGGACGCCCAGTTCGTGCAGCAGCCGCACGTCGCTCGCCGGGTAGGTCTTGGTGACCACGATCAGGGTCACGTCCTCCCGCTTGCGCCCGGCGGTCGCGCACGCTGCAGCGATACGTTCCTCCACGCGCGCCAGGTTCTCGGCGAGCTGGGTCTTGCGGTCCGTCATGAGGTATCAGTCCAGCCAGACATATCCGGCGAGCCGCCCGGTGGTGCGGTCGCGGCGGTACGAGTAGTGGTCGCGCGATTCGAGCGTGCAGATCCCCGACACGCGCCGGTCGTGCACCCCCAGCGCGTCGAGCTGCGCGAGTACGCCGGCGGTGACATCCACGGCCGGAGTGCCCCAACTCGTCTCGGAGTGCGCCTCCGGTACGACGGCGGCGACCTCCGCGCGCAGGTCCTCCGGAACCTCGTAGCACCGCCCGCAGACGGCCGGGCCGGTTCGGGCGGTGATGCGGGACGGTTCGGCGCCGAGCGCGATCATGGCCTCGACGGTGGCGGGCACCACGCCCGCGACCATCCCGGGGCGCCCCGCGTGGGCCGCGCCCACCACGCCCGCGACCGGGTCGGCGAGCAGCACCGGGGTGCAGTCCGCGGTGAGCACGGCGAGCGCCAGCCCGCGCCGGGCGGTGACCACGCCGTCCACGGGGGGAACCTCCCCGTCGGTGGCCCAGGGCCCGTCGACCACGGCGACGTCCCGGCCGTGGACCTGGTTCATCCAGACGACCCGCTCCGGGTCGAGCCCCAGCGCCCCGGCCGCGAGCCGCCGGTTGCTCCGCACGGCGGCGGCGTCGCCGACCGCCCCGCCGAGGTTGAGCTCTTCGTACGGAACGGCGCTCACCCCGCCCCACCTGTCGGTGAAGGCGAAGTGCGCGCCGTTCACGGTGTCGCGCTGCCCTATCACGTCACGCGGTCACTTCAGGAAGTCCGGGACGTCCAGCTCTTCGGCGGAGGTGTCCGGGTAGGGGCGGGCCGACGGCACCGCCGTCGGGTTGACCGTGGACAGCGGGGAGTCGGTCGCGAGCGGGGCCGGCTCGACCGGGACGGCCGGCGGCTCCTCGCGGACCGGGACGGCGCCGAGGCCGCCGACGGAGCGGGAGCTCTCACGCTGCACGGGGGCCGGCTCGTCGCGCTTGGCGGTCGACGAGGCGCTGAGGATGTTGTCCCGCCGCGCGGGCGGCTGCCCGCCGTCGAACCCGGCCGCGATGACCGTGACCCGCACCTCGTCGCCCAGCGCGTCGTCGATGACCGCACCGAAGATGATGTTGGCCTCGGGGTGGGCGGCCTCGCTGACCAGCTGAGCGGCCTCGTTGATCTCGAAGAGACCGAGGTCGGAGCCGCCGGAGATGGAGAGCAGCACGCCGCGGGCGCCGTCGATGGAGGCTTCGAGGAGCGGCGAGGAGATCGCCATCTCGGCGGCCGCCACCGCTCGGTCGTCGCCGCGGGCCGAGCCGATGCCCATGAGCGCCGAGCCGGCCTCGGACATGACCGACTTGACGTCGGCGAAGTCGAGGTTGATGAGGCCCGGGGTGGTGATGAGGTCGGTGATGCCCTGGACGCCGGACAGCAGCACCTGGTCGGCGGACTTGAAGGCGTCCAGCACGCTGACCTGGCGGTCCGAGATGGACAGCAGCCGGTCGTTCGGGATGACGATGAGGGTGTCGACCTCTTCGCGGAGCTCGGCGATGCCGTCCTCCGCCTGGTTGGCGCGGCGCCGGCCCTCGAAGGTGAACGGCCGCGTCACCACACCGATCGTCAGGGCGCCCAGGGAGCGCGCGATGTTGGCGACGACGGGCGCGCCGCCGGTGCCGGTGCCGCCGCCTTCGCCGGCGGTGACGAAGACCATGTCGGCCCCCTTGAGGACCTCCTCGATCTCCTCACGGTGGTCCTCTGCCGCCTTGCGGCCGACTGCCGGGTTGGCCCCGGCCCCGAGGCCGCGGGTGAGTTCGCGGCCGACGTCGAGCTTGACGTCGGCGTCGCTCATCAACAGAGCTTGCGCGTCGGTGTTGATGGCGATGAACTCGACGCCCTTGAGACCGACCTCGATCATTCGGTTGATGGCATTGACACCACCGCCGCCGACACCGATGACCTTGATGACTGCGAGGTAGTTCTGCGGTGCTGCCACGTCGAAGGCCTCTCGCCTCGAGTTACGTGTCGCCACTTCGCGGTGGTCTCGCGCCGCGACGACGGATGCCGATGGGACGGTCCAAAACGCCGACCCAAACCCTAACGTTGAAGTTTAGGGTTACCAGTGTCTCTGTTCGCTGGACTCTTCCGAACAGGACACTAAGTCGACAAGTGGCGCACGTTCAACGAACACGCCGAACCTCCCGTTTTTCTTTTCACCCTATGTGATCACCCAGAGCACTGACCAACCAGGGTGCTGGCCAGGGCATATGTGCGTCAACTCCGCGACGCTGCGGGCGCTGTGGGGGCACTCACGTCGAAGTGCCCCGCTTTGGGGGATGCTTTCATGAGTGCGGTGAGCGCACGTGCTTTCGCCTCGCCGGCCTCGCCGCTGCCCCACACGACCGTCCGGTTCCGCGTCAGCTCCAGGGTGATGGAGTCGTACGAGCGGACGCCGACGATCCGGGTGTCCCTGGCCACCGCGGCCGGGAGCTCCCCGGCCACGTCCACCGCCTCCCGGATGAGCCGTTCGGTGTCGAAGCGGCGCAGGCTCGGGGACTGATCGACCGTCAGCCGGAGCAGGGGCACGCCGCGCGGCTGCCGGTCGACCGTGGCGAAACGCACACCCTTCCGGTCCACCTCCACGAACTTCGTGCCCTTCTCCAGCAGCAGGACGGGCCTGCGCTCGGTCACTTCGAGGGCGACCCCGTCCGGCCAGGAGCGGACGACGTCCACGGAGTCGATCCTGGGCAGCTTGCGCCGCAGCCGCTCGGCGATGGCGTCGGTGTCCACCGAGGCGAGCGGCGAGCCCAGCGGTACCGCCGCGACCGCCTCGACCTGGGACGGCGTCAGGACCCGGGTGCCGGAGACGGTGACGTCCCGGACCCGCAGCCACTTCGAGCCGTAGAGCACCCAGACGGTCGAGGCGACGAGGGCGAGCGCGGCCAGGACCACCAGCACGGTCCGGGGCGAGGGCAGCCGGGTGCGGCCGCCCCGTGGCCCCGGACGGGAGGGCCGGGACCGGGCCGACGACGTGCCGTTGGTCCTGCGGGCGCCCCGCTGGGCGGCGGTCGTCGTCGGTCCGGCCATGCTCCCTGCCTCCTGCGGATGCTCCTACGCCCTGTGGCGCGCCGCGATCGCCTCGTAGACCATGCCGACGAGCAGCTGGTCGGCGTCCCGGCGGCCGAACTCGCTCGCGGCCCGGGACATCTCGTACAGCCGGTGCGGGTCGGAGAGCACCGGCAGGACATTGCCCTGGACCCACTCGGGGGTCAGCTCCGCGTCGTCGACCAGCAGGCCGCCGCCGGCCTTGACGACCGGCTGGGCGTTGAGCCGCTGTTCACCGTTGCCGATCGGCAGCGGTACGTACGCGGCGGGCAGCCCGACGGCGGAGAGCTCGGCGACGGTCATCGCGCCCGCGCGGCAGAGCATCATGTCCGCCGCCGCATAGGCGAGGTCCATCCGGTCCACATACGATACCGGGATGTACGGGGGCATACCCGGCATGTTGTCGACGTGCGGCAGTTCGTTCTTCGGGCCGACCGCGTGCAGGATCTGGATGCCGGAGCGCTGGAGCACCGGGGCGACCTGCTGGACCACCTCGTTGAGGCGGCGGGCGCCCTGCGAGCCGCCGGAGACCAGCAGGGTCGGCAGGTTGGGGTCGAGGCCGAAGGCCGCGCGCGCCTCCGGGCGGACCCGGGCGCGGTCGAGCGTGGCGATCGTGTGCCGCAGCGGGATGCCGATGTAGCGGGCGCCCCGGAGCTTGCTGTCGGGGGTGGCGACGCCGACCCCGGCCGCGTACCGCGAACCGATCTTGTTGGCGAGGCCCGGCCGGGCGTTCGCCTCGTGGACCACGATCGGCACACCGAGCCGCTTGGCCGCCAGGTAGCCGGGCAGCGCCACGTACCCGCCGAAGCCGACCACGCAGTCGGCCTTGGTGCGCTCCAGGATCTGCTCGGCGGCCTTGATCGTGCCGCGCAGCCGTCCGGGGACGGTGATCAGCTCGGGTGTGGGCTTGCGGGGCAGCGGGACGGCGGGGATGAGCGCCAGCTCGTAGCCCCGCTCCGGTACGAGACGGGTCTCCAGACCCCGCTCCGTACCGAGGGCCGTGATCCCCACGGTCGGGTCCTGCCTGCGCAGGGCGTCCGCGAGGGCGAGCGCGGGCTCGATGTGGCCGGCGGTCCCCCCACCGGCGAGTACGACATGCACCGAAATTCACCGCTCTCCGGACGGACGCTTCTTGACGCGCCGTCGCATCGACTTCCAACTCACCCCGGCCTTTTTGCCGAACACGGGCTGGCGCATGGCCAGGGCCGCTCTCGCCGCGGGCTCCTCTCGCGCGAAGGCGATCAGCAGACCGACGGCGAACATGGTCGGCAGCAGGGCGGAACCCCCGTAGGAGAACAGCGGGAGGGGGACACCGGCGATCGGCAGCAGGCCGAGCACCGCACCGATGTTGATCACGGCCTGGGCCGTGATCCAGGTGGTCACACCTCCCGCGGCGTACCTCACGAAGGGGTCCTCCGTGCGTCCGGCCACGCGGATACCCGCATAGCCTAGAGCCGCGAACAGAGCGAGCACCGACAGCGTCCCCGCCAGCCCCAGTTCCTCCCCGGTGATGGCGAAGATGAAGTCGGTGTGCGGTTCGGGGAGTTGGCCCCATTTTTCCACACTGGCACCGAGGCCGGAACCGAACCATCCGCCCGACGCCAGAGCATAGATGCCGTGCACCGCCTGCCAGCACGAGTCCCCGGGGCCGGGCTCGGTGGCACCGATGCAGGCGAGCCGGGCCATGCGGTTGTCGCTGGTCCTGATGAGCATCACGCCGATCGCGGCGGCCACGGTTAGGACACCCACGAACATCCGGGTGGGAGCGCCGGCCAGCCACAGCAGGCCGAAGAGGATGGCCGTGAGGATGATCGCGGTGCCCATGTCACCGCCGAGCATGATCAGCCCGAGCAGCAGGAACGCGACCGGCACCAGCGGCACCAGCATGTGCTTCCACTGGGTCAGCAGCCGCTTGCCCTGCTTGCGGGCGAGCAGGTCGGCGCCCCACAGGATCAGGGCGAGCTTGCCGAACTCGCTGGGCTGCAGCTGGAAGGGGCCGCCCAGGTAGATCCAGTTCTGGTTGCCGTTGACGGAATGCCCTATCCCCGGGATCTGGACGAGCACCATCAGGAAGACGGTCCCCACGAGCAGCGGGTAGGCCAGCGCGCGGTGCAGGTTGGCCGGCACCCGGGAGGCGAAGAGCAGCAGCCCGGTCCCGATGGCGGCCGCGAGGAACTGCTTGCGGAAGAAGTACGTGTCGGACAGCGACAGCTCCAGCGCCTTGATCTGGGACGCCGAGTAGACCATCACCAGCCCGAGGACCGTGATCAGCAGGCTGGCCCCGAGGATCACGTAGTACGCCGTCAGAGGCCGGTCCCAGGCCCGGCGCGCCCGCTCGTACCAGCCGCGCACCGTGCTGCCGCGCGGCGGGCGCGGGGCGGGGACCCGGCGGAGCCGGCCCCCCTTGAGCGCGGTGGGGGGCCGGCGCACCCCCGCCGTCCGGCCGCGCAGGGCGAGGCCCGCCCCGATCGGTGCGCGCGGTGCGTACGAGGCGGTGTGATGGGCCCGCAAGGTCGCCGTCCCCTCCAGTCGCTCCAGTCGTGCCCGGCACCGCCGGACCTGGTCGCTGGTCAGGCGCGCCCGGCGGCGAGTGCGCGGACCGCGTCCGCGAACGCCTCGCCGCGCTTGTTGTAGTTGGCGAACATGTCCATCGAGGCACAGGCCGGGGCGAGCAGAACCGTATCCCCTGGCTGGGCCAGCCGTGCCGCCTCCTGGACCGCCGCGGACATCGCCCCAGTGTCGGTCCGGTCGAGGTCGACGACGGGTACCTCGGGGGCGTGTCGCGCGAGGGCTTCGCGGATCAGGGCGCGGTCCGCGCCCATGAGGACCACCCCGCGCAGCCGCTCCGCGGACGCGCCGACCAGCTCGTCGAAGGTCGCGCCCTTGGCGAGGCCGCCCGCGATCCAGACGATCGGGTCGTAGGCGGCCAGCGACGCCTCGGCGGCGTGCGTGTTGGTGGCCTTGGAGTCGTCGACGTAGCGGACGCCGCCGACCTCCTCGACGAGCTCGATGCGGTGCGGGTCGGGCCGGAAGGCGCGCAGTCCCTCGCGCACGGCCTTGGCCTCGACGCCGAAGGCGCGGGCGAGGGCGGCCGCGGCGAGCGCGTTGGCGATGTTGTGCGGCGCCGGCGGGTCGATGTCCGACACCTGGGCGAGCTCCTGGGCCTGCTTCTGCCGGTTCTCGACGAAGGCGCGGTCCACCAGGAGGTCGTCCACGATGCCGACCTGGGAGGGGCCGGGCGTGCCGAGGGTGAAGCCGATGGCGCGGCACCCCTCCTCGACGTCCGCCTCCCGGACCAGGTCCTCGGTGGCGGGGTCCTGCACGTTGTAGACGCAGGCGACCTGGTTGCCCTCGTAGATGCGGCCCTTGTCGGCGGCGTAGGCCTCCATGGAGCCGTGCCAGTCCAGGTGGTCCGGCGCCAGGTTCAGCACGGCGGCGGAGTGCGCGCGCAGGGACGGCGACCAGTGCAGCTGGTAGCTGGACAGCTCGACGGCGAGGACGTCGTACTCCTCCTCGCCGAGCACGGCGTCGAGGAGGGAGACGCCGATGTTGCCGACGGCCGCCGTCCTCAGGCCGGCGGCCGTGAGGATGGACGCGAGCATCCGCACCGTCGTGGTCTTGCCGTTGGTGCCGGTGACCGCCAGCCAGGGTGCCGGCTTCCGGCCGGTCCGCCCGCGCAGGCGCCACGCCAGCTCCACGTCGCCCCAGACGGGGACGCCCGCTGCTGCGGCCGCGGCGAACAGCGGTTTGCCGGGCGCCCAGCCGGGCGTGGTGACGACGAGTCCGGTGCCCTCCGGCAGGGTCGCGCCGTCGCCGAGGCGGACGGTGATGCCCTCCGCCTCCAGCTGCGCGGCCTGCGCGCGGGAGCGCTCGTCGTCGCCGTCGTTGACGACCGTGACGCGCGCGCCGAGGCCGTGCAGGACCCGGGCGGCGGGGATGCCGCTCACGCCCAGGCCGGCGACGGTGACGTTCTTGCCCTGCCAGGTGGTACTCACTTGTCGGCTGCCCATCCCGCGTAGAAGAGCCCCAGACCCACGATGACGCACATGCCCTGGATGATCCAGAACCGGACCACGACCAGCACCTCGGACCACCCCTTGAGCTCGAAGTGGTGCTGCAGCGGAGCCATCCGGAAGACCCTCTTGCCGGTCATCCGGAAGGAGCCGACCTGGATGACCACGGAGAGGGTGATGAGGACGAAGAGGCCGCCCAGGAGGGCCAGCAGCAGCTCGGTGCGGGAGCAGATGGCCAGACCCGCCAGCGCGCCGCCCAGGGCGAGCGAGCCGGTGTCGCCCATGAAGATCTTCGCGGGCGAGGTGTTCCACCACAGGAAGCCGAAGCAGGCGCCCATGAGGGCGGAGGCGACGACGGCCAGGTCGAGCGGGTCGCGCACCTCGAAGCAGGCGTTGGGGTTGGTCAGGGTCATGGCGTTGGCGCACGACTCCTGGAACTGCCACAGGCCGATGAAGGTGTACGCGCCGAAGACCATCACGGAGGCGCCGGTGGCCAGACCGTCCAGACCGTCCGTGAGGTTCACGCCGTTGGACATGGCCAGGATCATGAACAGCGCCCAGACCACGAACAGCACCGGGCCGATGGACCAGCCGAAGTCGGTGATGAAGGAGAGCCGGGTGGAGGCCGGGGTCTGGCCGCGGGCGTCCGCGAACTGGAGTGCGAGCACGGCGAAGGCGATGCCGACGATCAGCTGGCCGGCCATCTTCGCCTTGGCCCGCAGACCGAGCGAACGCTGCTTGACGATCTTGATGTAGTCGTCGAGGAAGCCGACGAGACCCATGCCGGCCATCAGGAACAGCACCAGGACGCCCGAGTACGTCGGGTCCTCGCCGGTGATGACCTTGGCGAGGGCGTACGCGATGAGCGTGGCCAGGATGAAGGAGATGCCGCCCATGGTGGGCGTGCCCTTCTTGCTGCCGTGCGTGCGGGGGCCGTCGTCCCGGATGAACTGCCCGTATCCCTTGCGGGCCAGGAGCTTGATCAGCAGCGGGGTGCCGATCAGGGTCAGGAAGAGCCCGATGGCCCCCGCGAAGAGGATCTGCCTCATCGGCCGGCGACCTCGCCCTCGGCGGTGTTCTCCAGCAGTGCCTGGGCCACCCGCTCGAGCCCCACCGACCTGGATGCCTTCACCAGCACGACGTCTCCCGGGCGCAGCTCACTGCGCAACAGGTCGATCGCCGCCTGCGCGTCGGACACGTGCACCGACTCCTCACCCCACGAACCCTCGTTATATGCGCCCAGTTGCAGCCAGGACGCTTCCCTGCCCCCGACTGCGACGAGCTTGCTGACGTTGAGCCGGACGGCGAGCCGTCCGACCGCGTCGTGCTCGGCGAGCGACTCGTCGCCGAGCTCGGCCATCTGACCGAGCACCGCCCACGTACGGCCCCCCTTGGCCTGTGCGGCCTTGCCCATGGCCGCGAGCGCGCGCAGGGCCGCCCGCATGGACTCGGGGTTCGCGTTGTAGGCGTCGTTGACGATCGTCACACCGTCCGGACGCTCGGTGACCTCCATGCGCCAGCGGGAGAGGGTGCCCGCCTCGGAGAGCGCGGTGGCGATCTCGTCGACGGACATGCCCAGCTCATGGGCGACGGCGGCCGCGGCGAGCGCGTTCGACACGTGGTGCTCACCGTACAGGCGCAAGGTCACGTCGCTGCACCCGGTGGGTGTGTGAAGCCGGAAAGAGGGCTGTCCGTTCTCCGTGAGCCGGACATTCTCGGCACGTACGTCGGCGTCGTCGGCCTCGCCGAACAGGGTCACGCGCGCGCGGGTCCGGCTCTCCATGGCCCGTACGAGCGGGTCGTCCGCGTTCAGCACGGCGATCCCGCCCTCCTCCGCGGACGGCAGGGACTCGACGAGCTCGCCCTTGGCCCGGGCGATCTGCTCCCGGCCGCCGAACTCGCCGATGTGGGCGCTGCCCACGTTCAGGACGAGCCCGATGCCCGGCGGGGTCAGCTCGGTCAGGTAGCGGATGTGGCCGATTCCGCGCGCTCCCATTTCCAGCACGAGGTGCTCGGTGTCCTCGGTGGCGCGCAGCGCGGTGAGCGGCAGGCCGATCTCGTTGTTGAGGGAGCCCGGCGTCCAGACGGTGGGCCCCTTGCGCTGGAGCACCTGGGCGATGAGGTCCTTGGTGCTGGTCTTGCCGGCCGAGCCGGTCAGCGCGACGACCCGGGTGCCCAGGCGTGCGACGACCGCGCGGGCGAGGGCGCCGAGGGCCGACTGGACGTCGTCGACGACGACGGCGGGCACGCCGACCGGGCGGGTCGCGAGGACGGCCACCGCGCCGGCCTCCAGGGCCTGGCGCGCGTAGTCGTGGCCGTCGACGCGTTCGCCGACGAAGGCGACGAAGAGGCTGCCGGGTTCGATCTCGCGGGAGTCGCGGACGACGGGCCCGGTGACCTGGACGGCCGGATCCGGTATGTCGTGCGACTGCCCGCCGACGATTTCGGCGATCTCGGCGAGGGAGAGGGCGATCACTACTTCATCCCTGACTGTTCTCGTGTCGATTGGCGCGCTCCACGATGGCCTCGCGCAGCACCTGCCGGTCGTCGAAGGGGCGTACCACCCCTGCGGTGTCCTGGCCCTGCTCGTGGCCCTTGCCCGCGACCAGCACGGTGTCCCCGGGCCGGGCGCGTGCGACGGCGGCGGCGATCGCGGCGGCCCGGTCCTCGAACACGACGACCTCGCCGCGCTCGTGGACGGGCACTTCCGCGGCGCCCGCGAGCATCGTGGCGAGGATCGCGAGCGGATCCTCGGAGCGGGGGTTGTCGGAGGTCAGTACGGCGGTGTCGGCGAGGCGTGCCGCGGCGGCGCCCATGGGGCCGCGCTTGGTGACGTCCCGGTCGCCGCCGCAGCCCAGCACGATGTGCAGCCGGCCCTCGGTGACCTTGCGCAGGGCGCGCAGGACCGATTCGACGGCATCGGTCTTGTGGGCGTAGTCGACGACCGCGAGGTAGGGCTGGCCCGCGTCGACGCGCTCCAGCCGGCCGGGGACGCCGGGAACCGCCGCGATGCCGTCGGCGGCGGTCTGCGGGTCCACGCCGGCGACGGCGAGGGTGACGACGGCGGCGAGGGTGTTGGCGACGTTGAACGGACCGGGCAGCGGCGCCCTGGCGGTCACCCGCTCGCCCTTGGGGCCCAGGATGGTGAACGTGCTCCCCAGGGGGCCGATCTCGACGTCCTGGGCACGCCAGTCGGCGTCGGGGTGGCCCTCGGCGGAGAAGGTCACGACCGGGACGGACGCCTCCTCGGTGAGCCTGCGTCCGTACGTGTCGTCGAGGTTGACCACGCCCTGGCGGGAGCGGCGCGGGGTGAACAGCTGCGCCTTGGCCTGGAAGTAGTCCTCCATGCCGGAGTGGAACTCCATGTGCTCCGGGCTGAGGTTGTTGAAGACGGCGACGTCGAAGACGCAGCCGTCGACCCGGCCGAGCACGAGGGCGTGGCTGGAGACCTCCATGGCGACCGACTCGACGCCGCGTTCGCGCATCACGGCGAACAGGGCCTGCAGGTCGGTGGCTTCGGGGGTGGTGCGCTCGGACTTGATGCGCTCGTCCCCGATGCGCATCTCGACGGTGCCGATGAGTCCGGTGCGGTGTCCGGCCGCCTTGAGGCCGCCCTCGACGAGGTAGGCGGTGGTGGTCTTGCCGGAGGTGCCGGTGATGCCGATCTGGAGCAGGTCGCCGCCGGGCCGTCCGTAGATGTCGGCGGCGAGCTCCCCCATCCGGCCGCGGGGGTCGTCGGTGACGAGCACCGGCAGGCCGGTGGCGGCCGCGCGCTCGGCGCCGGTCGGGTCGGTGAGGATCGCGACGGCGCCGAGGTCGGCGGCCTGGCCGGCGAAGTCCGCGCCGTGGAGGCGGGCGCCCGGGAGCGCGGCGTACACGTCCCCGGGGCGTACGGCCCGGGAGTCGTGGGTGATGCCGGACACCTCCGCGCTGCCCGGGGACGGGATGTCCAGCCGGGCGGCGAGTTCGCCCAGGGGTGTGGGGCGGACCCGGGCCGGACGGGGAGTCCCCGGCTGTTTCGCGGGGGCGTCCTTCGGGGTGGTTCGGGACTGATCAGCGTGTGGCACGGCGGTGAGCGTACCGGGCGCACCCGTCATCGGGCCAAAAGAGGCCGCCGGTGCGGTACGGGTGCCGGAGCGGCCCGCGGGGTCGGGGGTGGTGGATGTCACTGGGGGCTCCCGTCGGCTCACTCACCGGGTTCGAAGGTGACCGGCAGCCGGGCGGCTTTCTTGCCGGTCGGGGGGATCTGCAGGGTCTTCAGGGCGAATTCCATGACCTTCTTGTAGATGGGGCCGCAGATCTGGCCGCCGAAGTAGCTTCCCCGGGTGGGGTTCTGAATGGCGCAGTAGACCGTGACGCGCGGTGCGTCGGCGGGTGCGAAGCCGGCGAAGGAGGCGGTGTAGCCCTTGTAGCGGCCGAGTTCGGGGTCGACGCGGTTGGCGGTGCCGGTCTTGCCGGCGACGCGGTAGCCGGGGATGGCGGCCTTGGTGCCGGTGCCTTCCTCGTTGCCGACCACCGACTCCAGCATCGCGGCGAGGGTCTTGGCCGTCTTCTCGCTGACCACGCGGGTCTTCCCGGGTGCGGGGGCCGGGGTGAACCGGCCGTCGGGGCCCCTGGTGCCGCGGACCAGGGTCGGTTCGATGCGGACGCCGCCGTTGGCGATGGTCGAGAACACGGACGCCGCCTGCATGGCGTTGATGGACAGGCCCTGGCCGAAGGGGATCGTGTACTGCTGCGAGGTGGACCAGTCCTGCGGCTTGGCGAGGATCCCGGACGTCTCCCCGGGGTAGCCGAGGCCGGTCGGGCGCCCGATGCCGAACTTGCGCAGGTAGGAGTGGAGGATGCGGTTCGACTCGGCCTGGGTGTCGCCGAGCTGGCCGGTGGCCAGGATGGTGCCGATGTTGCTGGACTTGGCCAGGACGCCATTGAGCGTCAGGTACCAGGTGGGGTGGTCGATGTCGTCCTTGAAGAGCCGGTCGCCGCGGTGCAGCCGGTTGGGCACGACGACGTGGGTGGAGGGTGTGGCGACGCCTTCCTCCAGGACGGCGGCCATCGACATGACCTTGCTGGTGGAGCCGGGCTCGTACGCGTCCTGGAGCGCGGCGTTGCCCATGGCGGCGGCGTCGGCCCGGGAGAGGTCGTTGGGGTCGAACCCGGGCGCGTTGGCCATGGCCAGCACCTCGCCGGTCCGCACGTCCTGCACTATCACGTAGCCGCGGTCGGCCGCGGAGGCCTCGACCTGCTCGGTGATGGCCTGCTGGGCGGCCCACTGGATGTCGCGGTCGATGGTCAGCTCGATGTCCGAGCCGGGGACGGCGGGCGTCTCGCGGGCGCCCGCGGTGGGCACCCGGCGGCCGCCGGACTGGGCGTAGGTGATCTCGCCGTCCTTGCCGGCCAGTTCCTCGTCGAGCATGGACTCCAGGCCGCCGCCGCCGTGGCCGTCGGCGTTGACGTACCCCAGTATCCCGGCGGCCAGGTTGCCGTTGGGGTAGACACGGGTGCTGCTGGGCTCGTTGAAGACGCCGGCGAGGACGCTGACGCCGGTGCCGCCCTTGGCCTTCTCGG
This sequence comes from Streptomyces sp. NPDC051310, assembly GCF_044455245.1. Lineage (NCBI taxonomy): Bacteria > Bacillati > Actinomycetota > Actinomycetes > Kitasatosporales > Streptomycetaceae > Streptomyces > Streptomyces sp. NPDC051310. Next base: position 219,478 of record NZ_JBITEO010000007.1, read on the forward strand.
CGCGGGCCTTCTCGGCGAAGACGTTCTTCAGGTCCTTGATCTGGTTCCAGACCTGGGGGGTCTGGCGGCGGGCCAGCAGGGCGTAGCGGGACTTGGGCGCCTTGAGCTTCTTGACCAGCTCGGCGGGGTCCTTGCCGAGGATGGGGGCGAGGAGGGCGGCGGCCTGTTCGGGGGCGTCGGGGGCCTTGCTCTCCTCGGGCGTGAACATCTTGGGGTCGGCGGTGATGTCGTACGCGTCGACGCTGGCGGCGAGCGCGATGCCGGCGCGGTCGGTGATCTCGCCGCGCTCGGCGGTGAGCTCGTGGCTCAGGTAGCGGTTCTTCCCCGCCTTGGCGGCGTACGCGTCGGCGTCGACGGCCTGGACCTGGAGCAGCCGCACGACGAAGGCCAGCATCACGAGCGTCAGGCCGAGGCTGACCAGGCGCAGCCGCGGGCGGGGGCTGGCGAGGCGCATGGTGCGCGGGCGGGCCTTGGCGGGCGTTCTGCCGGACGTGCCGGGGGTGCGGCGCGGGCGGCGGCCGTCGGGGCGCGCGGGGGCCGGTACGCGTCGGCGCGGGGGCTGCGTCGGGGGCACTGCGTCACCTGCCGGGGGTCGTGGAGGCGGGCGGGGACGCCGCGGGGGCGGGGACGCCGCGGACGGTGCCGTCGGGGTCGAGGAAGACGGGGCTGCCGCCGGGCACCATGCCGAGCTCCCTGGCCCGGCGTTCGAGCGCGTCGGGGGCGGAGCGGTCGTCCACGTCCCGCTGGAGCTCCTGCTCCTGGTCGGTGAGTTCGGTGGTCCTCTTCTTGAGCTCGCTCAGCTTGAAGGAGCCCTCGTTGAGGGACGAATTGAGCAGCAGCAGGGTGATCAGGCCGCCGCCGAGGAGCAGGACGACCAGCAGGACGAAGGGGGTGCGGGCCGCGGTGGTGGGCCCGGACGGCATGAACCGCGCGAGCCGCGCGGCCCGTCCCTTCAGAGGTCCCGCTCCGGTCACCTGAACGCCCCGTTCACCCCGCCGCGGCAGCGGCCGGTGTCGCAGCCGTGGTTCACCGTACGTCCTCCCTGATCCGTTCGGCCGCCCGGAACCGGGCCGGGGCGGCGCGGCGGTTCTCGGCGATCTCCTCCTCGGTGGGGAGTTCGGCGCCGCGCGTCAGCAGCTTGAGCCGCGGCTGGTACTGCTCCGGCACGACGGGCAGGCCGGGCGGGGCCGTGCTGGTGGCGCCCGCCGTGAACACCTGCTTGACCAGCCGGTCCTCCAGCGAGTGGTACGACAGCACGGCGATGCGGCCGCCGACGGCGAGGGCCTTGACGGCTGCCGGGATCGCCCGCTCCAGGACCGAGAGCTCGCCGTTGACCTCGATGCGCAGGGCCTGGAAGGTCCGCTTGGCGGGGTTGCCCCCGGTGCGCTTGGCGGCTTGCGGCAGGGCGTCGCGGATCAGCTCGACGAGCCGGGCGCTGGTGGTGAAGGGCTCCTTCTCCCGCTCCCGTACGACCGCCGCCACGATCCGCTTGGCCTGCTTCTCCTCGCCGTACTGGCGCAGGATGCGCACGAGCTCGCCGGGCGGGTAGGTGTTGAGGACCTCGGCCGCGCTGATGCCGGTCGTCTGGTCCATGCGCATGTCGAGCGGGGCGTCCTGGGCGTAGGCGAAGCCGCGGTCCGCCTCGTCGAGCTGCATGGAGGAGACGCCGAGGTCGAACAGGACGCCCTGGACGCGGGGCACGCCGAGGCGTTCGAGCACGGCGGGGAGCTCGTCGTACACGGCGTGGACGAGGGTGGCGCGGTCGCCGAAGCGGGCGAGCCGTTCGCCGGAGAGCCGCAGCGCCTCCTTGTCCCGGTCGAGGCCGATCAGGCGGGCCTCGGGGAACCGGGTCAGCAGCGCCTCGCTGTGGCCGCCGAGGCCGAGCGTGCAGTCGACGACCACCGCACCCGGCTCCCCCAGCGCCGGGGCCAACATGTCCAGGCACCGCTGGAGCATCACCGGGACGTGTCGGGTCTCGCTCATGCGCCCTTCCAGATTCGGCGCGGCCGCACGTACTGCCGGGCCGGGCCGGGTCGGGCGTCGGCCGACCGGCGAGCGGAAGGAGGCCGAGCCGTACGTACCGCCGCACACGCGGGGGAGAAACTGCGGAATTCTCTGTGATTCGCTCAATGTCTCCGTGAACTTCGCGTCACTTTAGTCCACTCCCCCGTCCGGTCAATCAACCGGCCAGCGCGTCGCACGGGGCGCGAACGCAAGCCGGATCATTGCGGACGTCTCACCCGTACGAGCCCCTGCACACCGGCCTGTGGGTTACCTCACAACAAGACACGTTGATGTTCTTTGTCCCGTCTCACTGCGGGCTTCCGGCCACTGTGACCATTAACGTCGGTGGCATGTCGACTTCCGCGCACACCTCGACCACCGATGTCCGCACCGGCGGTACGGTCACCGACCGTCTCGTCGAGGCGAACAAGCGCTACGCCGCCGGCTTCGAAGACCCCGGGATGGACGCCCGCCCCGTGCAGCAGGTCGCCGTCGTCGCCTGCATGGACGCCCGGCTCGATCTGCACGCCGCCCTCGGCCTGGAGCTGGGCGACTGCCACACCATCCGCAACGCCGGCGGCGTGGTCACCGACGACGTGATCCGCTCGCTCACCATCAGCCAGCGCGCGCTGGGCACCCGCAGCGTGATGCTGGTGCACCACACCGGCTGCGGCCTGGAGAAACTGACCGAAGAGTTCCGCCAGGACCTGGAGGAAGAGGTCGGGCAGCGTCCGACGTGGGCCGTCGAGGCGTTCCGCGACGTCGACCAGGACGTACGGCAGTCCATGCAGCGGGTCCGCACCTCGCCGTTCCTGCTGCACACCGAGGACGTGCGGGGCTTCGTGTTCGACGTGCACACGGGTCTGCTGCGCGAGATCGACCCCGCTTCCTGACCGATTCCCGACCGATTTCCGGAGCCCGGCACCACCCGGAACGCCACAACCTCCGACATATCGCCCAGGGTTATCCACAGCCGAGTGACACGCACGGGTAACGCCAACAAGAATGCGGGGAGACACCGTCGCTGAATGGTTCGGAGACGGTGTCCGTGTTTCAAGGGTGGGCCGGGCCGTCAGCCGCGCACGGCCCATGGAACGGGCCGAGGAGGGCCGGGTGACGACCTATGACGATCGAGCGAGCCTCACAGATCTGACCACCACAGCGGAGCGTGTCCGCAGGTCGGTCGAGGCTGTGATCGAGGGCAAGCCTGAGGTCGTACGGCTTTCGCTGACCGTGCTGCTCGCCGAGGGACACCTCCTCATCGAGGACGTGCCCGGCGTCGGCAAGACCATGCTGGCCAAGGCGCTGGCACGGTCCATCGACTGTTCGGTCCGGCGGATCCAGTTCACGCCCGACCTGCTGCCGTCGGACATCACCGGCGTCTCGATCTACGACCAGCAGCGCCGCGACTTCGAATTCAAGCCGGGCGCGATCTTCGCGCAGATCGTGATCGGCGACGAGATCAACCGCGCCTCGCCGAAGACGCAGTCGGCGCTGCTGGAGTCGATGGAGGAGCGGCAGGTCACCATCGACGGGCAGAGCTACGAACTGCCCAGCCCCTTCATGGTGGTGGCCACGCAGAACCCGGTCGAGATGGAGGGCACCTACCCGTTGCCCGAGGCGCAGCGCGACCGCTTCATGGCCCGTGTCTCGATCGGCTACCCGAGCCCCGAGGCGGAACTGCAGATGCTCGACATCCACGGTTCCGTGTCCCCGCTGGACGACCTCCAGCCGGTGGCGCACGCCCACGACATCGTGAAGCTGATCGACGCTGTGCGCACGGTGCACGTGGCCGAGGCGATCCGGCGGTACGCCGTGGACCTGGTCGGGGCCACCCGCAGCCATCCCGAGCTGCGGCTGGGCGCCTCGCCGCGCGCCACGCTGCACCTGCTGCGCGCCGCGAAGGCGTCGGCGGCGCTCCAGGGCCGGGACTACGCCCTGCCGGACGACGTCCAGGCGCTGGCGGTGCCGGTCCTCGCGCACCGGCTGCTGCCCACGTCGCAGGCCCAGCTGAACCGGCGCACCTCCGAGCAGGTCGTGATCGAGATACTCCAGCGCACCCCGGTGCCGACGGCCGCCCGGCAGCCCGTGGCCCCCGCCCCGCTCTACGGCCGGCCGCAGCCCGGCGTCCGGCGGATCTGATGGCGGCCCCCGTGCCCGCCGCCGCGGACGGCGAGAGCCGGGGCGGCGGTGTCCGGGACGCCCTCGGCGGGCTCACCACGCGCGGCCGGTCGTTCCTCGCGGCCGGTGTCGCGGCGACGGTCTGCGCGTACGTGCTGGGGCAGGGCGACCTGTTGCGGGTCGGCCTGCTGCTCATGGTGCTGCCGCTGGTGTGCGTGCTCGTGCTGTACCGCACCCGCTACCGGGTGACGGCCGGCCGGGGGCTGTCCCCGCGGCGCGTGCCGGCGGGCGGCGAGGCGCGGGTGCACCTGCGGATGGAGAACGTCTCCCGGCTGCCCACCGGGCTGCTGATGCTCCAGGACCACGTGCCGTACGTCCTGGGGCCGCGGCCCCGGTTCGTGCTGGACCGGGTCGAGGCGGGCGGGCGGCGCGAGGTGTCGTACCGGGTCCGGTCCGACCTGCGCGGCCGGTATCCGCTGGGCCCGCTCCAGCTGCGGCTGAACGACCCCTTCGGGATGTGCGAGCTGACCCGCTCCTTCAGCGCGTACGACACGCTCACGGTGATACCCCGCACCGAGTCGCTGCCGCCGGTGCGGCTGGCCGGTGAGGGCGCGGGGTACGGCGACGGCCTGCAGCACTCGCTGGCCCTGGCCGGTGAGGACGACGTGATCCCGCGCGAGTACCGCTACGGCGACGACCTGCGGCGGGTGCACTGGCGGTCCACCGCGCGCCTCGGCGAGCTGATGGTGCGGCGCGAGGAGCAGCCGCAGCGTGCCCGGTGCACGGTGCTGCTGGACACCCGCGCGGTGGCCTACCAGGGGGCGGGGCCGGACTCCGCCTTCGAGTGGGCGGTCTCGGGCGCCGCCTCGGTGCTGGTGCACATGCTGGAACGGGGCTTCGCGGTGCGGCTGCTGACGGACACCGGGAGCGTGCTGCCCGGGGAGGGCGCCGACGGGTTCGCCGGGGCGACGCAGGACTCCGCGGACGCCGCCGGGCTGCTGATGGACACGCTCGCGGTCGTCGACCACTCCGACGGGGCGGGGCTGTCGCGCGCGTACGACGTGCTGCGGAGCGGGGGCGAAGGGCTGCTGGTGGCCTTCATCGGTGACCTGGACGAGGAGCAGGCGGCGATGGCCGCCAGGATGCGGCGGGGCAGCGGCGGTGCCGTCGCCTTCGTACTGGACAGCGGCTCGTGGTCGAACGGGCGCCCGGCGGGCGGGGCCGCCCTCGACAGCGTGTGCCGGCTGCGCGAGGCCGGGTGGACCGCGGTGGCGGTGCCGCCGCGGGCATCGCTCGCCGAGGTGTGGCGGCACGCCGGTTCGGCGCCGCTGGAGCCGGGCGCGCCGGGCGGCGGTGCGACGGCATTCGCAGGGGGTTGGTCATGAGCGGTCGCGCGAGGCTCGCGCTGTGCGCGTACGCCGCCACGCTGATGGCGTCGGGCGCGCTGGTGCCGCTGGTCGACAAGGTCGACTGGATCGCCCATGCGGCCCTGCTGCTGGGGATCCAGAGCGTCGTGGGCGCGCTGGCGCGGCGGGTTCCGCTGCCCCGGCCGCTGATCGTGGTGGTCCAGGCCGTGCTGGCCGTGGTGATGCTGACCGTGGTCTTCGCGCGGGAGCAGGCGCTCGCGGCCGTGGTGCCGGGGCCCGAGGCGATCCAGCGGCTCGGCGAGCTGCTGCAGGCGGGTGCCGACGACGTGGGCCAGTACGCGATACCGGCCCCGGCGAGCGCCGGCATCCGGCTGATGCTGATCGGCGGTGTGCTGCTGATCGGGCTGGCGGTCGACGCGCTCGCGGTGACCTTCCGCAGTGCGGCGCCCGCGGGCCTGCCGCTGCTGGCGCTGTACTCGGTGGCCGCCGGCCTTTCGGGGGGCGGGGCGACCTGGCTGTGGTTCCTGCTGGCGGCCTCCGGCTACCTGCTGCTCCTGCTGGCGGAAGGCCGGGACCGGCTCTCCCAGTGGGGCCGGGTGTTCGGCGGCGCGGCGCCGTCCCGGGGCAACGGCCCGTCCGGGCTGCTGACACCGGGAGGCGGCGCGACCGCCCCGGTGCGCACCGGGCGGCGGATCGGTGTGGTCGCCCTGGGCATCGCGATGGTGGTGCCGGCGGTGCTGCCGTCGCTCAGCGGCGGGCTGCTGAACACCGCGGGCAACGGCCGGGGTGAGGGCGGCGGGGGCACCATCTCGGCGGTGAACCCGCTCGTGTCCCTCCAGGACAACCTGAACCAGCCCGAGGACCGGGAGGTGCTGCGGTACCGCACCAACGCCCAGGACCCCTCCGGCATGTACCTGCGCATGGTCGCGCTCGACCAGTTCGACGGCACGTCGTGGCGGTCGTCGGTGCGCAAGGTCGAGGACGTCCCGGCGCAGCTGCCCCGCCCGGAAGGGCTGAGCGAGGCGGTGGGCGGCGTGTCGGTCACCACCAACATCTCGGCCGCCGACTCCTACGAGCAGAAGTGGCTGCCGCTGCCCTACCCGGCGACCTCCGTCGCCATCGAGGGGCGCTGGCGGTACGAGCCGGCTGGACGGATGCTCGTCGGCGACGACGGTCAGACCACACGCGGCAAGCAGTACACGGTGACGAGCCTGCTCGTGCAGCCGACGCCGAAGCAGCTGGCCGACGCCCCGGCGCCGCCCGGGACACTGGCGCGCGAGTACACGAACGTGCCGGATGCGCTGCCGCGGGACGTGAAGGCCACGGCGCTGAAGGTGACCGCGGGCGCGGCCAACGACTACGAGCGGGCCGTGAAGCTGCAGGACTGGTTCGCGGCGGAGGGCGGCTTCACCTACGACACCCAGGTGTCGTCGGGCACCGGGGTCGCGGCCATCTCCCGGTTCCTGACCGCGAAGAAGGGCTTCTGCGTCCACTTCTCGTTCTCGATGGCGGCGATGGCCCGGACGCTGGGGATACCGGCGCGGGTCGCGGTCGGCTTCACACCCGGGACCCAGCAGGGCGGCGGCGTCATGTCGGTGGGCATCCGGGACGCGCACGCCTGGCCGGAGCTGTACTTCGAGGGCGTGGGGTGGCTGCGGTTCGAGCCGACGCCGACGCGGGGCTCGGTGCCCGAGTACACACGGCCGGAGGCACCCTCGGGCGAGGCGCCCGCGCCAGCGCAGCCCGAGGCGAGCGCCTCGGCCGCGCCGTCCGCGGCACCGTCGGCCGACCCCACCTGCACCCCGCAGATGCGGCGCCTGGGCGAGTGCGGCGAGACCGCGGCGCCGGGCGCCGTGACGCCCGCCGACCCCGGTACGCCGCTGACGACGGTCCTGCTGGCCGCGCTGGGCGTGGCGGCGGCCCTGCTGGTACCGCTGCTTCCGATGCTCTGGCGGATGCGGGTGACCTCACGCCGGCTGGGTCCGGGCGGGCGCACCGCCGAGGACGCGGCGGCCCGGACGCTGGCGGCCTGGCGGGAGGTCATCGACACGGCCTGGGACCACGGTGTCGCGCCGGACGAGTCGCAGACGCCCCGCAGGACCGCCGAGCGCATCGTGCGGCTGGGCCGGCTGGAGGGTCCGGCGGCGGAGGCGGTGCACCGGACGGCGGGCGCGGTGGAGCAGGTGCTCTACGCCCCGCGGCCGCGGCCCGCGACCGGGCTCGCCGAGGACGTGGCGCGGATCCGGACCGGCCTGCGGGCCCCGCTGGGCGCGCTACCGCGGTTGCGGGCCACGCTGGCACCGCGCTCGGCCGTCCAGGTGCTGTGGGCGCTGTCGGCCCGCTGGGCCGCGGTCGCCGGACGCTGGGCGGCGGCGCGCCACCGTCTGACCACCCGCTGGTCGGGCGCCCTGCGCCGTCCTTCCCGCCAACGCGGCTGAGGCCGTCGCCCGTGGCCCCCGGTCCACGGGCGGCGCCCCGGCACCGGCGGGCGGCGGCTGCGTCTGTTGCCTCTGCCAGGGCCTGTGCCTGCGGGGCCCGGTGGCCGAGGAACGCCCTGCCCGGCGGCGAGCGCCGAGCCGTACCCAGCCGGGCCAAGCAGAGCCGAGCCGATGGCTTCGCGTCACCGCTCCGAGGGGGCGGCTCGTGAGCCCCGGCGCCGCACAGCCGCGCCGCCGCCGGGCCGATGGCGCGGTCTGCGCACCAAGAGGGCATGGCTGAGGGGTGACCGCTCGGAAGCGGTCACCCCTCAGCCCTATGCACGCGCACGCGCGTGCTCACGATGCGGTTGTCCTGCGCGCTGCCGCACAGGTGACGGCCGTCTGCGCGCTCAGTGGCCCTGTTCGTCGCGGCGGCGCTGCCACCGCTGCTCGATCCGGTTCATCATCGAACGGCGCTGCCTGGCCTGCCGGCCGGGAGCCGGAGCGCCCGCCGGTGACTGCTGCTCGCCCGGCTTGGGAGCCTTGCGCCAACCGGTGACCGCCAGGACCGCGCAGCCGAGCATGACGAGAAAACCCACCACGCTGATCCAGATCTGCTGGGCGACCATTCCGGCCATGAGGAGCGCGATACCCACAAGGAAGCCTGCGACCGCCTGGTAGACCCGTCGCCGGGTGTACGTACGCAGCCCGCTTCCCTCGAGCGCTGTCGCGAACTTGGGATCTTCGGCGTACAGCGCTCGCTCCATCTGCTCGAGCATTCGCTGCTCGTGCTCCGAGAGCGGCACGGAGTCCTCCTCGTCGTCGGTCGCGGGGGGCGACCGGTATGCGGCCCTTTCAGGATAGGCAGGGAATCGCCCCCGTGAAACCCGCCCTCTGTCCCGATTCACCGATCGGGCCGCCATGCCGGTTCGGCTGGTGAGGCGTTGATTCCCCGTCCTCCGATCCGTCATGCCGGATGGTGTCCCTCGATCATACGGGGATCCGACGGCGATCGGGGGGTGTGTGACGTACTCCGTCTGCCGCTGCGCCGCTGATCAGCCCGCTGCCCGCGTCAGCCCCGCTTTTCGCCCAGGACGTGCAGCTGCGTGGCGACCGAATGGAACGCGGACAGCTCGGCCGCCGCCGCCTCCAGCCGCAGCAGCGCGTCCAGCGCACCCGGCTCGGTGTCGACCAGAACACCGGGCACCAGGTCGGCGAAGACCCGCACGCCGTGGACCGCCCCGACCTCCACGCCGGCCGCCTCGACGACCTCGGTGAGCTGCTCCACGGTGAAGCGGCGGGGCACGGGGTCGCCCTCGCCCCAGCGCCCGGCCGGGTCGGTCAGCGCGTGCCGCGCCTCCGTGAAGTGCCCGGCGAGCGCGCGGGCGAGGACGGCCCCGCCGAGCCCGGCGGCGAGCAGGCTGAGCGCACCGGCGGGTCGCAGGGCCTCGACGGCGTTGCGGACGCCCTCGGCCGGGTCGTCCACGTACTCCAGGACGCCGTGGCACAGCACCACGTCGTAGCCGCCGCGCTCGACGACGTCGAACAGGCCGTGCACGTCCCCCTGGACGCCGCGCACCCGGTCGGCCACACCGGCCTCGCCGGCCCGGCGCTCCAGGGCGAACAGGGCGTTGGGGCTGGGGTCCACGACGGTGACCCGGTGCCCGAGGCGGGCGACGGGCACCGCGAAGTTCCCGCTGCCGCCGCCGGTGTCGAGGACGTCCAGGCTGTCCTTACCGGTCGCCTTGACCCTGCGGTCGAGGGCGTCCTCAAGGACGTCCCACACCACGGCGGTACGAAGGGAGGCGCGGGGGCGCTGCGGGTCCGACACGGCAGTTGACTCCTCGGGAGGGTGATGAACGTTTCCCACCCTATGGCCTCGCGTGCCGTCGCCGGCCACCCCCCGGCTCACCCCGTGCCGTCCTCCGCACCCGGCTGCCGCACCCTCGGCCGGGGCAGCACCGGCTGGAGCACCAGCAACCGCTCGACCAGCCGCACGAACACGGTCGCGTCGCGTATCAGGTCGTCGGCGGCGCGGGCGCTCGCCGCGCCCTGTATGCCGGCTTCCGCCCGGGCCCGGCGGGCCGCCCCGGAGGCGAACAGGGCGCTCCACTCGGTCAGCTCGGGCGCGATCTCGGGAAGGACCTCCCAGGCGCTGCGGATCTGCTGCCGCTTGCGCGGGGTGGCCTCGGGGCGGCCGCGGGCGGCGAGCACCGCGGCGGCGGCGCGGAGGGCGGCGAGGTGGGCCGTGGCGTACCGCTCGTTGGGCGTCTCCAGGGTGGCCGCCTCGTCGAGGCCGGCGTGCGCCTGGGCGAGCAGGTCCAGTGCGGCGGGCGGCGCCGAGGCGCGGCGGAGCACGGGGTGGACGTCACGCGCTGCTGCGTTCGAACCGGCCATGACGAACCTCCTGTCGTCGCGGGACGGCGCTGTGGCCGTATGGGCCCATCGTGCAGGTCGCCACTGACAATCGGCGCTGAGCTGCGCTTTTGCTTCACGCGTGCGTTCGGATGTAGTTTTTGGACTGACTGGTCAGTTCAAAGAATGTGGGGGGAGGGTCGTGGACAAGGGCATACCCGAGGATCCCGACCGCACCGGCCGTACGGACCTCGGCGACGGCACCGGCAGCACCGACGACATCAAGGGCACGAAGGGCGCCGAGGGCCCCGATCGAGCGCCCGCGGACGGCGCCGCGGACGCGCAGGACCGCGCGGGGGATACGGAGAAGCCGGCCGAGGACGCGAAGGACCGCGCGGACGGCCGTACGGAAGCCGCGGACCACGCGGACGAGCGCACGGCAGCCGAGGGCAGCCGAACGGAAGCCGCGGAGGACGGCCCCGGCGGCGCGTCCGACGACGCCGCCACCGCCGCCGCCGACACCGGCACCGCGACGGGCAGCGGGACCGACACCGGCACCCCGGCCGCCACCGCCTCCGGCACGGACACCGGCACCGCATCCGCCACCGCCCCCGGCACAAAGACCGACATCGGCACCGACACCGCCGCCGGCGACACCGGCACCGGCGCGGGGGCCGCCACCGACGCCGCCCGCGCCCGCGACAGCCGCCCGGCCGCTGCCTCCTCCGCCCAGGAGCCGCGTGGCGCGGCGCTGGTGGCCGAGGGCTTCGGGATGAAGGGGCCGCGCGGCTGGGTCTTCCGGGGCGTGTCCCTGGAGGCCGCGCCCGGTGACCTCGTGACCCTGGAGGGGTCGTCGGGTTCCGGCCGCACCTGCCTGCTCCTGGCGCTCACCGGCCGCATGCGCCCCACCGAGGGCCACGCCGAGGTCGCCGGTCTGCGGCTGCCGCGGAAGATGGCCGCCGTACGCCGTATCAGCGCCCTCGGCCCCGTGCCGGGGGTCAGCGACCTCGACCCGGCGTTCACCGTCGCCGAGCACCTGCGCGAACGCGCGCTGCTGCAGCGCCGGTTCGACGCCTCCCCGCTCGCCCTGCTGCGCCCGCGCGCCGAGCGGGCCGCGGCCTCCCGCGCCCGCATCGAGGCCGCGCTGGAGGCGGCGGGCCTGGAGGTGGAGGCGCTGCCCAAGGGGGAGCGCACCTCCGTGCGCGATCTCGAGCGGTTGGAGGCGCTGCGCCTGTCCGTGGCCCTCGCCCTGATCGGCGCGCCGCGTCTGCTGGCCGTCGACGACGCGGACCTCAAGCTGTCCGGCGCCGACCGGACCGAGGCCTGGCGGATGCTGCGGTCGATCGCCGACGGCGGCACCACCGTGCTGGCGGTGTGCAGCGAGGCCCCCGGGAACACCATCACGATCCGCACCACCGAGGAGGGGACGGCCGATGCGCTCGCCGAAACTGGCCGCGCTTGAGCTGAAGCGGTTCGGCAGGGGGAAGCTGCCGCGCGCCGCGCTCGTCGCGATCCTGCTGCTGCCGCTGCTGTACGGCGCGCTGTACCTGTGGTCCTTCTGGGATCCGTACGGCAGGCTCGACAAGATCCCCGTCGCGCTGGTCAACGAGGACAAGGGCGCCACCGCCGACGGCAAGAAGGTCAACGCGGGCGACGACATCACCGAGGGACTGCGGGAGAGCAAGGTCTTCCAGTGGCACGAGGTGAGCGACGCCGAGGCGCGCGAGGGCGTGGAGAACGGCACGTACTACCTGTCCCTCACCATGCCCGGCGACTTCAGCAAGCGCATCGCCTCCAGCTCGGGCGACGCCCCTGAGACGGGCGCCCTGAAGGTGCGGACGAACGACGCCAACAACTACATCGTCGGGCAGATCTCCCGGACGGTGTTCTCCGAGGTGCGCACCGCCGCCTCGACCAAGTCGTCGCGCTCCTTCCTGGACAGGATCTTCATCTCCTTCTCGGACATCCACGACGCGACCGAGAAGGCCGCCGAGGGTGCCGACCAGGTCAAGGACGGCGTGGGCAAGGCCAAGAAGGGCTCCGCCGACCTGGCGAACGGCCTGAAGAACGCCAAGAAGGGCAGCGGCAAGCTGGCCGGTGGCCTGAAGGAGCTCGACAAGGGCGCCGGGCAGGTCGAGACGGGCGCCCGGCAGGTGGCGGACGGTACGCAGAAGCTGGCCGACAAGGTCAACGGGGTGGCGGCCGACGTCCGCCCGTACCTGAAGGAGAACGGCAAGAAGATCGGCGACTCGGCCCGCCTGGTCTCGGACCTGTCGGCCGCCATGCGCCACAACCTGGATCTGATCGTGAAGACCGGTCCCACCCTGCGCGAGAACGCCCACAGGGACGCCACCGCCCTGGCCGGCCTCCACAAGGAGCGCTGCGAGGACGCGCCGGTCCCGGACCCCCAGTGGTGCCCGGTCATGGAGCGCGCGAAGGTCACCTCCGCCGACGTGGCCAAGATCGCCGACGATGTGCACGAGCTGTCCAAGGACAGCAACGGCGACCTGAAGAAGCTGGACGCGCAGCTCGCCGATCTGGAGAAGAAGGCCGATGCCCTCGCCAAGCGGGCACCCGACCTCGACAGCGACCTCAAGTACGCCGTCACGAAGATCAATGAGCTGAACGCCGGCGCCCACGCGGTCGCCACGGGCGCCGACCAGGTGCACACCGGGGTGACGAGCGCCAAGACCGGCTCCAGCGCGCTGGACACCGGGGTCGGGAAGCTCAAGAAGGGGGCCGGGGAACTGGACGGCGGCCTGTTCAAGCTCGCCGACGGCTCCAGCGAGCTCGCCCAGGGCCTCAACGAGGGCGTCGACAAGATCCCGGACTACGACAAGAAGGACCGCGACCGCCGCACCGAGGTCATGGCCGACCCGGTCGAGCTGGCCTCGCAGTCGCTGCACAAGGCGCCCAACTACGGCACGGGCTTCGCCCCCTACTTCATCCCGCTCTCCCTCTGGGTGGGCGCGATGGTGGCGTACATGCTGATCCAGCCGCTCAACCGGCGGGCCCTGGCCGCCGGGGCCTCGGCCTGGCGCACGGCGCTGGCCGGCTGGCTGCCGGTGGCCGCCATCGGCCTGCTCCAGGTGGCCGCGCTCATGTCGGTACTGCGCTGGGGCCTCGGCCTGAAGATGGCCCAGGCCGCCGGGACGGTCGCCTTCCTCGCGCTGGTGACCTGCTGCTTCGCGGCGATCATCCAGTGGCTGAACGCCCGCTTCGGCGCGGCGGGCCGGATCCTGGTGCTGGCCCTGCTGATGCTCCAGCTCACCTCGGCCGGCGGTACCTACCCCGTCCAGACCAGCCCGGGCTTCTTCAACGCCATCCACCCCTTCCTGCCGATGACGTACGTCGTCGAGGCGCTGCGCCGGCTCATCACGGGCGGCGGCCTCGGTCCGGTCTGGCAGGGCTGCGCGGTCCTGGCCGCCTTCACCCTGGGCGCGCTCGCGCTGACGGCCCTCTCCGCCCGGCGCAAGCAGGTGTGGACCCTGGACCGCCTGCACCCCGAGCTGACCCTGTAGAGGGGGAGAGACCTGTGAGAATCGTCCCCATGGACACCCGGAGCAACAGACGGCAGGCCACTCGCACCAAGTTGTACGAGGCCGCCGTGACCCTCATCGCCGAGCAGGGTTTCTCGGCCACGACCGTGGACGAGATCGCGGAACGCGCCGGAGTGGCCAAGGGCACCGTCTACTACAACTTCAAGAGCAAGACGGAGCTCTTCGAGGAGTTGCTGCGCCACGGGGTGGGACTGCTCACGGCGTCGCTGCGGGCGGCCGCCGACGACACCGCCGCGCGCGGCGGGACGAAGGTCGAGGCCCTGGACGCCATGATCCGGGCCGGCCTGCTCTTCATCGACCGCTACCCGGCCTTCACCCAGCTGTACGTGGCCGAGCTGTGGCGCACCAACAGGGCGTGGCAGTCCACCCTCCTGGTGGTGCGCCAGGAGGCGGTCGCCGTCGTCGAGGCGGTGCTGCGCGAGGGCGTCGCGAACGGCGAGCTGAGCGACGAGATCGACATCCCGCTGACGGCGGCCGCGCTGGTCGGCATGGTGCTGGTGGCGGCGCTGGACTGGCAGGCGTTCCAGAGCGAGCGCTCCATCGACGACGTCCACGCCGCCCTGTCCCGGCTGCTGCACGGCCGGGTGGGCGGCCGGGGGTAGCTCCGGACGACGGAAAGCCGGTGCGCATGGGCTCGATCCCCCCGAGCCCATGCGCACCGGCGCGTGCCCCCGTGCCCCCGGGGCCCCGGGGTGTGCCCCCGCCCCCCCGGGCCCCCGCGGGTTGGCGGTGGCCCCGGAGCGCGGGGGGGGGGGGGGGGGGGGCCGCCCGGCCCCCCCGCCCCGCGCCCCCCCCCCCCCCCCCCCCCCCCCCCCCCCCCCCCCCCCCCCCCGCTTCCCCCGTTCCCCCGTGTCCCGCGGGTTCTCCCCCGTCCCCCCGTTCCCGCGGCGTTTTCCTGCTCCCCCGTTTCCCGGGGCCTTCCGGCCCCGTTTCCCCGTTTCCCGGGGCCTTCCGGCCCCGTTTCCCCGGGTCCCCGTGGTCTTCCGACCCCGTTGTCCCGGGGCCCCCGCCCCCGTTCCCTCTTCCCCGTATCCCCGTTCCGTCAGGCGCGCGGCGCCGTTCCGCCGCCCCGTGCCGGCGGTGCCGGCCCCGCGCCCCTTCCGTGGCCTCCACTCTTCCGTCCGCGCGGGTCCGGCCCCATCCGCCGCCCTACTCATCTCATGACCTAGGTACGGATACTCAGAGCTGCGCGTTCATGCCCAGGCGCGGCGCTGTCGGCGGCGCCGGATAAGGTCCCTGGCATGGCACGGATTGCGGTGATCGGCGCCGGGATGGGCGCCATGGCGGCGGCGGCACGGCTGGCTGTGGCGGGCCACCGGGTGACGGTGTACGAGCGCGCGGGGACGTACGGCGGTGCGGTCGGCCGGTTCGAGCGCGACGGCTTCGCCTTCGACACCGGACCGGGTCTGCTGCACCTGCCCGCGGTCTACCGCGACCTCTTCGTGAAGACCGGCAAGGAGCCGCTGGAGCGGTGCGTCGGGATGACCCAGGTGGATCCGGCGAGCCGGCACGTGTTCGCCGACGGCACGACCGTGTCCCTGCCCAACGCCTCGCGCGCCGGTGTCGTGTCGGCGCTGGACGCGGCGCTCGGCGCGGGCGCGGGCGAACGCTGGGGCGGCTTCCTCAATCGCGCGCGGGACGCGTGGGACCGCTCGCGCCGGCCGCTGCTGGAGGAACCGCTGCCCGCCGACGTGTCGCCGTTCGACCGTGACCCGTACCCGGCGCTCAGGAGCGGTCTGCTGCGCCGTGCGGCGACCACGCTGGCCGGCGTGGGGCGCCGGGAGCTGGGCGATCCCCGGCTGGCGGCGCTGCTGGAGAGCTACGCGCTCTCCTACGGCTTCGACCCGGCCACCGCTCCCCCGTCCGCCGCCGTGCTGCCCTACATGGAGCAGACCTTCGGCAGCTGGTACGTGTCCGGCGGCATCCGG
The DNA here is from genome assembly GCF_044455245.1 of Streptomyces sp. NPDC051310. Taxonomy (NCBI): domain Bacteria; kingdom Bacillati; phylum Actinomycetota; class Actinomycetes; order Kitasatosporales; family Streptomycetaceae; genus Streptomyces; species Streptomyces sp. NPDC051310. The sequence continues at coordinate 235,230 of NZ_JBITEO010000007.1, forward strand.
GCGCTGGCCGACGCGGTGTACCAGCGGTGCCTGGCCCGGAAGGTCGAGTTCGTCTTCGGTGCCGAGGTGACCGGGGTCGTGGCGAAGGACGGCCGCGCCGTGGGCGTGGAGCTGACCGGCGGCCGGGTGGCCGAGGCGGACCACGTGGTGGCCGGCGCGCCCGTTCCCTCGCTCTACCGGGACCAGGTCCTGGAGTGGCGCAGCCAGGACGAGTGGCCCCGCTACCAGTCGGCGGTGCGCACCGGGCGCGTGACGGTGTTCCTGGCGCTGCGGGGCGCCCGGCCCGGGGACGCCGTCCACCGCACGGTGGTGCACTCCGCCGACCGTGAGGACGAGCTGGACGCCCTCGCCGCGGGCCGGCTGTGCGACCGGCCGACCGTGACGGTGCTGCGCCCCGACGACGACCTGCTGCGCCCCGACGCCGGGCACGAGGCGGTCACCGTCACCGCGACCGTTCCCGGGGGCGGCGCGTGGGCGTCGGACAACCTGTGGGGCGAGGACCGGGAGGCGGAGGCGGCCGCGTTCGCCGACCGGATGACCGCGGCCGCGGAGGCCGCCGTTCCGGGGCTGCGGGAGCGACTGCTGTGGCGCGTGGTGCGCACCCCCGCCGACACGCTCCGGGAGACGGGCGCGTACGGGGTGCCCGGGCCGGCGCTGGCGGGCGCGGGCGGAACGCTGCTGCCCGCCGCCAACCCGGCACCGCTGGCGGGGCTGTACTTCGCCGGCGGATGGGCCCATCCGGGCGGGGGGCTGGCGCACGCCGGGATGTCGGGTGCGCTGGTGGCCGGGCTGATCGTGGAGGGCGCGGACTTCCGCGGCTCCCGGTAGCCGTACCGCGGGCGGTGCGGCACGGCCCCGGGGCCCGGCTCAGTAGCGGTACTGCGAGTCGTTCGGGTCGTAGCCGTACGGCGAGGACTGCCCGGGCGGCGGCGGGGGGTACTGCTGCTCGCCGTCGCGCTGCTGCGGCACCCAGACGCCGCCGGGTGGCGTGTCGGCGTGGCCGCCGTCGCCGTAGGCGTCCGGGTAGGGCAGCTGGCCGCCGTAGCCGTCGTAGGCGCCGTACGGCTGGGCGCCGGGGGCGCCGCTGGGGCCGATGTACGGGTCGGAGTAGGCGGCGTAGTGCTGCTGTCCGGTGCCGTAGTCGTACGAGGCGGAGTAGGTGTAGGCGTCCTGTGTCTCGTACCCGGGCTGGGCGTGGCTCCCGAAGCCGGAGTCGTACGACGCGTTCCGGTCGGCGTACGCGTCGGTCCCGGTCTGCTCGAACCCGTAGGCAGCGGCGGGCCCGGAGGAGGCGGCGGCGCCGGTGCTGGTGGGACCCGTGTAGACGCCGTACTGCCCGGTCTCGTCCGGCAGGGGCTGGGGTTCGTAGACGGCCGTGGTCTCGGCGGGCGCGGCCGGCGGTTCGGGCGTGTCGTAGTCGAGGTCGGTGACCTGGAGCGTGGGACCGCCCTCCGCCGCGGCGGCGCCGGACTTGCGCCGGCGGCTCGCGCCGGGGCTGCCGCCCAGCGCCCAGCCGGTGGAGAAGCCGCGGCGGAACGAGAGGGTGACGTACGTCTGGCCGACCGCGAACGCGAGCGCGCCGGCGATGATCACCGCGACGGAGGGCAGCAGCACGCCCACGACCACGCCCAGGAAGCCCGCGAAGGCGAGCAGGCGCCAGCGCAGCCGTGCCTTGTACTGCAGGAGCACCTCACCGAGCAGCCACAACGCGACGATTCCGAACGCGATGTAGAGGACCGTCCAGCCCATGCCCGCCCCTCTCGTACGGCCGCCGCCCCGTCACGGAGCGGGTACGGCCGGTCAGGACTGCTCGTGCAGTCCGAGATTTTCGTAGATCTCGAGCGTCGCAGTGGAGTTGTTCAGCGTGATGAAGTGCAGCCCGGGGGCACCCTCGGACAGCAGACGAGCGCCGAACTCCGTTGCGAACTCGATGCCAATGGAGCGTACAGCGGCCGGATCGTCCTGGACGGCGAGGATCCGCTCTTTCAGGGCGGGCGGGAAGTGCGCGTTGCTGAGCCGGGCGAACCGTTCGATCTGCTTCACGCTGGTGACCGGCATGATCTCCGGGATGATCGGCGTGTCGCAGCCCTTGGCCGCCGTCCGGTCGCGCAGCCGGAGATAGTCCTCGGGATCGAAGAACATCTGGGTGATCGCGTAGTCGGCGCCCGCCCGGCACTTGTCCACGAAATGACGAATGTCCGTGTCCCAGTCCGTGGAGCGGGGGTGCATCTCGGGGAAGGCCGCCACGCCCACGCAGAAGTCGCCCGACTCCTTGATCAGCCGGACGAGGTCGGCGGCGTACCGCACTCCCTCGGGGTGCGGGACCCACTCGCCCATCGGGTCGCCGGGCGGGTCACCCCGGACGGCGAGGATGTTGCGGATGTCGGCGTCGGCGTACTGGCCGATCATGTTGCGCAGCTCGGCGATGGTGTGGTTCACCGCGGTGAGGTGCGCGACGGGGGTGAGGGTGGTGTCGGCGGCGATCTGCTCGGTGGCCTTCACCGTCCCGGAGCGGGTGGAGCCGCCGGCCCCGTAGGTCACGGAGACGAAGCTCGGCGCCACCGCCTCGACCCGGCGCAGCGCGTTCCAGAGGTTCCGCTCGCCCTTCTCCGTCTTGGGCGCCCAGAACTCGAAGGAGTACGTCGTCTTGCCGGTCGCGAGCAGATCGCGCACGGTGAGGGCGCGATCCGACCTGGTGGAGGGTGTGCCAAGGGCCATACCCGCAGGTTAGCGAGGGTGGGTCGGCCACCCAACAGGAGAGGGGTGATTTGCCGGATTCGCCGGTTTGTTGTCCACGCCTCGGACAAAACATGGCCGAGCCGCGTCTCCCGGCGTCACGGCTCCGGGTGGCGCGCGGCGCTCCGGCCGCTCAGGCGGACCGCTCGCGCACCCGCTTGGCGAGCGCCGCCGCGGCCGCCGCGGGGTCGTCCGCCTCGGTGATGGCCCGGACGACGACGATCCGGCGGGCGCCGGCGTCCAGCACCTCGTCCAGGTTGTCCGCGTCGATGCCGCCGATCGCGAACCACGGCCGGTCCTGCTCCAGCGAGGCCGCGTACCGCACCAGGTCCAGGCCCGGCGCGTAGCGCCCCGGCTTGGTGGGGGTGGGCCAGCAGGGGCCGGTGCAGAAGTAGTCGACGCCCGGCTCGGCGACCGCCGCGTCCACCTCCGCCGCGGCGTGCGTGGAGCGGCCGATCAGCACCCGGTCGCCGAGAATGGCGCGGGCGGCGGGGACCGGCAGGTCGCCCTGGCCCAGATGCAGTACGTCGGAGCCGATGGCGTGCGCCACGTCGGCCCGGTCGTTCACCGCGAGCAGCTTGCCGTGGCGGCGGCAGGCGTCCGCGAAGACCGCCAGGTGCTCCAGCTCCTCGCCGGCCTCCATGCCCTTGTCGCGCAGCTGGACGACGTCCACACCGGAGGCGAGGACGGCGTCGAGGAACGCGGGGAGGTCCCCCTGCCGCTTGCGGGCGTCCGTGCACAGGTAGAGCCGGGCGTCGGACAGGAGCGCGCGTGCGGTGGACATGAGGTGTTCCCCCCGTGGGTGCGGTGGTGCGCGGGACGGGCGCCGGGCAGCCGGGCCCGTCGCGCGCACCACCTGGTGTCGGTGTGGTTCGGTACGTCGGTTACGTCAGACGGCGAGCGCCTGGGCGCGGCGCTTCACCTCCGTACCGCGATTCTCGCTGAGCGCCTGCGCGGGGGTGCCCGGCAGGGACGGGTCGGGGGTGAAGAGCCACTCCAGCATCTCTTCGTCGGTGAAGCCGTCGTCCTTCAGCAGGGTCAGGGTCCCGGCGAGACCCTTCAGCACCTTGCCGTCCTTGATGAAGGCGGCGGGCACCTGAAGCGTCCGGTTCTCACCGCGGCGCACGGCGATCAGCTGGCCCTCCTTGACCAGCTGCCGCACCCGCGTCACCTCGACACCAAGCAGGTCCGCGATGTCCGGCAGGTGCAGCCAGGCAGGGACGAGAGCATCGGTCTTTGCGTCAATCTCGGTCACGGGACAAGCGTGCCATCCCGGACCGACAGTCGGTACCCGGGCTACGCCGAGGGCGCGCCGGACTACCGCTGGGCCGCGGCCTTCAGGGGGACGGAAGGGTCGGCGACGCGCTGCGGATCGAGCACCGTGCCCGCCTCCATCAGCTTGCGGCCCTGCGCCAGGTCGCGGGGGCGGCCCACCGCCAGCAGCGCCCGCAGCGCGCCGTCGCACAGCCACGCCACGGACCAGGAGGCGCCGGCCGGGTCGCCCCGCCACACCAGGGTGTCGGCGCCCGCGTGATGGCCGGCGTACTGCACGAAGCGGCCGAACTGCTCGGACCAGAAGTAGGGCACCGGGTCGTACGCCCGGGGCGCCTCGCCCACGATGCAGGCCGCGACCGTGCGCGGGCCCTGGAGCGCGTTGTCCCAGTGGTGGACGAGCAGCCGTTCGCCGTAGCGGGCGGAGGGGAAGGAGGCGCAGTCGCCGACGGCGTACACGTCGGGGACGGAGGTGCGCAGATGGTCGTCGGCCACGATCGCACCGTCCTCGCCGAGCTCGATGCCGGAGCCCTTGAGCCAGTCGGTGGCGGGCCGCGCGCCGATGCCGACGACCACGGCCCCCGCGGGCAGCAGCCGGCCGTCGTCCAGAGCCACCTCGCCGGGTTCGACGTGCGCCACGCGCGCGTGCGTGAGGAGGGCGGCGCCGCTCTCCTCGTACCACTCGGCCATGGGGGCCGCGACCTCGGCGGGCAGTGCGCCCGCGAGCGGCCGGCCGGCCGCCTCGACCACCGTGACCGCGCAACCGGCCTCGCGGGCGGCCGTGGTGAACTCGGCCCCGATCCAGCCGGCGCCCACGACCACGATGTCGTGCTGGTCGGCCAGGACGGGGCGCAGCCGCTCGGCGTCGTCGAGCGTGCGCAGCAGGTGGACGCCCCGGATGCCTTCGGTGCCGGGCAGCGTGACGGGCACGGACCCGGTCGCCACCACCAGGACGTCGTACGGAACCGGCCCGGCCTCGGTGTCGACCTCGTGCGCGCCGGGGCGTACGCCGGTGACCTCCACCCCCAGGCGCAGTGTGATGCCGAGGGCTTCGAAGTCGACCTCGAAGGCGGAGCCCTCCGCCTTGCCGAGCAGGACCGCCTTGGACAGCGGCGGCCGGTCGTACGGCTGGTGGGGCTCGGCGCCGATCAGCAGCACCGGGCCGGTGAAGCCCTGTTCGCGCAGTGCCACGGCGGTCTGCACGCCGGCCATCCCGGCCCCGGCGATGACGACGCGCCGCCCGCCCGGCGACGGCCCGCCCCCCGGGACTGCGGCGGAGGACGGCGCGGGCGCCGGCCCGTCCGCCACCGGCGGCTCGGGGGCCGTTCCCCCGGCCGGGGGCCGTGGGGGCGCCGTCGCCCCGCCTGCGGGTCCGGCCGCGGGCTGTCCGGCCGGCGGTCGCCGGTCCGCCGGCCGCTGTCCTGCAGGGTCCTCGGCCGGGGGCCGCTTCGCACTCATCCGCTCGCTCACCCGCTCACCTTACGTAGCTGACGTGACGTCAGGAAGGCGGCTGCTCCACCGCGCTGGAGTCACTGCCCTCCCGGGACTCCCCTTCCCGCGTCCCCTCCGGCCGAACGCGGCCGCCGAGGCGCGGTGCCCCGGACGCCCGTCCGCCCGTCGCTGCGGCCGCTCGTACGCGGCCGCCCCTTTGCGGGTGCTCGGCGGGCTCCTCATGGCGGGTGCTCGGCGGGCTCCTCATGGCGGGTGCTGCGGGTCCGCGTACCCACCTGGCCGGGGGCCGGGCCGGCGGCCGGCGCGAGGACGGCGCCGCCGAGCGGGCGCGCCACGGCGAAGGCCCCTTACTGCGCGTTGCGGAGTGGGGTTAGTCTGGCCACCGCAGAGCACACGCGGGAGCCCGGACGCACCGGGCTGAGAGGGAGGCTGGACGGCCTCCGACCGTACGAACCTGATCCGGGTCATGCCGGCGAAGGGAGGGGCTGGACGCCCATGCATCCACGTACAGGACCGGATGTCCTCGTCATCGGGGGCGGGATCATCGGCCTGGTCACGGCCTGGCGGGCGGCGCAGCGCGGATTGCGCACCGCCGTCGTCGACCCCGAACCGGGCGGCGGGGCCGCCCAGGTGGCGGCGGGCATGCTCGCCGCGGTCACCGAACTGCACTACGGCGAGGAGACGCTCCTCGGCCTCAACCTCGCGTCGGCCCGCCGCTACCCGGACTTCGTCGCCGAACTGCAGGAGGCGGCCGGCGGGGCGGACGTCGGGTACCGGGCGTGCGGCACCCTCGCGGTCGCCCTGGACGCCGACGACCGCGCGCACCTGCGGGAGTTGCACGCCCTGCAGAGCCGTTCGGGCCTGGAGTCGGAGTGGCTGAGCGGACGCGAGTGCCGCCGCCTCGAACCGATGCTGGCGCCCGGTGTGCGCGGCGGGCTCCGGGTGGACGGCGACCACCAGGTCGACCCGCGGCGGCTGGCGGCGGCGCTGGTGGCCGCGTGCGAGCGGGCCGGGGTGGTCCTCCACCGGGCCTGGGCGGAACGGCTGATGGTGGTACGGGACCGGGCGGCGGGTGCCGTCCTGGGCGACGGGACGGAGGTCGCCGCCGGACAGGTGGTGCTGGCCGCGGGCAGCCTGAGCGGGCGGCTGGGCGGCGTGCCGGACGAGGTGCTGCCGCCCGTGCGGCCGGTCAAGGGGCAGGTGCTGCGGCTGACGGTGCCGTCCGCGTACGCGCCGTTCCTGTCGCGCACGGTCCGGGCGGTGGTGCGCGGCAGCCACGTGTACCTGGTGCCGCGGGAGAACGGCGAGCTGGTCGTCGGGGCCACCAGCGAGGAGCTCGGCTGGGACACCACGGTCACGGCGGGCGGGGTCTACGAGCTGCTGCGGGACGCCCACGAGCTGGTGCCCGGCATCACCGAGCTGCCGCTGACCGAGACCCGGGCGGGCCTCCGGCCGGGCTCCCCGGACAACGCACCGCTGTTCGGCCCGACCGCCCTGCCCGGCCTGCACCTGGCGACGGGGCACTACCGCAACGGGGTGCTGCTGACGCCCGTCACCGGCGACGTGATGGCCGAGGTGCTCATGACCGGCGCCCTTCCGGACGAGGCGCTGCCCTTCGCCGCGGCCCGTTTCGCCTCCGCTTCCGGCCCTGCCGATCCCGCTTCCGCTTCCGCTTCCGGATCCGCTCCCGTCTCCGTAGGAGTGTCATGAACGTCTCCGTGAACGGCGAGTCCCGCGAGCTCGCCGCCCCGACCACGCTCGACGCCCTGGTCGCCACGCTCACCACCGCACCGTCCGGTGTGGCCGCCGCGGTCAACGAGGCGGTCGTCCCGCGCGGCCGGTGGGCCGGGACGCTGCTCGGCGAGGGCGACCGGGTCGAGATCCTCACCGCGGTCCAGGGGGGCTGAGACATGGCCGACGACCGTCTGACCATCGCCGGGACCACCTTCGACTCCCGGCTGATCATGGGCACGGGCGGGGCGCCCAGCCTCGACGTGCTGGAACGCTCCCTCGTCGCCAGCGGCACCGAGCTGACGACCGTGGCCATGCGCCGCCTGGACCCCACGGTCCAGGGCTCGGTCCTGTCCGTCCTCGACAAGCTGGGCATCCGCGTCCTGCCGAACACCGCCGGCTGCTTCACGGCCGGCGAGGCCGTGCTGACCGCCCGCCTCGCCCGGGAGGCCCTCGGCACCGACTGGATCAAGCTGGAGGTGGTCGCGGACGAGCGGACGCTGCTGCCCGACCCGGTGGAGCTGCTCGACGCGGCGGAGACGCTCGTCGACGACGGCTTCACGGTCCTGCCGTACACGAACGATGACCCGGTCCTGGCGCGCAGGCTGGAGGACGTGGGCTGTGCGGCGGTCATGCCGCTGGGTTCGCCGATCGGATCGGGCCTGGGCATCCGCAACCCGCACAACTTCCAGCTGATCGTGGAGCACGCGCGCGTGCCGGTGATCCTGGACGCGGGCGCCGGTACGGCGTCGGACGCGGCGCTGGCGATGGAGCTCGGCTGCGCGGCGGTGATGCTGGCGTCGGCGGTGACGCGGGCGCAGGAGCCGGTGCTGATGGCGGAGGCGATGCGGCACGCCGTCGAGGCGGGGCGCCTGGCACACCGCGCGGGGCGGATCCCGCGGCGCCACTTCGCGCAGGCGTCGTCGCCGGCCGAGGGCCGGGCGGCCCTGGACCCGGAGCGCCCGGCGTTCTGAGACGCCGGGCTCCGCGCCTGGTCCGCCCCGGTGTCACAGGTCGGATGCAGTCGTGCGGGGGTGCCGTACGGGGCGGTGGGGGGTCGGTGCGGGCTCGTAGACTCGGGCGGGTGGATACGACCCTGCACGACCCGCTCGCGGGCCGGCTGCTCGACGGCCGCTACCGAGTCGAGGACCGCATCGCCGTCGGTGGCATGGCCACGGTGTACCGGGCCGTGGACACCCGGCTCGACCGCGTGCTCGCGCTCAAGGTGATGCACCCCGCCCTCGCGACCGACGCGACGTTCGTCGAGCGCTTCATCCGCGAGGCCAAGTCGGTGGCGCGGCTGTCGCACCCGAACGTGGTGGGCGTCTTCGACCAGGGCGCCGACGGGGCGTACGTCTACCTGGCGATGGAGTACGTCGCCGGGTGCACCCTCAGGGACGTGCTGCGCGAGCGCGGCGCGCTGCGGCCGCGGGCTGCGCTCGACATCCTGGAGCCGGTCCTCGCGGCGCTGGGGGCGGCGCACCGGGCGGGGTTCGTGCACCGCGACATGAAGCCGGAGAACGTCCTGATCGGGGACGACGGCCGGGTCAAGGTCGCCGACTTCGGTCTCGTACGGGCCGTCGGCGCCGCCACCAACACCACCGGGTCCGTCCTCGGCACGGTCTCCTACCTGGCGCCCGAGCAGATCGAGCACGGCGCGGCCGACACGCGTACCGACGTCTACGCGTGCGGTGTCGTCCTGTACGAGATGCTGACCGGCGCCAAGCCGCACTCCGGCGACACGCCCGCGCAGGTGCTCTACCAGCACCTGAACGCGGACGTTCCGGCGCCGTCGGCCGCCGTGCCGGGGCTGGCCGTGGAGCTCGACGAGCTGGTGGCGAGCGCCACCGCCCGCAACCCCGAGGTCCGTCCGCACGACGCGGTGGCGCTCCTGGCGCAGGCCCGCGAGGCGCGGGCGGCGCTCGCGGACGAGCAGCTGGACCTGGTCCCGCCGCAGGAGCACGCGCCCGCGGCGGACCGGGCCGGAGACCGGGACGGCGACGGCGAGGGGGCCGGCGCGGACGACGTGACGAGCGTGATCGCCCGGCCGCTGCCGCCGCCCGATCCGCAGGACGCGGTGCAGCACACCAGCCGTCTGGAGGCCCCCGCGCCCCCGCCGCCCGCCCCGGTCGGGCCGGGGCCGGTGGTGCGCAACCCGCGCCGCGGGCTGATCGCCGCTCTCGTCGCCGTCTTCCTCGTCCTGGGCGCCGGCGCCGGCGTCTGGTACATCAACTCCGGCCAGTTCACCCGCGTCCCGACGGTCCTCGGCCAGACGCAGGCGCAGGCCGAGAAGCGGCTCGCGGACGCCGGCCTCGAGGTCGAGCAGGTGAAGCGGGACTTCAGCGGCGCCTACGAGCGCGGCACCGTCATGGCCACGGACCCCGCCCCCGGTGAGCGGATCCGCGGCAACGGCTCCGTGACGCTCACCGTCTCGCGCGGCCCTGAGACCGTGAAGGTCCCGGACCTGGAGGGCAAGCCGCTCGCCGAGGCCAAGCGCGAGCTGGCGGGCCTCGGCCTGGCGCCGGGCGTGATCACCAGGGAGTTCAGCCGGGAGATCGAGCGGGGCGCGGTGATCAGCACCGATCCGGCGCCCGGCACGCAGCGGTCCCCGGACTCGGCGGTGGCGCTCGTCGTCAGCAAGGGCGCCCCGGTCGCCGTACCGGACGTCACCGGTGACCGGGTCGAGGACGCCACCCGTACCCTGGAGGACGCCGGCTTCACCGTGAAGGTCGCCGCCGAGCGGGTGCACTCGCCCGAGGCGGCGGGGAGCGTCGCCCGGCAGTCCCCCGCCAGGGGGCGGCAGGCCGCCGAGGGGGACACGGTCACCCTGACCGTCTCCAAGGGGCCGCGGATGGCCGACGTCCCGGACGTCGTCGGGGACAAGATCGACGATGCCCGGCGCGCGCTGGAGTCGGCCGGTTTCCGGGTGGAGGTCGACAAGGCCTTCCCGTTCCTGAGCGACACCGTCTCGTCCCAGTCCGTGCCCGGCGGCGGGCGGGCCCCCGAGGGCAGCACCATCACCATCAAGACCAAGGGAATCTGACCACCCATGCGCAACCCCGTCGGCGGCCACGTCCCCGTGGCCGGCGGCCTCGCCACGACCGGCCTGGCGTACGCCCGTGAGCTCGGCGCCGAGACCGTGCAGGTCTTCGTCGCCAATCCCAGGGGCTGGGCGACGCCCGTCGGCAACCCGGCGCAGGACGAACGGTTCCGGGCCGAGTGCGCCGCCGAGGGCATACCGGCCTACGTCCACGCCCCGTACCTGATCAACTTCGGCTCGCACACCGAGGCGACCGTCGCGCACTCGGTGACGTCCCTGCGCCATTCCCTGCGCCGCGCCCGGCAGATCGGCGCGCTGGGCGTCGTCGTGCACACGGGCTCGGCGACCGGCGGCCGCCCGCGCACGGAGGCCCTCGCACAGGTGCGGACGCACATGCTGCCGCTGCTGGACGAGCTCACGCACGACGACGACCCGTTCCTGCTGCTGGAATCGACCGCCGGGCAGGGCTCCTCGCTCTGCTCGCGGACATGGGACTTCGGCCCGTACTTCGAGGCGCTGGACTCCCACCCCAAGCTCGGTGTCTGCCTGGACACCTGCCACGTCTTCGCGGCCGGGCACGACCTGACCGGGGAGCACGGCATGCGCCAGACGCTCGACCTGCTGGTGGAGACGGTCGGCGAGGGGCGGCTGAAGCTGATCCACGCCAACGACTCCCAGGACGTGGCCGGCGCCCACAAGGACCGCCACGCCAACATCGGCGCGGGCCACATCGGCGAGGACCCGTTCCGGGAGCTGATGCGCCACCCGGCGACGGAGGGCGTACCGCTGGTCATCGAGACCCCCGGCGGGAAGGAAGGCCACGCGGCGGATGTGGAGCGGCTGAAGAAACTCCGGTGACGCGCTGCCCGGCAGCCCGCTCGGGAATACCCCCAGGGGGTATACGGTTTCCCTGTGGTCGACAGGAACCGCTACCGGACGTTGGGGGACTCCCATGCAGCACCACGGCCACACCGGCCACGAGCACCACGGCCACCTCGCACCGCACGGCCGCGCGGAGCACCGGGCCCACGCCGGAGGCCGGCGCGAGGACCACGCCGGACCCCAGGGCACCGGCCACGCAGGACACCAGCCCCCGGTCCACGCCGGGCACCCGCACCACCACGGCGGTCACGGGCGGCACCACCACCACAGCCCCGGCGGCGAGGCCGGCTGGGCCATGGCCGCCCGGGCCACGCTGCACTGCCTCACCGGCTGCGCCATCGGCGAGGTCCTCGGCATGGTCATCGGCACCGCGCTCGGCTGGAACAACATGGCCACCATGGCGCTCGCCATCGCCCTGGCCTTCACCTTCGGCTACGCGCTCACCCTGCGCGGCATCCTCAGGGCCGGGGTCGACTTCCGGACCGCCTTCCGCGTCGCCCTCGCCGCCGACACGCTCTCGATCGCCGTCATGGAGCTGATCGACAACGGCGTGCTCGCCCTCTGGCCGGGAGCCATGGACGCCCACATCACCGACGCCTTCTTCTGGGCGGCCCTGGCCTTCGCCCTGTTCGCCGCCTTCCTGATCACCACCCCGGTCAACAAGTGGATGATCGGGCGCGGCAAGGGCCACGCGGTGGTCCACCAGTACCACCACTGACACACCCCGGAGGGGTATGCGGTGAAGGCGTGCAGGGTCGAAGACGTACGGGGAGAAGGCGTACGCGGAGAGTACCGGGAGGGCGGCCCTACAGCTCGGGGCCGTCCCCCGGCTCCTCCTGGTACGAGTACCGCTGCTCCCGCCAGGGATCGCCGATGTTGTGGTAGCCGCGCTCCTCCCAGAAGCCGCGGCGGTCGGCGGTCATGTACTCCACGCCCCGGACCCATTTGGGCCCCTTCCAGGCGTACAGGTGCGGCACGATCAGCCGCAGCGGGAAGCCGTGCTCGGCGGTGAGCAGCTCACCGTCCTTGTGGGTGGCGAAAATCGTGCGGTCCGACGCGAAGTCCGCCAGGCGCATGTTCGCACTGAAGCCGTACTCGGCCCACACCATGACATGGGTGACGCGCTCGGCCGGCGGGGCCAGCTCCAGGATCGTCCGGGCCGGGACGCCACCCCATTCGGCCCCCACCATGCTGAATTTCGTCACGCAGTGCAGGTCCGCCACGACCGTGGAGAACGGCAGGGCGGAGAACGCCTCGTGGTTCCAGCAGTGCTTGTCGCCGTCCGCCGTGGCACCGAAGACACGGAATTCCCAGCGGTCCGGCTTGAACTTGGGGACGGGGCCGTAATGGGTGACCGGCCAGCCGCGCTGCAGCCGCTGCCCCGGCGGAAGCTCGGACTCCCCTGCTGTCCGGTGTTCCTCGCTCCCTGGCTGACCCATGACTCAATGGTGACAGACGGGGAAGGGTGGTCATGACCAGGAAGTGGGCGCCGGGAGGCCTTTTCGGGCAACTCCTACTAAGCCTCCACTTACTGGACGACCTACGCGGGCGGTGCGAGGATGCGCGGCATCTGCCCCGTTCACACGCGCGGAAGGAGCCTTTGCGATGCAAGGCGACCCCGAGGTCATCGAGTTCCTCAATGAGCAGCTGACCGCCGAGCTGACGGCGATCAACCAGTACTTCCTGCACGCGAAGATGCAGGAGAACTTCGGGTGGACGAAGCTCGCGAAGTACACCCGGGCGGAGTCGTTCGACGAGATGAAGCACGCCGAGGTGCTGACCGACCGGATCCTCTTCCTGGACGGGCTGCCGAACTACCAGCGGCTCTTCCACGTCCGGGTGGGCCAGACGGTGACGGAGATGCTCCAGGCGGACCGGCAGGTCGAGGTGGAGGCGATCGACCGCCTCAAGCGCGGCATCGAGGTGATGCGCACCAAGGGCGACATCACGTCGGCGAACATCTTCGAGTCGATCCTGGCGGACGAGGAGCACCACATCGACTACCTCGACACCCAGCTGGACCTCATCGACAAGCTCGGTGAGGCGCTGTACATCGCCCAGCTGATCGAGCAGCCGGAGAGCTAGGCCCGCCGGATCCGGAAAACAGGCTTTAGGCCGCTTCGGCGACTTCCACGGCCTCGGCGGTGACGTCCGCCGCGAGGGCCGGCTTGCCCTGGTCCACCAGGTCCCGGCGCGGGCAGTTGCCCCGCCCGAGGATCGCCTGGATGCGGCGTACGCAGGAGCCGCAGTCGGTGCCGGCCTTGCAGGCCGACGCTATCTGGCGAGGCGTGCAGGCGCCGGCGTCCGCGTGTGCCTTGACCTGCTTCTCGGTGACGCCGAAGCACGAGCAGACGTACACGCGGCTCACCTCCTGCGGGGATCGTCGGGATCGGGCTCTGTAGTTGCGACCCCATCCCGTTGATCGGTGAGGCTAACCTAACCTTACCCCGGCGCCCCGTCGCGCAAAAGGCGGGGAAACGACGATGGGGCGCGGATCACATGGATCCGCGCCCCACCTTCACGTCAAGGCCCTTTTCGGCCGATCACTGGTCCCGGTACATCTCCGCCACCAGGAACGCCAGGTCCAGCGACTGGCTGCGGTTGAGCCGCGGGTCGCAGGCGGTCTCGTAGCGCTGGTGCAGGTCGTCGACGAAGATCTCGTCGCCGCCGCCCACGCACTCGGTGACGTCGTCACCGGTCAGCTCGACGTGGATGCCGCCCGGGTGGGTGCCGAGCTCCTTGTGGACCTCGAAGAAGCCCTTGACCTCGTCGAGCACGTCGTCGAAGCGGCGCGTCTTGTGGCCGGAGGCGGCCTCGAAGGTGTTGCCGTGCATCGGGTCGGTCACCCACGCGACCGTCGCCCCGGACGCCGTGACCTTCTCGACCAGCGCGGGGAGCTTGTCGCGGACCTTGTCGGCCCCCATCCGGACGATGAAGGTCAGCCGGCCCGGCTCGCGCTCGGGGTCGAGGCGGTCGATGTACGTCAGGGCCTCGTCGACCGTGGTCGTCGGGCCGAGCTTGATGCCGATCGGGTTACGGATCCGCGAGGCGAACTCGATGTGCGCGCCGTCGAGCTGGCGGGTGCGCTCACCGATCCACACCATGTGGCCCGAGGTGTCGTAGAGCTGCCCGGTCCGGGAGTCGACCCGGGTGAGGGCCGACTCGTAGTCCAGCAGCAGGGCCTCGTGCGAGGCGAAGAACTCGACCGTGCGGAACTCCGCCGGGTCGGTCCCGCACGCCTTCATGAAGTTCAGCGCGTTGTCGATCTCGCGCGCCAGCTGCTCGTAGCGCTGCCCCGACGGCGACGACTTCACGAAGTCCTGGTTCCAGGCGTGCACCTGGCGCAGGTCGGCGTAACCGCCGGTGGTGAAGGCGCGCACCAGGTTCAGCGTCGAGGCCGACGCCTGGTACATGCGCTTGAGCCGCTGCGGGTCCGGAATCCGGGCCTCTTCGGTGAACTCGAAGCCGTTGACGGAGTCGCCGCGGTAGGTCGGCAGCGTCACCCCGTCGCGGGTCTCGGTCGGCTTGGACCGCGGCTTGGAGTACTGGCCGGCGATCCGCCCCACCTTCACGACGGGTACGGAGGCGGCGTAGGTCAGGACGGCGCCCATCTGGAGCAGCGTCTTCAGCTTGTTCCGGATGTGGTCGGCCGACACGGCGTCGAAGGCCTCGGCGCAGTCGCCGCCCTGGAGCAGGAACGCCTCGCCCCTGGCGACGGCTCCCATCCGGGCGCGCAGCTGGTCGCACTCGCCTGCGAAGACGAGCGGCGGATACGCCTCGAGGTCCGCGATCACATCGCGCAGAGCCTCGGCATCCGGGTACTCGGGCTGCTGCGCCGCGGGCAGGTCTCGCCAGGTGTTGCCACCGGTAGCGGTGGTCTTAGCGTTCACGGTCACCTGCACAACCTTACGGGGTCTTCCCATGCGTCCATCTGTGAGCTCACCTGATGAGACAAGAAATCATGGGGTAAGGTGCGCCGCATGTACGCGCAGACGAACCGGACGATCCGGAACTGGTGGTGGACCGCTCATCCGGCGGCCCACTGATCGCGCGCACACCGACACACGCGAAGGCTGCCCGAGGGGCGGCCTTTTCTCGTTTCACGGGCTGTTCCTCTCCGCCGGACCACTTCCTGGAAGGAACGCACCATGGACGCCGACCACGACCCCGACCGCACTCCCGGCCGCGACGCCGGCCGCGAGCTCAGCAGGCTGCTCGACCCGTCGGGCCCGGCCTTCGCCCTGCTCCGCAGGCGTACGCCGGGCCGCGACCACGACACCGTCGAGGTGCTGACCGGCGCGGTGCACGAGGCCGGGCGGCTGGCCGACATCCCCGTCGGCGAGCGCCCCGCGCTCGCGCTCGTGCCCTTCCGGCAGCTGCGGGAGCGGGGCTTCGACGTACGGGACGACGGGACGCCGCTATCCGTGCTCGTCGCCGACGAGTCGTACGAGCTGCCGCTCGCCGCGGTTCTGGAGCGGCTGCCCGACCACGACGTGACGGTCGAGGACGGCGGCTTCGACGTCCCGGACGAGGAGTACGCGCGGACCGTGCGCCGGGTGGTCGAGGAGGAGATCGGCCGCGGCGAGGGCGCGAACTTCGTCATCCGCCGCACCTACCGGGGGCGGATCGGGGGCTTCGGGCGGCGGGACGCACTGGCGCTGTTCCGGCGGCTGCTGGCCGGTGAGCGGGGCGCGTACTGGACCTTCGTCGTGTGCACCGGGGAGCGCACGCTCGTGGGCGCGAGCCCGGAGGTGCACGTGCGGATGTCGGGCGGCACGGTCGTGATGAACCCGATCAGCGGCACGTACCGCTATCCGGCTGGGGGGCCGACGCCCGAGGACCTGCTGCGCTTCCTCGCCGACCGCAAGGAGACCGACGAGCTCTCCATGGTCGTGGACGAGGAGCTGAAGATGATGTGCACGGTCGGGGACATGGGCGGGGTGGTGATCGGCCCCCGGCTCAAGGAGATGGCGCACCTGGCGCACACCGAGTACGAGCTGCGCGGCCGCTCCTCGCTGGACGTCCGGGAGGTGCTGCGCGAGACGATGTTCGCGGCGACCGTCACCGGCTCCCCGGTGCAGAACGCCTGCCGGGTGATCGAACGCCACGAGACGGGCGGCCGCGGGTACTACGCGGGTGCCCTGGCCCTGCTCGGCACGGACGCGGGCGGTACGCAGACCATGGACTCGCCGATCCTCATCCGGACCGCCGACATCGCGGCCGACGGCGAGCTGCGGGTGCCCGTCGGCGCCACGCTGGTGCGCCACTCCGACCCGGCGGGTGAGGTCGCCGAGACGCACGCCAAGGCCGCGGGTGTCCTGACGGCACTGGGGGTGCGCCCCGGGCGGCCGCGCGAGGAGTCCGTACGGCCCCGGCTGGCGGACGATCCGCGGGTGCGGGCCGCGCTGGACGCGCGGCGCGCGGACCTGGCGCCGTTCTGGCTGCGCATGCAGGACCGGCCGGCGGAGCCGGCCGCCGGGCACGCCCTCGTGGTGGACGGGGAGGACACCTTCACGGCGATGCTCGCGCACCTGCTGCGCTCCACGGGCCTGGAGGTCACGGTGCGGCGCTTCGACGAGCCGGGGCTGCGGGAGGCGGCACTGGCGCACGAGGGGCCGGTGGTGCTGGGCCCGGGACCCGGGGACCCGGGGGATCCGGGCGATCCGAGGATGCGGTCGCTGCGGTCGCTCGCGGCCGGTCTCGTACGCGACCGGCGGCCGGCGGCCTCCAGGCCCGCGGCCACCGCTCCCCGGGGCGGGCTTCCGAGCGGCCCTCCGGGCCGCGTCACGATGGGTGTGTGCCTGGGCCACGAGCTGATCGCGGCCGAGCTGGGGCTGGAGATCGTGCGCAAGCGGGTGCCGTTCCAGGGGGCGCAGGCGCGGATCGACCTGTTCGGCGCAGCGGAGACGGTCGGCTTCTACAACAGCTTCACGGCCCGCTGCGACGGCGCGTCCGCCGCGGAGCTGGCGGCGCGCGGCGTCGAGGTGAGCCGCGACCCGGCCACCGGCGAGGTGCACGCGCTGCGCGGGCCGGGCTTCGCGGGCGTGCAGTTCCATCCCGAGTCGGTGCTGACGCTGCGCGGCGCGGCCATCGTGCGGGAGCTGCTGCGGGGGTCGGCGGTCAGCCGGCGATGAGGTCGCCGGGCGGCGGGACCAGCACGTTCTCGCTGCGGCGGCCCGCCACGTAGTCGGTGATGTTGCGCACCGTCGTCGCGATGATCTCGTTCACCGCGTCGACGGTGTAGTACGCCTGGTGGGAGGTGACGACCACCTGAGGGAAGGTCATCAGCCGGGCGAGGGTGTCGTCGGTGACGGGCTCCAGGGACTTGTCCATGTAGAAGAGCCCGGCCTCCGCCTCGTACACGTCCAGTCCGACGCCGGTGAAACGCCCGGCGCGCAGCTCGCCGACGAGGGCCTCGGTGTCGATCAGCCCGCCGCGGCTGGAGTTGATCAGGATGGCGTCGTCCTTCATGGCCTTGAGGGCGGCGGCGTCGACCACGTGCCGTGTCGCGGGCAGCAGCGGAACGTGCAGGCTGATGACGTCCGCGGCGGCGAAGAGCTCCTCCTTGTCGACGTACACCATGCCGAGCTCCTCGCACGCCGGGTTGCGCACGGCGTCCCAGCCGAGGAGCCGCATGCCGAAGCCGTGCGCGATCCGGGCGAAGGCCTCGCCGATGCGGCCGGTGCCCAGCACGCCGGCCGTGCGGCCGTGCAGGTCCCGGCCGAGCAGCCCGTCGAGGCGGAAGTCGAAGTCGCGGGTGCGCCGGGCGGCGCGCACGATGCGGCGGTTGACGGCCATGGCCAGCGTCCAGGCGAACTCGGCCACCGAGTACGGCGAGTAGGCGGAGACCCGGGCCACGGTGAGACCCAGCTGCCGGGCGGTGGTGAGGTCGATGTTGTTGAAGCCGGTGGAGCGCTGGGCGATCATCCTGGTTCCGCCCGCCGCGAGGGCGCGCAGCACGCGCCCGTCGAGGTCGGCGTTGACGCTGGTGGAGACGGCCTCGTACCCGGCGGCGATGGGGACGGTGTCCTCGGTGAGGAAGACGTCCAGGCAGCGCAGGTCGTGGTGGCCCGCGAACGCGGCTTCCATCAGCGGCCGCTCGTCGGCCTGCACACCGAACGCGAGGGTGTCCACGGCGTGTCCTCCTGGGTGGGCTCCGGGTCCGGTTCACGGCGTTGTGGCATGTATGTCACCACCTGCACGGTTGTCGCGAATATACGGCCCCCGGCCCGCCGGCCGACGGCAGCGCGTCGGGCGCCCGGCCCGGAGGGACTCAGCCGAAGAAGACCCCGATCTCCTCGTACAGGCGCGGGTCGACCGTCTTCAGCCGTGCGGTCGCCTCGCGGATGGGCACGCGGACGATGTCCGTTCCGCGCAGCGCGACCATGGTGCCGAAGGCGCCGTCGCGGACCGCGTCGATCGCGTGGAGCCCGAACCGGGTGGCCAGCCAGCGGTCGAAGGCGCTGGGCGTGCCGCCGCGCTGGACGTGGCCGAGGACGGTGGTGCGGGCCTCCTTGCCGGTGCGCTTCTCGATCTCCTTGGCCAGCCACTCGCCGACCCCGGAGAGCCGGACGTGGCCGAAGGAGTCCAGCGTCCCGTCCTTGAGCACCATGTCGCCGTCCGCGGGGACGGCGCCCTCGGCGACGACGACGATCGGCGCGTACGACGCCCGGAAGCGGGAGGTCACCCAGGCGCAGACCTGATCGACGTCGAAGCGCTGCTCGGGGATGAGGATGACGTTGGCCCCGCCGGCCAGGCCCGAGTGGAGCGCGATCCAGCCCGCGTGCCGGCCCATGACCTCCACGACGAGCACCCTCATGTGGGACTCGGCGGTGGTGTGGAGGCGGTCGATGGCCTCGGTGGCGATGGAGACGGCGGTGTCGAAGCCGAAGGTGTAGTCGGTGGCGGACAGGTCGTTGTCGATGGTCTTGGGCACGCCGACGCAGGGCACGCCGTGCTCGTCGCACAGGCGGGCCGCGACGCCGAGGGTGTCCTCGCCGCCGATCGCGATGAGCGCGCCCACCCCGCGCTCGGCGAGGTTCTCCCGGATGCGGCGGACCCCGTCCTCCACCGTCAGGGGGTTGGTGCGCGAGGAGCCGAGGATGGTGCCGCCGCGCGGCAGGATGCCCCGCACCGCCGGTATGTCGAGCCGCACGGCGCGCCCCTCCAGGGGGCCGCGCCAGCCGTCCCGGAAGCCGGTGAACTCGTAGCCGTACTCCTGGACACCCTTGCGGACGATGCCGCGGATGACCGCATTCAGGCCGGGGCAGTCGCCGCCCCCGGTCAGTACTCCGACCCGCATGGACCGTTCCCTTCGCCGTCACCACAGACGCACGGAGCCGTACGGGCGCACAGGCCCGCACACGGCCACGGTAAGGGTGACGTGCGTCACTCCGGGATGGTACGAAAGGTGAATTCCGGGTGGGCGTAGGGAAGTTACGCGCGGCTACGCGTCGTCGAGGCCGCGCTCAATCGCATAGCGCACGAGCTCCACCCGGTTGTGCAGCTGGAGCTTGCCGAGCGTGTTCTGCACGTGGTTCTGGACGGTGCGGTGCGAGATGACCAGGCGCTCGGCGATCTGCTTGTAGCTCAGCCCCTTGGCGACCAGGCGCAGCACCTCGGTCTCCCGCTCCGTCAGCCGCGGCGCCCCGGGCTCGTCCGGCCCGGTCGCGGGCGCGGGGTCGGAGGCGAGCCGGCGGTACTCGCCGAGCACCAGCCCGGCCAGGCCCGGGGTGAAGACCGGGTCGCCGACCGCGGTGCGGCGCACGGCGTCGATCAGCTCCGCGGTGCTGGCCGACTTCAGCAGGTATCCGGTCGCGCCGGACTTCACCGCCTCCAGGACGTCCGCGTGCTCACCGCTCGCGGAGAGCACCAGCACCCGCAGCGCGGGGTTGGCGCCGACGAGCTCCTTGCAGACCTGGACGCCCGGCTTGGCGGGCAGGTTCAGGTCCAGGACCAGCACGTCGGGGCCGGCGGCATGGGCGCGGCGCACCGCCTGCTCGCCGTCCCCGGCGGTGGCGACGACGTCGAACCCCGCCTCGGTCAGGTCGCGGGCGACCGCGTCCCGCCACATCGGGTGGTCGTCCACGACCATCACCTTGATCCGCTGCTGCTCGCTCATCGCCCTGCCTTCCCCCGTGGAACCTTCAACTCGACTTCCGTGCCCTGCCCGGGCACCGACACCACATCGGCCGTACCGCCCAGCTCGCGCAGCCGGCCGCGGATGGAGAGGGCCACGCCCATGCGGCCCTCGCCCTCCGCCTGCGCCAGCCGGCCCTCCGGGATGCCCGGCCCGTCGTCCCGCACCGTGACGATCACCTCGTCCGGCCAGTCCTCGACCAGGATCCACGCCGGGGCGTCCTCCCCGACGTGCCTGCGGACATTGTCCAGGGCCGCACCGACGGCGGCCGCCAGTTCACGCGCCGCCGCCGGCGGCACCAGCACCGGAGCGCCCGGTTCCGAGAAGGTGACCCTCGAACCGGCGAACGGGGCCAGCAGTGTGCGCAGGTCGGTGGGGGCACCGTCCTCGTCGGGCTCCTCCACCTCACGGACGACGGCGCCCTGCGACTCGTCCTCCGAGACCCGGGAGGTGCGGGTCAGGCCGCCCGCGACCAGGGTGCGCAGCGCCACCTCCTGCTCCCCCGCCATCCGGCCCAGCTCGGCGGCCTCGCCGCCCAGCGCCGTGCCCCTGCGCTGCACCATGGCCAGCACCTGGAGGACGGAGTCGTGGATGTCGCGGGCCAGGCGCTCGCGCTCGCGGGTGGCCGCCTCGATCTCCAGGGCGCGGGCGAGGGTGCGCTCCGAGGCGCGGGCGACCTCCACCACGTAGCCGATGGCTATGGAGGCGACCCACACCAGCAGCACGTTGTGCAGGGTGTCGCGGCTGGGATCACCACGCTCGATGATGTTGGCGACGGCGACCAGGGACGAGGCGAAGGCGGCCCAGCGCCAGCCGCCCTTGATGGCGTAGGCCAGGACCGAACCGGCCGTCCAGATGGTCGGCAGCGTGGACCCGTCGAACGTCTGGGCGTCCACATCGGCGAGCGGCGTCAGCAGGATGCCGGTGAGCGCGAGGGTGAGGTCGGCGACGAGGAAGGGCCTCGTGCAGCCGGCGGCGCCCGCCACCTTGGGCAGGGTGGCCAGGGTCCACACGGACATCACGGCGAGGAAGGCGACCGCCACCCAGGGGCGCTCGAACATGTCACGGGTGAGCACGAAGAGGCCCACCGCGTACAGCATGGTCAGGACGCGGTACGCGGTGAGGGCACGCCACAGCGGCTGCTCGACGGACATGCGCACGACGCGCTCGCGCTTGGCCAACTCCCCCACCCCCGGATGTACGGCTGGACGTGCCGCGCGCTCAGGCGCCGGGCTGCTCCCGCTCGCCCTGCGCCGCCTCCTTCGCCGCCCCCTTGGCGGCTTCCTTCGCCGCTTCCTTGGCCGCTTCCTTGGCAGCCTTCTCCGCGTCGGCGATCTGGCGCTTGGCCGCCGTGGCGTAGATGTCGACGTACTCCTGGCCCGACAGCTTCATGATCTCGTACATCACCTCGTCGGTGACCGAGCGCAGGATGAAACGGTCGCCGTCCATGCCCTGGTACCGGCTGAAGTCCAGCGGCTTGCCGATCCGGATCCCCGGGCGCATCAGCTTGGGGACGACCTTGCCGGGCGGCTGGATCTTCTCGGTGTCGATCATGGCGACCGGGATGACGGGCGCGCCCGTGGCCAGCGCCACGCGCGCCAGGCCACCCGGCTTGCCGCGGTAGAGCCGGCCGTCCGGCGAGCGGGTGCCCTCCGGGTAGATGCCGAACAGCTCGCCCCGCTCGATGACCTCGATACCGCTGCGGATGGCCGCCTCGCCCGCGCCCCGCGCACCCGAACGGTCCACCGGGAGCTGCCCCACGCCCTTGAAGAACGCGGCCGTGAGCCGGCCCTTCAGGCCCGGCGAGGTGAAGTACTCGGCCTTGGCGATGAAGGTCACCTTGCGATCCAGGACCGCCGGCAGGAAGAAGGAGTCCGAGAAGGAGAGGTGATTGCTCGCGAGGATCGCCGGCCCCTCGGCGGGAATGTTCTCGAGGCCCTCCACCCAGGGCCGGAAGGCGAGCTTCAGCGACCCTCCGATGGAGAACTTCATTGCGCCGTAGATCAAGTTTCGAGTGCCTCTCCTGTGTTCCGTCGATCAGACCATAACCCGTGCGGCGGCTGTGCTCCGCGCCCACGGGCCGCCGCCGGCCCGCCCGCCCCGCTCCCGGGGGAGAACCGGAGGTTCCCCGGTGGGGCAACGACCCTGGTCGGTGTCAGCCCGGTCGCGTACGGTGAAGTACACCTTCCCCGAGACCCACCGATCACCGAACAGGAGACCCCCGTGCCGGTCCTCCCCGGAGCCGAGCCGTACCGCCACGAGGGCGGCGAGGTCGGCGTGCTGCTCTGCCACGGTTTCACCGGCTCGCCGCAGTCCCTGCGGCCGTGGGCCGAGTACCTGGCCGAGCGCGGCCTGACGGTGTCGCTGCCCCTGCTGCCCGGGCACGGCACCCGCTGGCAGGACATGCAGCTCACGACCTGGCAGGACTGGTACGCGGAGGTCGACCGGGAGCTGCGCGCGCTGCAGGCCCGCTGCAGCCGGGTCTTCGTCTTCGGGCTCTCCATGGGCGGGGCGCTCACCCTGCGCCTGGCCGCCAAGCACGGTGACGCGGTCCAGGGCATCGTCCTCGTCAACCCGGCGAACAAGGTGCACGGCATCGCCGCCCACGCCCTGCCGGTCGTACGCCATCTCATCCCGTCGCAGCCCGGCATCACGAGCGACATAGCCAAGGACGGCTCGGCGGAGCTCGGGTACGAGCGGGTGCCGCTGCACGCCGCGCACTCCCTGCGGCAGCTGCTGCGGATGGTCGACGGCGAGCTGCCCCAGGTCACCCAGCCGGTCCTGCTGCTGCACAGCCCGCAGGACCACGTGGTGCCGCCCGCCGACTCGGCCCGCATCCTGAGCCGCATCTCGTCGGTGGACGTCCGGGAAGTCCTCCTGGAACAGAGCTACCACGTCGCGACGTTGGACCATGACGCGGAGCGGATCTTCGAAGAGAGTCACGCGTTCATCAGCCGGCTCGCTCCGACTGTCGGCAACACGGGGTCCCCCATGCCGGAGGCCCGGGGAGGGAGCACCACCGGTGGCTGAGCAGCACGACTCGGACAAGCGGGACGAGCAGCCGTTCGACGAGGAGGCGGCCTGGGCGGCGATCGTCGCCGCGTACGGCGAGGAGCCGGCCGACCCGCCGGGCATCAAGCCCTTCAAGTCGGTCGAGGACCTCGCCCTGCTGGAGGACGACGTCAACGAGGACCCCAAGGCGAGCGGCATGAGCGACACGGCCCCCGACCGGCCGCTGGGCAGCTCCGTGGTCTTCGCACCCGGCGTCGGAGGCGCCGGCCCGCGCGACTACGGGCTCGCCGAGCCGAAGGACGACGACACCGACGACACCGACGAGGGCCACTTCGTCCCGCCGGAGCCGCCGCCGCTGCCGGAAGCCGACACGGCCGCCAAGTTCGCCTGGCTCGGCGTGGTCGGCGGTCCGGTGCTGATGCTGTTCGCCGTCCTGCTCCAGTGGGACATGACCTGGTGGCTCACCACCCTCTGCGTCGGCGGCTTCGTCGGCGGCTTCCTCACCCTGGTCGCCCGGATGCGCCACGGCGACGAGGAGGAGGACGACGACCCCGGCCGCGGGGCTGTGGTGTAGGGCCCCGGTTCTCCTCCGGGGCGCCCCGGTCGGTGTCGGCGGTCGGTCGGGGCGAGGCCATGGGTCACGGACCGGAAGGGGACGGGGGCCGGTGGGGCCCCGGGACGGACGGGGTCAGAGCGGGGGGACCCTGAGGGCCGCCAGGACCGGGAGGTGGTCCGTGGCCGCGCGGAGGTCGGCGTCCGCCAGGCCCGGCAGGCCCTGCGGGACCCCGCAGCCCAGGACCTCGATGCCCTTCGTCGCGAAGACCGCGTCGATCCGCTGGTACGGGTCACCGGGGGCCCAGGTGTGCTCGCCTCCCCAGGGCCGTACCGCCCAGCAGTCCTGCAGCTCGGCCGCGAGGCGGCGGAAGGACGGGCCGGCGGGCCGTTCGTTGATGTCGCCCGCCGCGATCGCGTGCGGCACGTCCAGCGCGGCCAGCCGGTCGAGGAGCATGCCGGCCTGGGCGTACCGCTCGTCGGACCGGAGGCTGAGGTGGCAGCTGACCAGGCCGATGCGGGCGCCGCCGATCCGGACCACCGCCGTCGCGAAGCCGCGGCGGTGCAGGCCGGGCGTCAGCGGCAGCAGGACGTCCTCCGTGCGTTCGACGGTCGCTCTCAGCGAACACAGCAGCAGCGGTCCCGCCGCGGTCGCGCCGCCGCTCAGCACCACCAGCTCGCTCTTCGCCGCGAGCCGCGCCGCGTGCTTGCGCCACCGGAAGAAGCGGGGCGCCTCCTGGACGAAGACCAGGTCGGGCCGGCACGCGCGGATCACGCGGGCCAGGGCGTCCTCGTCGTCGCGCATCGACCGGATGTTGTAGGAGAGGACCCGCACCACGGCCGAACCGTCCGGCTCGGTACGGGAGTCGGGGAGGTCGTCGAGCGTCATGCCAAGACGATAGGACGGTGCCCGCCGCATCCGGGAGAGGACGCGGCGGGCACCGTCGGACGGGCGTGGGGCTCAGCCCTGGCGGGCCAGGTCCGCCGCGCCGACGAGTCCGGCCTTGCCGCCCAGCTGGGCGGCGAGCACCTGGGCGTGCGGGCGGTACTGGCCGCCCACCAGCCAGCGGCGGAACGACTTGCGGATCGGCCCGAGGACCAGTTCGCCCTCGTCCGACACGCCGCCGCCGACGATGAACGCGGAGGGGTCGAACAGCGAGGCGAGGTCGGCCAGACCGGCGCCGGCCCAGCGGGCCAGCTCGCGGAAGGAGTCGACGGCGACGGGGCAGCCCTGCCGGGCGGCGTCGCTGATGTGCTTGCCCTCGATGCCGTCGGGGGTGCCGTCGCCGAGGCTCAGCAGGATCGTGGCGTTCTCCGGCGTGGCGTTGGCACGCTGCTTGGCGTACCGCACGAGGGCCCGGCCGGAGGCGTACTGCTCCCAGCAGCCCTGGCTGCCGCAGCCGCACAGCAGGCCGTCCGGCACCACCCGGATGTGGCCGAACTCGGCGGCCACGCCGAAGCGGCCGCGGCGCAGCTTGTTGCCGATGATGATGCCGCCGCCGAGGCCCGTGCCGAGGGTGATGCAGATGACGTCGTCGTGGCCCTGGCCGGCGCCGAAGCGGTACTCGCCCCAGGCGGCGGCGTTCGCGTCGTTCTCCACGACGACCGGGAGTCCGGTCCGCTGCTCGACCTTGTCCTTCAGCGGCTCGTGCCGCCAGTGGATGTTCGGCGCGAACAGGACGGTGGCGCGCTTGTCGTCGACGTACCCGGCGGCGCCGATGCCGACCGCCTCGATCTCATGGCCCTTGCCGGCCTCGGCGACGGCGGCGCAGATCGCGTCGACGATGCCGTCGGCGGTCGGCGGGGTGGGCACCTTGTGGATGTCGAGGATCGTGCCCTCTTCGTCGACCACTCCGGCCGCGATCTTCGTGCCGCCGATGTCGACGCCGATGGTGAGTCCCATGTGTCCCTCAGTTTTCGGTCGAGCCCCGCTACGGCCAACCGTACCCGAGGGCGGGCGGGGACCTGTCAGTCCAGGTCGATGTGCTCGCTCGGGCCGGGGCCGTCCTCGTCCCGCTTCCCGGAGGGCGGCGCGGGCGGGGTGTCCGGCCCCCGGGTCCAGCGGCGCTCGTGGCCCTCGACGGCGGAACGGTAGGCGGCGAGCAACTCGCTGCCGGCCGCGGCGAGGTGGTCGAAGACCTGGGGATTGCGCTCGATGACCGGCTCGACGGCGGATTTCGCCTGGTCGACGAGGTGCTGCACGGCGTTCTGGGCGCCCGCGCCGAGCAGCGGCGTGCGCAGCGAGGCGACCTTGTCGGCGACCGCGTCGACGAGCTTGCGCAGCTCCTCGGCGGCGGCGCCGGGCGGCGGTCCGGCGGGGCCGCGGCGGCGGGCCCGCTCGGCGTCCAGGTCCTCGGCGCAGGCCCTCGCCCAGGCGTCGGCGTCCGGATGCTGGGTGGCATCGCTCATGGCGTACTCCTGCGGCTGCGTGGCTCGGTCACCCCCGACGTTACCGCGTGCGGGGCCACAAATCCGGGTCGGGTGCGAACCGGACGCTCAGCACGCCGTCCGCCAGTCCCGCGCCCGAGACGGTGCAGCGGCGCAGGACGGAGGGCAGGGGCACGATCCGCCGGAACGGCCCGACGGTGAGGACCAGTTCGTCGCCGCGGCGGACCAGCCCCAGGTCGGGCTTGGCGGCGCCGGGCAGGGGGATGCGCCAGACCAGGACGCCGTCGGGGTCGCGGCGGTCCTCGACGGGCCACTCCGGTGCCGGGGCCGGCGGCGCGGCCGGCAGCTCCAGCAGGGCGAGGTCGTCGGCGGTACGGGGGTCGCGGCCGAGGTGCGGCAGCTCCTGCACCTCGCCCAGCGCCTTGAGGTGGTCCTGTTGCTGGGCGGCGAGGCCGGAGAGCCAGGGGTCCGGCGAGGCGGTGGGCAGCAGCCGGTTGGCGACGACCGGGTCGAGCGCGAGGCCGTGCAGGGCGAGCCCCGTGCGGGCGGTGCGCAGGGCGTCGGCGGCGGCCGGCCCCGGCTCGACGACCAGCCGGACGGACGTCGTCGGGGCCTCGACCAGGGCCTGGACGTTGGCGAGTTCGGCGTCCCAGCGGGCGGCGGTCTCGTAGAGCCACTCGGCGGGCATCGGGACGCCGGC
This sequence comes from Streptomyces sp. NPDC051310, assembly GCF_044455245.1. Lineage (NCBI taxonomy): Bacteria > Bacillati > Actinomycetota > Actinomycetes > Kitasatosporales > Streptomycetaceae > Streptomyces > Streptomyces sp. NPDC051310. The sequence continues at coordinate 262,134 of NZ_JBITEO010000007.1, forward strand.
GAGCTGGGCGAGCATCGGCCGCAGCGCGCGGGCGGCCTGCCGTTCGGGCGGCAGCATGCGGCGCAGGTAGCGGCGCAGGTGCTCGGGCAGGGCGAGGACGGCGATGGCGTCGGGCACGGGCGGCAGGTCGACGACGACGAGGTCCCAGTCGCCGGCGGCCGCGTCCCGCAGGGCGCGCAGCAGCGCGAACCGGTCGCTGCCGGGGAGTTCGGTCAGCTCCTCCTCGGCGAACGGCGCGGCGCCGAGCAGGCCGAGGGCGGCGGCGGCGCGCTCCTGGAAGGCGAGGAGCTCGGCGCGGAAGTACGCGCCGGAGTCGAGGCGGCGGACGACGGGTCCGCCGTCACCGGGGGCGAACCGGTCGGCCGGGTCACCGGTGACCAGCAGGGTCCGCTGCCCCTGCCGGGTCCCGGCGAGGGCGGAGGCGGCGGCGACGGTCGAGCGTCCGGCGCCGCCGGGCCCGGTGACGAGGAGGGTGCGCATGCTGCGACACGCTACCGGTCACCCCGGTTCCGGGGCCTTCGCCCCGGGCCGGCGGGCTGCGGTCAGGGCTTCGCGGTCGGGGATTCGACGCGCTTCTTCAGGCCGGCCAGGGCGCGGTCGATGATGACCTTCTCCGCCTTGCGCTTGATCATGCCGAGCATCGGGATCTTGACGTCCACGGTCAGCTGGTAGGTGACCTCGGTGCGGCTGCCGCCCGCGAGCGGCTCCAGGCGGTACGTGCCGTCGAGGGCGCGGAGCATCTGGGACTTCACCAGGGTCCAGCTGACCTCGTGGCCGCCGGTCCAGGTGTACGACAGGGTGTGGTCGTCCTTGATCGCTCCGGCGTCCAGCACCAGGCGGACCTTCTCGGCGCGTCCCGCCGCGTCCGTCGACAGGACCTCGGCCTCCTTCACCTCGCCCGTCCACTCGGGGTAGCGCGCGAAGTCGGCGATCACGCCCATGACGTCGGCCGGCGCCGCCTCGATCTCAATGCTCGAGCTGGTGTGTTCCGCCATCGCTGTGGCTCCTCTGGTGAGTCTGAGGTGGGAAGGTTATCGCGTGGCCGCGGCTCACCATTCCAGGGCCCAGGGCCTTCCGGTGGACGCGAAATGGCCGACGTTCACGCACTCCGTGGGGCCCACCCGCATGCGCTGCGCGAGCGGCTGGTGGACGTGGCCGAAGAGGGCGTAGCGCGGCCGTGTGCGGCGGATCGCGGCGAGCAGGGCCCGGCTGCCGCGCTCGAAGCGCCGCGCCACCGTGTCGTAGGTGAGCTCCGGTACCTCCGGCGGGATGTGGGAGCACAGCACGTCGACATCGCCGAGCGCCTCGACCTTCGCCGCGTACTCCTCGTCGGAGATCTCGTACGGCGTGCGCATGGGGGTGCGCAGTCCGCCGCCGACGAAGCCGAAGACGCGGCCGCCGATCTCGACGCGCTGACCGTCCAGGACGGTGGTCCCGGGGCGGGCGTACTCGTGCCAGAGGCCGGGCATGTCGACGTTGCCGTACGTGGCGTACGTCGGCACCGGGAAGGCGGCGAACAGGGCGGCGTACTGGCGGCGCACCGCCGCCTCGATGGCGCTCTCGCGGTCGACGTCGAGCTGCGCCCAGAGCCGGCGGCCCAGCTCCCGGGCCTCGTCGAAGCGGCGGGCGGTGCGCAGCTCGACGAGGCGGTCGGCGTTCCGGACGCCGAAGAGCTCGGGGAAGATGCCGCGGGAGTGGTCGTGGTAGTCGAGGAAGAGCACCAGGTCACCGAGGCATATCAGGGCGTCGGCGCCCTCCCCGGCCTTCGCCAGGTCCTCGGCGTTCCCGTGCACGTCACTGACCACATGAACTCGCATGGCACCCCACCCTATGCCGTCGCAAGGGGGCCGGACCTGCGGTTACTTTCACCTCGTCACCTGTGTGGACTACTGTGCGCGAAGCACCGCCACACACGTGTGACGCAGGGAACATCTGGCCAGGGCCCCTATCGGGAACCGAGTACTGGTGGGTAACGTCCGGGCAGTCCGGTCGTGCTCACCCCCACCGAGCACCTGCCCGATCTTGGACCGCAACCGGTGCATCACACAGAGCCGTGGCGCCGGCGCCCGATGAGGAGCAGCAGTTTTGCGCGAGTTCAGCCTTCCGGCCCTGTACGAGGTCCCCACGGACGGCAACCTGACGGATCTCATCCGCCGCAATGCCGCTCAGCACCCAGATGTCGCCGTGATGGGCCGCAAGGTCGCCGGCGCCTGGACGGACGTCACCGCCGCCCAGTTCCTCGCCCAGGTGCGGGCCGCCGCCAAGGGCCTGATCGCCGGCGGCGTGCGCCCCGGTGACCGGGTCGCCCTGCTCTCCCGCACCCGCTACGAGTGGGTGCAGATCGACTTCGCGATCTGGAGCGCCGGCGCGGTGACCGTGCCGGTGTACGAGACCAGCTCCGCCGAGCAGGTGCAGTGGATCCTGGGCGACTCGGGCGCGGTCGCGGTGATCGTGGAGACCGCGGCGCACGCGGCGGCGGTGGAGTCGGTGCGGGGGAACCTGCCGGAGCTCCGGCACGTCTGGCGCCTGGACGAGGGCGCCGTCGACGAGCTGACCGCCGCGGGGGCGGGCGTCTCCGACGAGGCCGTCGACGAGGCGATGTCGGTCGCCAAGGCCGACGACATCGCCACGATCGTCTACACCTCGGGCACCACGGGCCGGCCCAAGGGCTGCGTCCTGACCCACCGCAACTTCTTCGCCGAGTGCGGCAACGTCGTGGAGCGCCTGAAGCCGCTGTTCCGCACCGGCGAGTGCTCCGCGCTGCTCTTCCTCCCGGCCGCGCACGTCTTCGGGCGGCTCATCGAGGTCGGCTCGGTCCTGGCGCCGATCCGCCTCGGCTGCGTACCGGACATCAAGGAGCTCACCGACGAGCTCGCCGCCTTCAAGCCGACGCTGATCCTGGGCGTGCCCCGGGTCTTCGAGAAGGTGTACAACGCGGCGCGCGCCAAGGCGCAGGCCGAGGGCAAGGGCAAGATCTTCGACAAGGCCGCGCAGACGGCCATCGAGTACAGCCGCGCCACCTCCACCTCCGAGGGCCCGTCGCTGGGCCTGAAGGTGAAGCACTTCGTCTTCGACAAGCTGGTCTACGGCAAGCTCCGGGCGGTCCTGGGCGGGCGCTGCCAGGCGGCCGTCTCGGGCGGCGCGCCGCTGGGCGAGCGGCTCGGTCACTTCTACCGCGGCATCGGCCTCACCGTCCTGGAGGGCTACGGCCTGACGGAGACGTGCGCGGCGACCGCCTTCAACCCGTACGACCGGCCCAAGATCGGCACGGTCGGGCAGCCGCTGCCGGGCTCGGTGGTCCGCATCGCCGACGACGGCGAGGTGCTGGTCCACGGCGAGCACGTCTTCTCCGGCTACTGGAAGAACGAGTCGGCGACCGCCGACGCGCTGGCCGACGGCTGGTTCCACACCGGCGACATCGGCACCCTGGACGAGGACGGCTACCTGGCCATCACGGGCCGGAAGAAGGAGATCCTGGTCACCGCGGGCGGCAAGAACGTCGCCCCCGCGGTGATCGAGGACCGCATCCGCGGGCACGCGCTGGTCGCGGAGTGCATGGTGGTCGGTGACGGGCGGCCGTTCGTGGGCGCGCTGATCACTCTCGACGAGGAGTTCCTGGGCCGCTGGGCCGCGGAGCACGGCAAGCCGGCCGGGGCGACGGCGGCGGCGCTGCGCGAGGACCCGGAGCTGCTCGCCGAGGTCCAGCGGGCCGTGGACGACGGCAACGCGGCGGTCTCGAAGGCGGAATCGGTGCGGAAGTTCCGCATCCTGGGCTCCCAGTTCACGGAGGAGGCCGGTCACATCACGCCGTCGCTGAAGCTGAAGCGCAATGTGGTGGCCAAGGACTTCGCGGACGAGATCGAGGCGATCTACCGCGCCTGAGCGTCCGCGACGGCACGGTCCATGGTCCGCTCGGCCAGGGCCGTGATCGTCACGAACGGATTGACCCCGATGGAGCCCGGTACGAGGGCTCCGTCGGTCACGTAGACGCCGGGAGCCCCTCTGACCCGCCCGTGGTCGTCGGTCGCCCTGCCCAGGACGCACCCGCCGAGCGGGTGGTAGGTGAAGTCGTCGGCGAAGGGCCTGTTGCCCCCGAAGAGGTCGTACCGGTAGACGGTGGCGTTGCGGGCGTTGAGGCGGTCGAAGAGCTTCTTGGCGGAGGCGGTGGAGACCTGGCTCTGCGCCCTGCTCCAGTGCAGCTGCGCCGCGTCCGTGACCGGGTCGTACGTGAAGCTCCCGCGCTCCGGGTTCCTGGTGATCGCCAGATAGAGGCTCACCCAGTGCTCCAGCCCGGTCGGCAGCGGGGCGATCTCCGCGAAGACGGGGTTGTCCGGGTTGTCGCGGTCGTCGATGCCCAGCACGGGCATGGTGGACTGGTGGGCCCCGACGGTGTCCCACAGGTGGTTGGCGCGCCCCGTCATGACGTTGCCGTTGGGGCCCCAGCCCGTGCCGATGTGAGGGCTCAGCCCGGGCAGGGCGCCGGTCTCGCGGGCCCGCAGCAGCAGCTCGGTGGTGCCGAGGCTGCCGGCGCCCAGGAAGAGCCGGTCGCAGCCGAACTCCCGGGTGGCGACCACCTTCCCGCCGAGGTCGATGCGGTCGGCGGTGACGACGTACCGGCCGTCGGGCTCCCGCCGTACGGCCCTGGCCCGGTGGAGCGTCTCGATGGTGACGTTGCCGGTGCCGAGGGCGGCGGCGAGGTAGGTGCGGTCGAGGCTGCGCTTGCCGTGGTTGTTGCCGTAGATGACCTCGCCGCCGAGCGCGGACCTGGCGGCGCTGCCCTCCGCTTCCCGCCGCATGTACGCGAAGTCGTACACGTTCGGCACGAACGTGGTCCGCAGACCGGTGTTGGCCGCGTGCTTCCGCGAGACGCGGCTGTACCGGTACCACTCGGTGGTCTCGAACCAGGCCGGGTCGATGGTGTTGACGCCCAGCATGGCGCGGGCGCGGGGGAAGTAGGTGCCGTACATCTCGGCGGCGTCGACGCCGGGGAGCACCTCGGTGAAGTACCCGCGGTGCGGGGTGACGGCCATGCCGCCGTTGACGAGGGAACCGCCGCCCACGCCCCGCCCGACGTACACGGACATGTCGGTGAACCGCACCCGGTCGAGGACGCCGGGGTACAGGCCGATGTCCTTGTTGACGACGTCCAGCCACAGGAAGGTGGCGAGCGGCGCCTCGGTGCGGGTGCGGAACCACATGGAGCGGTGGTCGGGCGCGCCGGTGGAGCAGAAGACGCGGCCGTCGGAGCCCGGGGTCTTCCAGAGGGCGCCCATTTCGAGGACGGTCGTGCGGATGCCGGCCTCGCCGAGCCGGAGCGCGGCGACGGCCCCGCCGTAACCGGAGCCGATGACGAGGGCGGGGCTGTGGTCGGAGCGGGCCGCCCCGGCGGCGGTGGCCCTGCCGATCCGGGTGAGGCCGAGGGCGGCGGCGGTCTGGAGTGCGCCGAGCCCCAGGAGGTGACGGCGCGTCAGTTTTGGTGTCATGGGCGGAGCATGGGCGGATTCCGCGCTTCCGCCCAGGGGCCGCGCGCCACAATTCCGCCGCGCCCCGAGCGGGCGGGCCTCCGCCGGGGGCCCGCCGTCAGAGCAGGGCCTGGAGCCGTGTCGCCAGCAGGTCCCAGCGCCACCGCTCCTCGACCCAGGCGCGGCCCCGCTCCCCCATGCGGCGGCGGAGCTCGGGGTCCCGCAGGAGCGTGACGATGCGGTCGGCGCAGTCGGCCGGGGAGCCGCCGCGCACGACCCAGCCCGTCTCGCCGTCCAGGACGGCGTCCGGCGCGCCGCCGGAGTCGCCGGCGACGACGGGCAGCCCCGTGGCGGAGGCCTCCAGGTAGACGATCCCGAGGCCTTCGACGTCCAGGCCGCCCCGACGGGTCCGGCAGGGCATCGCGAAGACGTCGCCGGCGCCGTAGTGGGCGGGGAGCTCCTCCCAGGGCACCGCGCCGGTGAAGCGGACCGATCCGGCCACGCCGGTCTGCGCGGCCAGCCGGCGCAGGTCCGGCTCGTAGGGCCCGCCGCCGACGATCAGCAGGACCGCGTCGGGCACCTGCGCCAGGATCGCGGGCATGGCCCGGATGAGGGTGTCCTGGCCCTTGCGCGGGACCAGGCGCGAGACGCAGACGACGACCGGCCGGTCCGCCAGGCCCAGCCGCTCACGGACCGCGTCACCCCCGGACCCGGGGTGGAACGTCTTCTCGTCGACGCCCGGCGGCAGCTGCACCATGCGCCCGGCCGCCTCCGGTGTCAGCGCCGCCGCGATGCGCGAGCGGGTGTACTCGCCGAGGTAGGTGATCGTGTCCGTGCCCTCGCCGATGCGCCGCAGCAGCTGCCGCGAGCCCGGCAGCTGCGCCCACCCCGCCTCGTGGCCGTGCGTGGTGGCGACGATCCGCCGGGCGCCGGCCTTCCGCAGCGCGGGGGCCATCAGCCCGAGCGGCGCGGCCGCCCCGAACCACACCGACGCGCAGTCGTGCTCCCGCAGCAGCCCGACCGCCCGCGCGGTCACGCGCGGTGTGGGCAACAGCATCGTCGTCCGGTCCCGGACAACCTTGAACGGCTGTTCCGCGTCGAACCGGGCGGTCGCCTCGGCGCCCTCACGGCCCCTTTTCCACGTCGAGGCGTACACGACGAGACGTTCGGGATCGAGCCTGAGCGCCATGTTGTGCAGAAACGCCTGAATTCCACCGGGTCTGGGCGGAAAGTCGTTGGTTACGATCAAGGTCTTGTGCATCGCTGCCGACAGTACCGAACGGCCCCGCTCCACCGCTCACGCGCAGTCCCGCCCCCCACCGGACGACACAGAGGCAAGAGGCAGAGGTAGGTATGAAGGGCCCCATCCCCATATGGCTCCTGACCAGAGCCCTCCTGCTGCTGCTGGTCTTCAGGGTGCTCGTGCTGCCGGGTCCGAACGTCACCACGGACATCGACCAGATATACCGCGGCTGGTACGAGGTGCTCCGTGCCGGTACGTACCCGCTGGACGACGTGACGTGGCAGTACCCGCCGGCCGCGGCGCTGGCCATACTCGCGCCCGGCCTGCTGCCCTTCCTCGACTACGGCCCCGCCTTCTTCCTCCTCGCCTTCGCGTGCGACGCGGCCGCCTTCGGCCTGCTCGTGTACGCGGGGCGCCGCCCCGGCAAGTGCATGTCGGGCGCCTGGGTGTGGGTGGCGGGCGTCCCGCTGCTCGGGCCCACCGCGTACGCCCGCTACGACCTGATGGTCACCGCCGTCGCCGTCGCCGCGCTGCTCGCCGGGGTCCGCCACCCGCGGATCCTCGGCGCGCTGGCCGGTTTCGGCGCGATGCTGAAGGTCTGGCCGGTCCTGCTGCTCGCGGGCACCCCGCGCGGCCGGGCCACCCTGCGGTCGTGGACCACCGCGGGGGTCACGGGCGCCGGGGTGCTGCTGCTCTGCATGGCGGCGATGCCCGGCGCGCTGGCGTTCCTGACCTTCCAGCGGGACCGCGGCACGGAGATCGAGTCCCTGGGCGCGCTGGTCTTCCACGTGGCCCGGCACTTCGGCTGGCAGGGGCGGGCGACGCTCAACTACGGCTCGGTGGAGTTCCTGGGGCCGTACGTCCCGGTGGTGTCGACCGCTGCCATGGCGCTGACGCTGGGGGCGTTCGGCTGGCTGCTGGTGTGGCGGGTGCGGGCGCGGGCCTTCGGCAGGACGACGCTGCCCGACGCGGCGTTCGTGGCGGTGCTGCTGTTCACCACCACGAGCCGGGTGATCAGCCCCCAGTACATGCTCTGGCTGGTCGGCCTGGCGGCGGTGTGCCTCGTCCACCCCATGAGCCGGATGCGCGGGGCGGTGCGGCTGGTGCTGGCGGCGACGGGCGTGACGCTGCTGGAGTTCCCGATCTGGTTCTCGCACGTGGCGGACAGCGACCCGCTGGGCCTGCTCCTGCTGCTGGTGCGCAACGGGCTGCTGGTCGCGGCCACCCTGACCGCCTGCCGGGTGCTGTGGCGCCAGACGGTGACCGAGCCGCGCCTGCGGGAGCGGGAGACCGCGGGGGTCCCGGCGCAGAGCACCCGCGACCGGGTCCTCACCTCCTGACCCGCCCGGCGCCGCGGGGCGGGTCAGCCCAGCCGGCCTCGGAGGTAGCCGCGCCACTGGGCCGTGAAGGCGTCCGGGGTGGTGCCGAGGACGTCGTGCAGGGCCTTCTCCACCGCGCCGTCGCGCGTGCCGTGCGCACCCACCGCCCGGTAGAAGGCCCGCAGCTCCGCCTCGCCCCAGCGGTCGGCGATCAGCGCGCAGGCCAGCCAGCCGCCCTCGTACGCGCGGGCGAGCGCGGCCGGGTCGCCGGAGAACGCGAAGTCCTCGTCGGACGGCAGCCCCGCCGGCGGGCCGCCCGCCCGGACCGCCTCGCGCAGCTCGGGCGCCGCCTGCGCCGGGGTGCGGCCCGACCCCCGGTAGGCCACCCAGTCGGCGAAGCCCTCCGAAAGCCACATCGGGGTCGCCGCCGAGGTGTGCGCCCGGGTCGCCACGTGCGTCGTCTCGTGGGTGAGGACCATGTCCTGGCCGAACTCGCCCAGCACCGGATACGCCTCGGGGTTGACGATCACGCGGTCCGCGGGCGCGTCCGGCCCGCCCCCGGTCTCGCCGGTCGTGACGGCCGCGACGCCCCGGTACCCCGCCGCCGGAGCCCCCAGCAGCGCGCCCATCGCCTCCAGCGACGGCGGCACGACCACCACCACGCGCCGCGCCCACCGCTCCGGCCAGGCGTCCGACACGGCGGGCACCGCACGGTCCGCGGCCGCGGCGACGGCCCGCAGCCGCGCCGGGTCCTGCCCGGCCCCCAGCACCAGGCTCCGGGCGCCGCGGACGGCGTCCACCTCACCCTGGTCCCACAGCTGCTGGGGGGCGCCCGGCGCGGGACGGTCGGACGTCACGTGCCAGTGGCCGTCGCGCTCGGCGAGCTCCAGGGTTCGCTCACCGGTGACCGGGCCGCTGTCGTAGCCGGCCACGCGGTAGCCGAGTTCGGCGCGGACGGTGGCCCGCCCGCCGTCCCGCCGCACCTGGGTGATCCGGTACGACCAGGAGCCCAGCGGTACCCCGGCGAGGTCGCGGTCCCGCAGCTCGGCGGCCCGCCGGTCCACCGCTGCCCGCAGCGCGCCGCCGGGCGCCGCGTCCTCCCGGACCGCGCAGCCGGCCGCTCCCGGGCCGGCGAACAGCAGCAGGCCGAGCGCCACCGCCACCGCACGCCTCCGGACCGCCATTCTCCCGATCGTACGGCCTGAACTCAGACCCGCGTGACCGCCGAGACGGGCATCATGCCGACGGGGTCGTACCGCACGGGCGCACCGGGGTAGGGCGCGTGGACGACCTGGCCGTTGCCCATGTACATCCCCACGTGGCTGGCGTCGGAGCGGTACGTCACCAGGTCCCCGGGGCGCGCCTCGGACAGCGGTACGTGCCGGCCCGCGTTGCGCTGGGCCTGCGAGGTGCGCGGCAGGCTGACGCCCGCCTGGGCGTAGGACCACTGCATCAGGCCCGAGCAGTCGAAGCCGTCCGGGCCGTTGGCGCCCCAGACGTAGGGGCGCCCGACGGCCGAGCGGGCCGCGCGGACGGCGGCGGCCGCCCGCTCGGATGATGCGGCCTCGCCGAGCAGCGGGGGCAGGCTGTCGCGCCCGGAGCGCGAGGCGCGATCGAAGTCCTCGCGCTCCTCGGCGGGCAGGGCGTTCAGCAGCGCGCGGGCCTCGGCGAGCTTGCGCTCGACGATCCGCTTGTGGCGTGCCACGACGGCCCGGCTGCGCTCCAGTTCGGCGAGCTGCCGGCCGGCCTCGGCCCGCTGCTGGCCCAGCAGCCGCTGGGCGCGCCGCAGTTCCACGAGGGCGCCGGCCTGGCGCTCGCTGACCCGGTGCAGGGTGGCGGCCCTGTCGAGGTACGTGTCGGGGTCGGCGGACAGCAGCAGCGCGAGGGCCGGGTCCATGCCGCCGGAGCGGTACTGCGCGCCCGCCACGGTGCCGAGCGCGCCGCGCATGCGGTTGATGCGCTCCTGGCCGCGCGCCACGCTGTCCTGCGTCCGGTCCACCTGCTCGCGCAGGGCGTCGGTCCGCTCGTCGGCCTCGTTGTAGCGCTCGGTGGCCTTCTCCGCCTCCGCGTAGAGCCGGTCGACCTCGGCCCGGGCGGTCTCGCTCCGGCCGGGCTCGGCGGGGGCGCCGGGGGCGGCGCCCGCGGGGGCCGCGCCCAGGGCCGCGGCGGTGACCGCGGCGGCGGACAGGACGGTGACCGTCGCACTCCGGGTGAGATCGGAGAGGCCCGACGGCGAGGACCGGCGATGGGACGCCACGAACCGCGCTCCCTTCAGCTGTACGCAGGTGGACGCAGGCCGCAGTGGTTCACAGTGGTGTTGCGGTGCGCGCCAGACAGTAGCCGGACGGCTACGCACGGGCCAAAGGCCCCGCGGGGCTCGAAACGCCCTCGAACAGCGCCGCCCCGCCGGAGACCACAAGGTCACCGGCGGGGCGGAGCGTCAACGCGGAGTGTTGCGATTCCCCCGAACAGGGGAGTGTGGCGGGCGCGTCAGATGCGGACGCCGAACTGGAACGTGCCCAGCCAGTCCATCGACTCGTACCGGACGTACGCCCCCGGCTTCGGGGCGTGCAGGACCGTGTTGTTGCCCGCGTACAGGCCCACGTGGGACAGGCCGTTGAAGAAGACGAGGTCGCCGGGCTTGAGCTGGCTGCGGCCGATCTTCACGCCGTCGTTCTGCTGGGTGTAGGTGGTGCGGGTGAGGCTCACGCCGGCCTGGCGGTAGGCCCACTGCGTCAGACCCGAGCAGTCGTAGGAGTTGGGGCCCTCGGCGCCGGAGACGTACGGCTTGCCGACCTGGGTGTCGGCGGCGGCGAGAGCGGCGGCGCCGCGCTGGGAGGCGGGGACCTCGTTGCCGAGGTCGACGCGGTCGCCAGCGGCGCGGCTGGCCCGCTGCTCCTCCTCCTGCATCTTGGCGCGCTCTTCCGCGGTGAGCGTGTTGAGGAGCTTCTGCGCCTCGGCGAGCTTGCCCTGGAAGGCCTTCTTCTTCTCGCCCAGCGTCTTGCGGACGTCCTCGAGGTCGGCGAGTTTCGCGGTGGCCTCGGCGCGCTCCTGGGCGAGGGTGCGCTGCTTGCTCTGGATGGTCTCCAGGACCTCGGCCTGCTTGGTGCTCAACTGGTCGACCACGGACGCCTTGTCGAGGTAGCTGTCCGGGTCGGAGGAGAGGAAGAGCTGGAGGGACGGGTCCATGCCGCCGGAGCGGTACTGGGCGCTGGCGACCGAACCGATGCTGTCCCGGAGGGTGTTGAGCTCCTCCTGGCCGCGGGCGACCTTGTCCTGGAGGGCGCCGATCTCCTTCTGGAGCTTCTCGCGCTGCTCCTCGGCCAGGTTGTACTGCTCCGTGGCCTCCTCGGCCTCGTGGTGGAGCTTGTCGACCTTGGCCTTGACCTCGCTCTTGCTCGGCTTGGGGTCTGCCTGAGCGGTCTGGGAGGACAGGGCGACGGCAGCGGCGGCGGTCGCGGTGAGCACGGTCACGCGGGCGCGGCTCGGCGGCTTGGGACGACGGTGGGACGCCACGGAGGCGAGCTCCTTCTCCTTCGAGAGCCGCCCGGCCGTCCGGAATGTGCTCCGTTGTGACGGTGGGGCGGTTCCTTCGCTGTCGCTCCGGATGAACGATCAACTGCGCGAAGGTTCGAGCAGACCCTAGTGACCATGTTGTGATCAGTTCAAATCCTCATGTGCAAAATCTCGCTCGGGAGCCACATTCTTTACACGCATCCCACGCTGCGTCATGAGGAGTTGACGTTGGGTTCGACGGCGGTGCGACCAAACCGGGCAAAAGTCCCAGGGGTTACGAGAGCCGCGAAAGCCGCTTCAGCAACAAGGCGGACGCGACCGGCCGCGCGCCGGACTTGGCCACGCCGTCGGCGACCTCGCGGTCGGTGGAGACCACGACCACCGGCCGGCCCGGCGGCTCGGCCCGGACGAGCTGGCGGATGAGCTCGTCCGCGGTCACGCCGGGCTTGGAGAACAGCACCCGCACCCCGCGCGGCGGCGCCAGCAGCACCGGGGCGGCCAGCTCGGCGCCGTCGAAGACGCACGTCACCTCCGCGCCCGTGCGGGCGGCCAGCCCCGACAGCCCGCCCAGGAGCCGCAGCCGCTGCTTCTCCAGCGGCATGGTCGGATAGCCGGTCTTGGTGACGTTGTAGCCGTCCACGACCAGGTGCGCCTGCGGCAGCGCGAGCAACTGGTCGAGCAGCGCGGGGTCCGTCTCCGACAGGGCGCGCGCCGCGATGTCCTTCGGCGACATCCGGCCCGGTTCGACGGCGTCGACGGTGTCCGCCGGGTGGACGGAGACGGGGGGCAGCGCCAGTTCGCGGCGCAGCCCCTGCGCCGACTCCAGGACGGTGTCCAGGAGCAGCCGCAGACGCATGTCCTCCACCGAGCGCCCCTCCCGGGCGGCCCGGCGGCTGGCCTCCAGGGCGGCCTCGGTCTCGCCGAGCCGCGCCTTGAGCCGGCGCGTCTCGCTCTCGGCGGCGGAGACCTGGGCGGCCGCCTCGGCCCGGATGCCGTCGATCTCGGCCTGGGTGCGGCGCAGCGCCGCCTCGCCGCGCTTGACGTCGCTCTGCGCACTGCGCAGCTTGCGCTGAAGCGATTCGGCTTCCTTGCGGGCCGCGTCCAGCTCCCCGCGCAGCCGCTCGGTCTCGGCCCGGGTCTGGGCGCGGGCCTCGGCGAGCTCGCCGCGCAGCCGCTCCAGCTCCCGCCGGCCTTCCTCGTCGGCGCGCTCGGCGTCCGCGCGCAGGGCCTCCTCGCCGGCCGCGGCGACCAGCTTGGCCCAGCCGGCCGGGCGCAGCACGTAGGCGGCCGCGGCGACGTCCACGGGGTCGGCGGCTGCCGGCGGGGACCCGGCCTCCACGGCCCCGGCCAGCTCGGGCTGGGCCTCCTTGAACCGCTCCCCGATGCGCTGCCGGAAGACCGGGTCGCCCTCGAGGGCGGCGGCCATGGCGTTGCCCGCGAACTTGGCCCGGCGCGACGGGGTGAAGCGGGCGTACTGCCGCAAAGGGGCGGGGAGTTCCGCGACGGTCAGGCCGCCGAAGGCGTCCGCCACCAGGGCGACGACCCGGCGCCGCACTCCTTCGGGCATGGGGCGGTCGAGCGCCTCGGCGGCGTCACCGGCCGCGCCGGCCGGTTCGGCGCCGCTGGCGGGCTGCTCCACGATCGTCACCCCACTACCCGTCGTACATGCCTGCCGGGGCCGCCCCTCAGGAGCCGGCGCCCGGCCTGTCCACCAGCTCGATCCGGTCCACGGCGTTGCACCAGCGGCAGCGGACCGACTCGATGGTCTCACTGACCACCTCGCGCTCCTCGACCTTCGGCTCACCGGCGAGGTCCAGGTGGACGTACTCGACGACCTTCGACGACCGGGTCACGTCGAAGCGCGTCAGATTGCCGCAGAGCGTGCAGCGCCAGCGGGTCGTCGCGGTCGGCAGGGGAACCGTCGTCATCGTGCCGTCCTCTTTCCTGGTCCGTCGTGCCGGGTGAACCGCGGTGCGCCGTCGAACTGCGGATGTACTGCCCGTAACCCTACGGCCTCACGGGTACCCCTGTGGCGCGGCGAGGCACCCTGTCCGGCTCCCTCCCTTTACGTCATGATCTGTCCATGATCGATCGTCGGGGACCGGTACTGCGCGGACCTGTGGTGACGTACGGCGTGATCGGAGCGTGTTGTCTGGTCTTCCTGATCAGTCCGGTGTCCGGCCTGAACCGGGGGCACGGCACGGGCGACGCGCTGCTCGCGGCGCAGACCGCCTACTTCCGGCGGTGGGGCGTGATCCCCGCGGAGCTGCTGACGGGCGCCCCGGACGCGCTGCCGTCCCCGCTGACGGCCCTGTTCGTCCACGGCAGTTGGCTGCACCTGCTGGGCAACATGCTCTTCCTGTACGTCTTCGGCGCGATGGCGGAGGAGCGGCTCGGGCACCTCGGGTTCGGCCTCTTCTACACCGGCTGCGGCTACCTGGCCCTGGTCGGGTACGCCGCCGCGCACGCGCAGTCGGACCAGACGCTCGTCGGGGGGTCGGGGGCGATCTCGGGGGTGCTCGGCGCCTTCCTGTACCTCTTCCCGCAGGCGCGGGTGACCAGCCTCTACCCGTTCCTGTTCTTCCTGCCGCTGCGGTTCCCGGCCTGGATCGTGCTGATCTTCTGGTTCGTGCTGCAGTGGCTGGCGGCCCGGGGCGCCGGCAGCGGTCCGGGGGTGGCGTACCTCGCGCACCTGGTGGGCTTCGCCCTGGGCTTCGTCTACGCCTGGGTACGGTTCGGACGGGGGGCTAGAGTGAAGGCCCGAACAGCGGGCCCCGAGGGAGAAGGACAGCCGTGATCACCGCGATCGTGCTCATCAAGACCAGCGTGGACCGCATCCCGGAGATCGCGGAGTCCATCGCCGCGCTCGACAGCGTGAGCGAGGTCTTCTCCGTCACCGGGACCTACGACCTGATCGCCATGGTGCGGGTGGCCAAGCACGACGACCTGGCGGACGTCATCCCCGGCCGGATCAGCAAGATCCCGGGCGTGGAGGCGACCGACACGCACGTCGCGTTCCGCACGTACTCCCAGCACGACCTCGAGGCGGCCTTCGCCATCGGCCTCGACGCGTAGGGCTCCGACGGGGGGTCCGGGCCCGCCGGTTCGTGCAGCGGTTCATGAAGAAGCCTTCATCCTGTCCTCATTCGGGGCGGGCCGGCCGGCACCCAGGATGGGGCCATGGCCTTCACCCTTCGCATGGCGACGCTCGCCGCGGTCGTCGCCATCCCGCTCGGCATCGCGGCGACGAGTTACCTGCTGACCGAGACGCCCGAGGCGCCCAAGGTGCCGCCCGAGGTGGAGCTGGGCGCCACGCCCCGGCCGGGCGGCTCGAGCGGGAGCCCGGGCACGGATGCCGGCGGCGGCAGTGCGTCCCCCGCGGCGACCTCGCCGGGGAGCACGGCCCCCGGGACCCCGGTGCCCGGCAGCTCCTCACCGTCCGCGGTGCCGCCCGCCGCCGTGCACCCGCCCGGTCCCGCCCCGGCCGGCCCGCGTCCCGGCGGACCGGCCGCCCCGGGGCCGGGGCCCGGTGCCGGGCCCGCCGGGACGCCGACCGACGCGGTCGTGCCCGGACCGCCCGCCGCCGGCGGGGACGACGACGATGACGACTTCGGTGACGACGCCGTTGACGAGAACTGACCGCCGCATCTCCGCCCGCGTACGGATCCTGCTCTGGCTGCTGCTCGTGATGGCCGTGGCGCTCGCCGCCGTCGCCATGACCACCCGGTCGATCCTGCTGCGGGACGTGGACCACCGGATCAGCCAGCTGCTGACGCAGGAGACGCGGGAGTTCGCCAACTTCGTCGACCAGGGCGTGGACCCGCGGACCGGCGCCCCGTTCACCGAACCGCGCCGCCTGCTCCAGGTGTTCCTGCAGCGCCAGTACTCCGATCCCGACGAGGAGCTGCTGGGCCTGACCGCGGGCGCGGACGGCAGGCCGGACGTGCTGCGCCAGCCGCGCGACATCGCGGAGGCGAGCGCGCTCCACCGCGACCGGGAGGCGCTCGCCCGGATCTTCGCCGCCGGCGCGTCCTCCGGCACGATGGAGCGCCCGCAGGGCCAGGTCCGCTGGGCCAAGGTGCCCATCGACCCGGCGGGCGAAGCGGCGCCGGGTGCTTTCGTCGTCGCGTTCCACGCCGGGCACGAGCAGGCCATCGCCGCCGAGGCGTTCCGCACCCAGCTCGCCATCTCGGGCGTCGCGCTGCTGATGACGACCGGCATCGGCTGGGCGGTCGCGGGCCGGATCCTCGCCCCCGTACGACTGGTCCGCCGGGCGGCCGCGCAGCTCACGGAGCAGGACCTGACCCGCCGCATCCCCGTGCGGGGCCGCGACGACATCGCCCTGCTCGCGGAGACGTTCAACGCCATGCTGGACCGCCTGGAGCGGGCGTTCGCCGCGCAGCGGCAGTTCGTCGACGACGCCGGACACGAACTGCGCACCCCCATCACCATCGTGCGGGGGCACCTGGAGCTGATGGGCGACGACCCCGCCGAGCAGCGGGAGACGATCCGCCTGGTCACCGACGAGCTGGACCGGATGAGCCGGATCGTCGAGGACCTGCTGCTGCTGGCGAAGGCCGAACGCCCCGACTTCGTCCGGCCCGAGCCGGTCCAGCTCGGGGAGCTGACCGCCGACGTGTTCGTGAAGGCCCGGGCGCTCGGCGAGCGCGCGTGGGTCCTCGACGGCGTCGCCGACCGCGAGGCCGAGCTGGACGCGCAGCGCATCACCCAGGCGATGGTGCAGCTCGCGCAGAACGCCGTCCAGCACACCGTGCCCGGCCAGCGGATAGGGATCGGCTCGCGCGACCTCGACGACCGGATCGAGCTGTACGTCGCGGACACCGGGCCGGGTGTGCAGGTCGAGGACGCCACCGTGATCTTCGAACGGTTCCGGCGAGGCACGGCCCGGCGCGGCACCCGGTCCGGCGGCGGGGCCGGGCTCGGGCTGTCCATCGTGAAGGCCATCGCCGAGGGCCACCGCGGCCGCGTCGAGCTGCGCCGCACCGAGGGCGGCGGGGCCACTTTCGTACTCGTACTGGAGGAGGGCGACGAGCGGTGAACCGGATTCTGATCGCCGAGGACGAGGAGCGGATCGCCGCCTTCGTCGAGAAGGGGCTGCGCGCCAACGGCTTCACCACCACGGTGGCCGCCGACGGCGACACCGCCCTCGACTACGGCGTCACCGGCGGTTTCGACCTGATGGTGCTGGACATCGGACTACCCGGCCGGGACGGCTTCACCGTCCTGCGCGAGCTGCGTGAGGCGCGGGTGACGCTGCCCGTCATCGTGCTGACGGCGCGGGACTCGGTCGGGGACACGGTCGCCGGCCTGGAGGGCGGCGCCGACGACTGGATGACCAAGCCGTTCCGCTTCGAGGAGCTGCTGGCCCGGGTACGGCTGCGGCTGCGCACCGCCGCCCGCGCGCCGGAGGTGACGGTGCTGCGCAGCGGCGACCTCAGCCTCGACCTGCGCACACGCCGGGCGCGTTCGCAGGAGCGCACCGTGGACCTGACGGCCCGTGAGTTCGTGCTGCTGGAACTGTTCCTGCGCCACCCGGGGCAGGTGCTGTCGCGGGAGCAGATCCTGTCGCACGTGTGGGGGTACGACTTCGATCCCGGCTCGAACATCGTGGACGTGTACGTACGGAACCTGCGCAAGAAGCTGGGCGCGCAGCGGCTGGAGACGGTGCGCGGTATGGGGTATCGCATGCCATAGATGAGTTTTCCTTCACAAAGCGCTCATCGAGGGCTCACGGCCCGGTCCGAGACTGGAGCCGTGACCCTCTCCCCCGGCCGGTCGACAGGGCTCGGCGGTGCGCTCGGGGTGTGCGCGCTGCTGGCCATGCCCTCGCTCTTTCCCGGTCTCGGCGCCGATGCCCGCCTCACCCTCGCCGTGTTCGTCCTCGCCACCGTCGCCTGGACCGCGACGTCCGTCGACGACACGTACATCGCGCTGGGTGCCGGACTGGCCCTCACCGCGACCGGGGTGATCAGCAGTGAGGCTCTCTTCGCCACCCTGGGCGACGAGACGGTCTGGCTGCTGATCTGTGCGTTCGTCCTGGCGGCCGCGGTCACCCGGACGGGGCTCGCGGGGCGGGCGGCGGCGTTCCTGGTCGGCGGTGCCCGCACGGTGCGCCAGCTGGTCCACCTCGCCACCGCCGCGCTGGTGGTGACGTCGTTCGCCGTCCCGGCCACGTCGGGGCGGGCGGCCCTCGCGCTGCCGGTCTTCCTGGCGCTGGCCAAGGTGCTGGAGGACCGGCGGCGGCTGGTGGTGATGCTGGCGCTGCTCTTCCCGACCGTGGTGCTGCTGTCCGCGGTCGCCACGCTGATCGGCGCGGGCGCCCACCTCATCACCGTCAGCGTCCTGTGGGAGCAGGCGGGCCGGCGGCTCGGATTCGTGGAGTGGCTGCTGCTGGGCCTGCCGCTGGCCGTCGTCTCGTCCCACCTGGCGGCCGAGGCGGTGCTGCTGACCACGACCTCGCGCGCCGACCGGCGCGCTCCGGTGGACCTCACCCCCGCCGCGATCGAGGAGCACTCCCCCACCCCCGTCACAGGTCCGCTGACCACCGCCGAGGCGCGCTGCGCGCTGCTGCTGGCGACGGTGGTGGTCCTGTGGTGCAGCGAGCCGCTGCACCGGGTCCCGCCCGCGGTGGTCGCGCTGATCGGCGCGGTGGTGGCCGCGTCGCCGGCGCTCGGCACCGTACGGCTCAAGGAGGCGCTGCGGACGGTGCCGTGGCCGCTGCTGCTGTTCATGGCGGCGACGATGGCGATGGGCGTGGCGCTGGCGGACTCGGGCGCGGCGGCGTGGCTGGTGGCGGGGCTGCCGGCGGACGGGCCGCCGTGGCTGTTCCTCACCGTCGTCGTGCTGGTCAGCACCGTCGCCCATCTCGCCCTGCAGTCCCGCTCGGCCCGCTCCTCGGTGCTCGTGCCGCTGGTGGTGGCGGCCGCGGCGGCCGCCGGGGTCAACCCGGTCACCGCCGCGCTGGCTTCCACCGCCGCGGCCGGGTTCTGCCACACGCTGCCGGCGTCCGCCAAGCCGGTGGCGCTCTTCGCCGACGTCCCGGCGGGCGTGCCCACCTACACGCCCCGCGACCTGCTGCGGCTGTCGGCGGTGCTGGCGCCGCTCACCGCGGGTGTGGTCCTGCTGTTCGCCCTGACCGTCTGGCCGCTGCTCGGCGTGCCCGTCCTCCTGGAGGCCCAGCCGTGAACCCTTCCTACCGCATCGCCGTCGCACCGAGCGGCTTCAAGGAATCGCTGTCCGCGCGGGAGGCCGCGGAGTCCATCGCCGAGGGGGTGCTGCGGGTGCTGCCGACCGCGGAGCTGGACCTGGTCCCGCTGGTCGACGGCGGCGAGGGCACGGCGGAGGCGCTGGCGGCCGCGACGGGCGGGCGCCTCGTGCCGTGCACGGCGACCGGCCCGCTGGGCGACCCCGTCGACAGCCACTTCGCGCTGCTGGGCGACGGCTCGGCGGTGGTGGAGATGGCCGCCGTCGCGGGGCTCGCGCTGGTGGAGCAGGACCGCCGCGACCCGGGCGCCACGACCACGTACGGCGTGGGCGAACTGCTCCGCGCCGCCCTGGACTCCGGCGCCCGCCGCATCCTGGTCGGCTGCGGCGACTCCGGTACGTCCGACGGGGGCGCCGGCGCGCTCCAGGCGCTGGGGGTCCGCCTCCTGGACGCCGACGGCCGCGAACTCCCCCGCGGGGGCGCGGCGCTGTCACGGCTTGCGGTGGTCGACCCGCGGGGGCTGGACCCGCGCCTCGCGGAGACCGAGCTGCTGGTGGCGTGCAACCCCTACAACGTGCTGTGCGGCGAGCGCGGCGTGGCCCGCGTCTTCGGGCCGCAGAAAGGCGCGACACCCGCGCAGGTGGAGGAGCTGTCGGCGGCCCTGGAGCACTGGGCGGCCGCGCTGACGGCGGCGTTCGCCCCGGGCGCCGACCTGCGCGCGGCACCGGGCACCGGCGCCTCCGGCGGCCTGGGCGCCGGGCTCGCGGCGCTCGGGGCCCGCCTGCTGCCGCGCTTCGAGGTGCTGCTCGACGGGCTGGACCTGACCGAACGGTTCGCGGGCGCCGACCTGGTCATCACGGGTGAGGGCGCGCTGGACGAGCAGACCGTGCGCGGCAAGATCCCCGGCGAGGTGGCGCGCCGGGCCCGCGAGGCCGGCGTCCCGGTCCTCGCGCTGGCGGGGACCCTGGGGCCCGGGGCGGGGGACGCGGGGCTGGACGCCTACGAGTCGATCGCCCCCGGTCCCGTACCGCTGTCACACGCCCTGGAGCACGCCGCGGGGCTCCTCGCGGACGCCGCCGAGCGGGCCCTGCGCACGGTCCTGGTCGGCACACGCCTGGTCAGCCGCGGTCGGGCACACAACGCCCGTCCTCCGTACGGTAGTTCCACTTCGCCCCGTCCCGGACGAGCTCCTTCACGGCCCGAACGAACCGGTCGACGTGCTCGTCCGGCGTCCCCGCCCCGAAGCTGACCCGGATCGCGTTGAGGGTGGTGCTCCCGCCGTCCGGCGCGCCGCACTCCCCGACGTCCTCGGGGTCGCTGCCGAGCAGGGTGCGCACCAGCGGGTGGGCGCAGAACAGCCCGTCGCGGACGCCGATGCCGTACTCGGCGGACAGGGCCGCCGCGAAGTGCGAGCTGTTCCAGCCGCGGACGACGAAGGAGAGGACGCCGACGCGCGGCGCGTCGGCGCCGAACAGCGACAGCACCTTCACCTCCGGCACCTCGGCGAGCCCCTCGCGGACCTTGGCGATCAGGTACCGCTCGCGGGCCACCAGCGTGTCGAACCCGGTCTCGGTGAGCGCCTTGCAGGCGGAGGCGACGGCGTACGCGCCGATGACGTTGGGCGAGCCGGCCTCGTGGCGGGCGGCGGTGGTGTGCCACTCGACGTCCACGCCGCCGTCGGCGCGCCGCGCGACCTTGCGGGACGCGCCGCCGCCCGCCAGGTACGGCTCGGCCTCGCTCAGCCAGTCGGCCCGACCGGCGAGGACGCCGGACCCGAACGGCGCGTACAGCTTGTGCCCGGAGAACGCCACCCAGTCGACGTCCAGGTCCCGCACGGAGACGGGGTGGTGCGGGGCGAGCTGCGCGGCGTCCAGCACGATCCGCGCGCCGTGCGCGTGCGCGGCGGCGGCGAGCTCCCGGACGGGCCACAGCTCGCCCGTCACGTTGGACGCGCCGGTGACGCAGACCAGGGCGGGGCCGTGGGGGTCCCGGTCGGCGAGCGCCCGCTCCAGCGTGCGGACCGCCTCCCCGTGCGTGCGGGGCGCGTCGAGGCAGGTGACCCGGTCGTCCCCCCAGGGCAGCAGCGAGGCGTGGTGCTCGGTCTCGAAGACGAAGACCTGGCAGCCGGCGGGCAGCGCCCGGGCCAACAGGTTCAGCGAGTCGGTGGTCGACCGGGTGAAGACGACCTGGTCGCCGTCGCGGCAGTCGAGGAACGCGGCGACGGCGGCGCGGCTGTTCTCGAACAGGTCGGTCGACAGCTGGGACAGGTACCCGGCGCCGCGGTGCACGCTGCCGTAGTAGGGCGCGTACGCGGCCACGTCGTCCCACACCCGCTGGAGCGCGGGGGCGCTGGCGGCGTAGTCGAGCGCGGCGTAGGTGACCTCGCCACCGGTGACGAGCGGCACGGTGACATCCCGCCCCAGAACGGGCAGCGGGGCACAGACGGACTGATCGGCGGCAACCGTGGTGACAGACATGGCGAACTCCCGTACGAAGCAAGCGGAATCCGCACACCGGGGCGCGTCGGCGACATCACGACGCGGCGCCGCGGCGCGTGCGGAGAAGGAGAGGAAGAGGGGTGCCGGAGGAGGGGCGGATACGCCCTATCGCATTCGCTTGCTCACGAGACTGCTCCCTTGAGGACCAGGACCCCAGGGTGTGCAGGGGTCCGCGCTTGCCGCAGACCTCGCTGCCTGCGACCTGGTCTTCACCCGGGGCACCCCGCCACGGACGGAGGGTTGCCGGACAGCGGGCCGGGGCCTCTTCGCTGTCACTCATGACCTGTCGAGAAGCTAAACCACGTGATCGCCTCCGCGCAAGCCGGGCGTCCGGATGGCGGGACGCACGACGGGGCCCGGCCGATGGCCGGGCCCCGTCGGGGGGACACTTCCTACGCGTTGCTCGCCGTCACCCACCGGTCCAGCGCCGCCCGCGCCGCACCCGAGTCGATCGACTCGGCCGCCTTCGCCATGCCCGCCCGGAGCTGCTCCGCGAGCGGCGCGTCCGACGGCTCCAGGGCCACCAGCGCGGCCGCCGCGTTGAGCAGCACCGCGTCCCGCACCGGCCCGGTCTCCCCGGCCAGCAGCCGCCGGGCCACGTCCGCGTTGTACGAGGCGTCCGCGCCCCGCAGCGCCTCGACGGGTACGAGCTCGATGCCGACCTCGCGCGGGTCGAACGCCTCCTCGCGCACCGCCCCGTCCCGTACCACCCACACCTTGGAGGTGGCCGTGGTGGTCAGCTCGTCGAGGCCGTCGTCGCCGCGGAACACCAGGGCGGACGAGCCGCGCTCGGCGAGCACCCCCGCCATGATCGGGGCCATCCGCGCATCGGCGACGCCGGTGGCCTGGGCCCGTACGCGCGCCGGGTTCGTGAGCGGGCCGAGGAAGTTGAAGACCGTGCGGATGCCCAGCTCCTTGCGGGCGATGGCCACGTGCCGCAGCGCCGGGTGGAACTTCACCGCGAAGCAGAAGGTGATGCCCGCCTCCTCGGCGACCTCCGCGACCCGCCGGGGCGTCAGCTCCAGGTTGACGCCCAGCTTCTCCAGCACGTCGGAGGAGCCGGAGGCGGAGGAGGCGGCGCGGTTGCCGTGCTTGACGACCCTGGCGCCGGTGCCCGCCACCACGATCGCGGACATGGTGGAGATGTTGACGGTCCTGGCGCCGTCGCCGCCGGTGCCGACGAGGTCGACCGACGGCCCCGGCACCTCGATCAGGTTGGCGTGCGCGTACATGGTGCGGACCAGGCCGGCGAGCTCGTCGACCGTCTCGCCCTTGGCCCGCAGCGCGACGGCGAAGCCGGCGATCTGGGCGTCGGTGGCCTCGCCGCGCATGATGCGGTCCATCGCCCACGCGGTGTCGTCGGCGCTCTGGTCGCGCCCCTCCAGCAGGCCGTTCAGCACCTCGGGCCAGGAACGACCCGCCGCGTTCGAGCTCCCCCTCGCTTCGCCGGGGGCACCCCCACCCGCGGGTTGCACAGCGCTCATGGTCGCTCCTGGTGTCGTCGGTACGTCGAAGGGTGACTCCACCCTATCGAGACCCGGGGGACGGCAAAGAGCCCCGTCCGGTGAATGGACGGGGCTCGATGCGGTGTGGCGACCCTCGGGTCAGGCGGCGAGCGCCGGGAGATCAGTGGTGGCCGTGGCCACTGGCGATCTCCTTGTACTCCTCCACGGTGGCCTTCGGGACCTGGTTGTCGTCCCCGAAGTAGCCCTTGCTGAGCTTGGCGCGCAGCCGCTGGCCGCGCGACGGCTTGCGCTCGACACCGTTCTCGTCGACCGTGGGGCCGATCTCGACCGGCTTGTACTGCTCGTGCGCCGTGAGCGCGTGCAGCTGCGCCTGGCTGAGCGGCTCGTGGATCTCGACGAACTCACCGTGCGGCAGGCGCTTGATGATGCCGGACTCGCGGCCGTGCAGCACCTTGTCCTTGTCGCGCCGCTGCAGACCCATGCAGATCCGCTTGGTGACGATGAACGCGACGACCGGAGCGGCGAAGAAGGCGATCCGGACGAACCAGGTGATCGCGTTGATCGACATGTGGAACTTGATGGCGAAGATGTCGTTGCCACCACCGATCAGCATGACCATGTACGCGGTCACCCAGGCGACACCGAGGGCGGTACGGGTCGGCGCGTTGCGCGGGCGGTCCAGGATGTGGTGCTCGCGCTTGTCGCCGGTAATCCACGACTCGATGAACGGGTAGAGCGCGATCGCGGCGAGCATGATGCCGAAGACGACCAGCGGGATGAACACGCCCAGGACGAGCGTGTGGCCCCACAGGTTGATCTCCCAGCCCGGCATCACACGGACGAGGCCCTCGGCGAAGCCCATGTACCAGTCGGGCTGCGCGCCGGTGGACACCTGGTCCGGGCGGTACGGGCCGAGCGCCCAGATCGGGTTGATCGTGAACAGCGCGGAGATGATCGCGATGACACCGAAGACCAGGAAGAAGAAGCCTCCGGCCTTGGCCATGTAGACCGGCAGCAGCGGCATGCCGACGACGTTGTTGTTGGTGCGGCCGGGACCCGCGAACTGCGTGTGCTTGTGGTAGAAGACCAGGATCAGGTGCGCCACCACGAGGCCGAGCATGATGCCCGGCAGCAGCAGGATGTGGATCGAGTAGAACCGGGCGATGATGTCGTGGCCCGGGAACTCCCCGCCGAACAGGAACATCGAGATGTACGTGCCGACGATCGGCATGGACAGGATCGCGCCCTGCGTGAAGCGGACACCGGTGCCGGAGAGCAGGTCGTCCGGGAGCGAGTAACCGGTGAAGCCGGTGAACATGCCCAGGACGAACAGCAGGAAGCCGAACAGCCAGTTGATCTCACGCGGCTTGCGGAACGCGCCGGTGAAGAAGACGCGCATCATGTGCACGAACATGCCCGCGATGAAGATCAGCGCGGCCCAGTGGTGGATCTGCCGGATCAGCAGACCACCGCGGACGTCGAAGCTGATGTCCAGGGTCGAGGCGTACGCCTCGGTCATGCGGATGCCCTGCATCGGCACGTACGAGCCGTGGTACTCGATCTCGTTCATGCTCGGGTGGAAGAACAGCGTCAGGTACACACCCGTGAGGATGATGATGATGAAGCTGTAGAGGCAGACCTCACCCAGCATGAAGGACCAGTGGTCCGGGAAGATCTTCCGCATGTTGGCCTTGGCCAGGGAGTAGATCCCCAGCCGGCCGTCGGCCCAGTCGGCGACGCGCTCGCCGGCGGGCGCCTTCCGCTTGGCGTCTGTTGCGGTCGTGGTGCTCATCCGCGCTCCCAGAATGCAGGACCGACGGGCTCGTCGAAGTCGCCGAGCGCCTCGAGGAAGCCCTCGTCATTGACGCCGATCCGCAGCTGCGGGAGGGCGTGACCGGCCGGGCCGAAGATGACGCGGGCGCCGTCGGAGAGGTCGAAGGTGGACTGGTGGCACGGGCAGAGGACGTGGTGGGTCTGCTGCTCGTACAGGGAGATCGGGCAGCCCACGTGGGTGCAGATCTTGGAGAAGGCCACGATGCCCTCGTGCGACCACTCGAGCTCGCGCTTGTCCTTGATGTCCTCCGGCTGGATCCGGACGATCATCAGGGCATCCTTGGCGATCTTCGTGTTGAACTCGTGGTCGCTCTCCTCCAGGCCCTCGGGCTTGGCGAAGGTCAGCGAGCCCACCGCGACGTCCTCGGGACGCAGCGGCTCGTTCGTGTTCATGTTGATGAGCTGCTTGCCCTTGCTCCACGAGGTGTGGAACAGCTTCTTCTCGGGCATCGGGCCCAGCTCGCGCAGCAGCACCACACCGGAGAGCGGCACCATGGCCAGCGCGCCGAACATGGTGTTGCGGATCAGCGGACGCCGGCCGATCGCGGACTCGCGCGCGCCGTCGGCGAAGTCCGACATCACCTTGGCCCTGACGTCCGGGTCCGCCTGGATGGCGTGCCGGTCGTCGGCCATCTCCTCGTCGGACATCAGGGTGCGGGCCCAGTGGACCGCGCCCGCGCCGATGCAGAAGAGGGCGATGCCGAGCGTCATGCCGAGCGACAGGTTCGTCGCGCTGATGTGACCCAGCGGCCAGACGTAGATGATCTTGTCGACCGGGAAGATCACGAACGAGGCGATGAAGCCGATCGTGGCCAGCATCGACAGCGTGAACAGCAGGGCGACCGTGCGCTCGGACCGCTTGGCGGCCCGCTCGTCGATGTCCTGGACACGCGGCTTGTGGGGCGGCAGCCCCGGGTCGGCGAACGGGTTCTCGGCTACCGCCGTGCCGTGCGCGGCGTCCTGCTTGTGGAGCAGGCTCTCTTCGGAAATCTCTTGGCTACTCATGACTTCTTGGCCTTAGCGGTGTGGGCCGCGACCCAGACGGCAATAGCGATCAGCGAACCCAGACCGAAGATCCAGCCGAACAGACCCTCGCTGACCGGACCGAGACCACCCAGCGCGAAGCCGCCGGGGGTGGCGGTCTTGTCGCTGTTGACGGTCTGGATGTACGCGATGATGTCCTTCTTCTCCTGCTCCGGCATGGTCGTGTCGGGGAAGGAGGGCATGTTCTGCGGGCCGGTCTGCATGGCCTCGTACAGGTGCTTCGGGCTCACTCCGTCGAGCTCGGGCGCGTACTTGCCCTCGGTCAGGGCACCGCCCTCGCCGGTGAAGTTGTGGCACTGGGCGCAGTTGGTACGGAACAGGTCACCACCGCGGGCGATGTCGGCGCCCTCGGGGCTGTACTGCTTCTCGGTCGGCACGCTCGGGCCGGCACCGAGGGACGCGACGTACGCCGCGAGCTGGTCGATCTGGGCCTGCGTGTAGATGACCTTCTTGCGGGGCACCTGGGCGCCCGGCTGCTGGGCCGGCATACGGCCGGTGCCCACCTGGAAGTCCACGGCGGCTGCGCCGACGCCGACCAGGCTCGGGCCGTCGGAGGTGCCCTGACCGCCGGTTCCGTGGCAGCTGGCACAGCCGACGGAGTAGAGCTTCTTGCCCTCCTCGATGGCGAGTGACTGGGCGGTTTCGTCGGCCTGCGCCTTGCCCGCGGGTGCGAACGCGGCGTACAGCCCCCCAGTGGCCGCCAGCGCGAGAAGTAGGACGACGACCGCCGCCAGCGGATGGCGTCGTCGTGCGGAGAGCTTTTTCACGGATTACCCCGGTGTCAGGATCTTCTGCGTCGATGCTTGCTGGATGTGTTCGGGTCTACGGAGGTGGACCCGATTACTTGATCATGTAGATCGTGGCGAAGAGGCCGATCCAGACGACATCGACGAAGTGCCAGTAGTAGGACACGACGATGGCGGCGGTTGCCTGCTCGTGGGTGAACCTCCTCGCCGCGTACGTCCGGCCCAGGACCAGCAGGAAGGCGATGAGGCCGCCCGTCACGTGCAGGCCGTGGAAGCCGGTCGTCAGGTAGAACACGGAGCCGTACGGGTCGGAGGACAGGGAGAGCCCCGCCTCCTTGACCAGCTCGGTGTATTCGAGGACCTGGCCGCCGATGAAGATCGCACCCATGATGAACGTGACGATGAACCACGCCCGGAGCTTCTTCACGTCGCCCCGCTCGGCGGCGAACACGCCGAGCTGACAGGTGAGGGAGGAGAGCACCAGGATCGTGGTGTTGGTCGCCGAGAACGGAAAGTTCAGGTGACCCGCCTGCTGGGACCAGAACTCGGCACCCGTCACCGATCGGAGGGTGAAGTACATCGCGAAGAGGGCCGCGAAGAACATCAGCTCGGAACTCAACCAGATGATGGTTCCGACGCTGGTGAGGTTCGGCCGATTGACCGACGGGTGCGCGTGCCCGGTTTCTACTGTCGTTGCTGTCGCCACGACCGACATTATGTCGGTCGCTTATCCCGCCCTCACTCCGGGGGGTGCTGTTCGGTGTGTTGATGCGCTCCGTCCAGCCCGAACGGCCCACCCGAACGGGCTTCGAAGGGGTGTTTCGAAGCGGTGCCGACGCGGGGTGCGGAGGAGTAGCATCCGGCCCATCGGTACCTGCCCCACCTGCCCATGCCGCCGACGTACTCGGAGGAACAATGCAGTCGAGCGCCACCGTCCTGGTCTACAGCGACGACGCCAGCACCCGCGAGCAGGTGCGGCTGGCGGCCGGGCGCAGGCCCGCGGCCGACGTTCCGCCGGTCGAGTACATCGAGTGCGCGACGCTCCCGGCGGTGCTGGAGCACCTGGACGCGGGCGGTGTGGACGTCTGCGTCCTGGACGGCGAGGCGGTGCCGGCCGGCGGCATGGGGGTCTGCCGGCAGATCAAGGACGAGGTCTTCCGCTGCCCGCCCGTGCTGCTGCTCATCGGCCGCCCGCAGGACGCCTGGCTGGCCACCTGGAGCCGGGCGGACGCCGCGGTGACGCTCCCGGTCGACCCGGTGGAGCTGGCGGACGCCCTGGCCGGACTGCTGCGCAGCCGGCTCGCCGTCGAGGCCTGAGCCTCAGGCGGCCGCCGGGCGGATGCGGGCCGCGTCCGCGGGCGTGGCGTGCGGGTGGGAGCCCGTCAGGAGGGCGCTGCCCGTGCGCCACTTGTCCCAGGGCACGTTCCAGTCGCCGAAGCCGTTGCCGAACGGGTCCATCGGGTTGCCGCCGCTGTTCACGACCGTGACGACGTCACCCGGACGGACGGTCTTGAAGAACCAGGCGGCATTGCTGGTGGACATGCCCGTGCAGCCGTGGCTGACGTTGGCGGCGCCGTGCGATCCCACGGACCAGGGCGCGGCGTGGACGTACTCGCCGCTCCAGGTGACCCGGGTGGCGTAGTAGACGGGCAGGTCGTACGACTCGCTGCTGCCGGCCGCGATGCCGACGGTGGTGCTGCGCATCCGGACGAAGTACTCCTTGCCGAGCACCACTTTGATGCCGTTACGGGTGGAGAAGCCCGGCTTTCCGGTGGTCACCGGAATGGTATTGATCACTTCCCCGTTGCGCTTGACCGTCATCCGGTGGGCCGCCGCGTCGGTGATGGCCTCGATGCGGTCGCCGATGGTCAGGCTCAGGGGTTTGACGGGCCCTCCGTACAGGGCGCCTTCTATCCGTACGCCGGCGAGGTTGCCCGTGGCGGTGACCGACGTGCCCGTGGGCCAGAACTCCTTGGGCCGGAAGTGCAGCTTCTTGTCGTCCACCCAGTACCAGGAGCCCTCGACGGCCGGGGTGGAGCGGACCTTCAGGGAGCGCTCGACGGCGGCGCGGCCCGCCTTGGAGGACACCGGGGAGCCGAGCTCGGCGGTGATGGGCTGTCCCACGCCGTACGTGCCCGCCTCCGGGCCGAAACGGACGTTCAGCACCCTCTTGGCCGCTGCCGTGTCGAACGTCAGCGTACGGAGCCCCGGTGCGCCGCTGTCGTCCTCCGTGGCGACCCGGACGGTGTAGCGGGTGGCGGCGACCAGCGGCGCCGTGGAACGCCAGCGGCTGCCGTCGGCGGCGAGCTCGCCCGCCAGGTAGTGGCCCGCGGCGTCGACGGCCGTGACGTCCGTGATGCGGCCGTCCCCGCCCTTGGCCCTGACCTCGAGCGGCTTGTCGAGGGGGGCCTTCCGGGATCCGGCGGGGCCGTTGAACTCGATCTGCTGAGCCGCGTCGTACGGCTCCGCGGAAAGGGGATGGCCCTCCGGGCCACCGCACGCGGTCGCACTCGCTCCGGTGACGGCGACCAGCAGGGTGCAGCTTATGGCGGTGCGCAAACGGATCGTGTGGCTCATGAGCACACCGTAGGAAGTGCTGTCGACAGGGGCACGCCGGATACGCCCGAAAGAGGGGCCCGGTGACCTCCCTGCGGAGGTCACCGGGCCCCTCGACGAGCGTGGACCTGAGCCAGTAGGACTACTGGTTCTGGTTCTCGCCCCGGTAGTACTCGAACACCCAGCCCCAGATGCCGATCAGGATCAGCGGCAGGGCGAAGTACAGCAGCCACCAGCCGAGCGCGACGCCCAGGAAGGCGAAGGCGCCACCGATCGCCAGGGAGAGCGGCTGCCAGCTGTGCGGCGAGAAGAAGCCGACCTCACCGGCCTCGTCCGCGACGTCGGCCTCCTTGTCGTCCTGCGCCATGGCGTCCACGCGCCGGGCCGTGAAGGCCAGGTAGTAGCCGATCATGACCGCCAGGCCGAAGGCCAGGAAGAGCGCCGTCGTACCGGCCGGCTCCTTCGACCACAGGCCGTACACGACGGCCATGGCGAGGATGAAGACGCTCAGCCAGATGAACATCTTGCCCTGGATCTTCACTTGCCGACCTCCTTGCCACCGAGCAGCGCGGTGTCCTTCTGCCCGTGGTTCTCCAGCTGGCCGATCGCGGCGATCTCAGGGTGGTGCAGGTCGAACGCCGGGGATTCGGAGCGGATGCGCGGCAGCGTGAGGAAGTTGTGCCGCGGCGGCGGGCAGGACGTCGCCCACTCCAGCGAGCGGCCGTAGCCCCACGGGTCGTCCACGCCGACCGGCTTGCCGTACTTGGCCGTCTTCCAGACGTTGTAGAAGAACGGCAGGATCGACATGCCGAGCAGGAACGACGCGATCGTCGAGATGGTGTTCAGCGCGGTGAAGCCGTCCGCGGCGAGGTAGTCCGCGTACCGGCGCGGCATGCCCTCGGCACCCAGCCAGTGCTGCACCAGGAAGGTGCCGTGGAAGCCGATGAACAGCGTCCAGAACGTGATCTTGCCGAGCCGCTCGTCCAGCATCTTGCCCGTGAACTTCGGCCACCAGAAGTGGAAGCCGGCGAACATCGCGAACACCACGGTGCCGAAGACGACGTAGTGGAAGTGCGCGACCACGAAATACGAGTCCGAGACGTGGAAGTCCATCGGCGGCGAGGCCAGGATGACACCGGTCAGACCACCGAAGGTGAAGGTGATCAGGAAGCCGATCGTCCACAGCATCGGTGTCTCGAAGGACAGCGAGCCCTTCCACATGGTGCCGATCCAGTTGAAGAACTTCACACCGGTCGGTACCGCGATCAGGAAGGTCATGAAGGAGAAGAACGGCAGCAGCACACCACCGGTGACGTACATGTGGTGCGCCCACACCGTCACCGACAGACCGGCGATCGCGATGGTCGCGGCCACCAGACCGATGTAACCGAACATCGGCTTGCGGCTGAAGACCGGGATGATCTCCGAGACGATGCCGAAGAACGGCAGCGCGATGATGTACACCTCGGGGTGGCCGAAGAACCAGAAGAGGTGCTGCCACAGCAGCGATCCACCGTTGGCGGGATCGAAGATGTGTGCGCCGAACTTGCGGTCCGCCTCCAGCGCGAAGAGCGCGGCGGCGAGGACCGGGAAGGCGAGCAGGACCAGCACACCGGTCAGCAGCACGTTCCAGGTGAAGATCGGCATGCGGAACATCGTCATGCCCGGAGCGCGCATGCAGATGATCGTGGTGATGAAGTTGACCGAGCCGAGGATCGTGCCGAAGCCGGAGAAGGCCAGACCCATGATCCACATGTCGGCGCCGACACCCGGCGACCGGACCGCGTCCGACAGCGGCGTGTAGGCGAACCAGCCGAAGTCGGCCGCACCCTGCGGGGTGAGGAAGCCGGCCACCGCGATGAGCGAGCCGAAGAGGTACAGCCAGTACGCGAACATGTTCAGCCGCGGGAACGCCACGTCGGGCGCGCCGATCTGCAGCGGCATGATCCAGTTCGCGAAGCCGGCGAACAGCGGCGTCGCGAACATCAGCAGCATGATCGTGCCGTGCATCGTGAACGCCTGGTTGAACTGCTCGTTCGACATGATCTGCGTGCCCGGACGGGCCAGCTCGGCGCGCATGAAGAGCGCCAGCAGACCACCGATGCAGAAGAAGACGAACGACGTGACCAGGTAAAGCGTGCCGATCGTCTTGTGATCGGTGGTGGTCAGCCACTTCACGACGACATTGCCGGGCCGCCTGCGCCGTACGGGGTGCTCATTCTCGTACGGCTCGGTCACCGAGCCGTCGGCTGCCGTGGCGGCACCCTGAGGTTCGTTGAGGATGCTCACAGTTGGTTCGTCTCCGAGTTCCTGGCCGGGTCCGTCTGCTCAATGCCCGACGGGATGAAGCCGGTCTGCCCCTTCTCGGCCAGCTCCTTCAGATGCTGCTGGTAGCGCTCCGGAGAGACCACCTTGACGTTGAACAGCATGCGGGAGTGGTCGACGCCGCAGAGCTCGGCGCACTTGCCCTTGAAGGTGCCCTCCTGGGTGGGAGTCACCTCGAAGACATTGGTGTGGCCCGGGATGACGTCCTGCTTGAACAGGAAGGGGACCACCCAGAAGGAGTGGATGACGTCACGGGAGGTCAGGACGAACCGGACCTTCTCCCCCTTCGGCAGCCACAGGGTCGGACCCGGGTTGCCGTTCTGGGGGTTGCGGGTACCGGGGATGCCGTAGTCGTACACGCCCTCGGCGCCGGCGGGGAAGTCCTTCTGGAACCTCTCCGGGATGGCACCGAGTTCCTTGGCGGACTTGGCGTCCGTGTCGGCCTTGCCGTCGACGTTCTCGACGTAGTTGAAGCC
This sequence comes from Streptomyces sp. NPDC051310, assembly GCF_044455245.1. Lineage (NCBI taxonomy): Bacteria > Bacillati > Actinomycetota > Actinomycetes > Kitasatosporales > Streptomycetaceae > Streptomyces > Streptomyces sp. NPDC051310. The sequence continues at coordinate 293,843 of NZ_JBITEO010000007.1, forward strand.
CCAGCTCCACTGGTAGCCCACCACGTTGATGGTGTGGGCCGGGTTCTTGGAGCGCTCGAGGAGCTTCGACTCATCGCGCGCGGTGAAGTAGAACAGCACCGAGACGATGATGAGGGGGGTCACCGTGTACAGCGCCTCGATGGGCATGTTGTACCGGGTCTGCGGAGGAACCTCGACCTTGGTGCGGCTGCGCCGGTGGAAGATGACGCTCCACAGGATCAGGCCCCAGACCAGCACGCCCGTGGCGAGCGCAGCCGCCCACGAGCCCTGCCAGAGGGAGAGGATCCGCGGAGCCTCCTCCGTCACCGGGGTGGGCATACCAAGACGGGGGAAGTCCTCCCAGTTGTACGAGCAACCGGAGGCGGTAGCCAGGATCAGGCCCGCAGTCAGCACCTGCGGCAGCTTCCGCCGCATCGGGCGCCGCGACGAGCGGTCGGAGCCGTTGGGACTCACGTAGCGCCTTCCCGAGAGTCTCGCCCGCGCGGTCGGCTGCGGCCGTCACGCTGGTCGGTCGCCGGCCCTGACGCGGGCAGGGGTTTGGATGTTTATGCGGACCAAACCCTACTGGACGCTATTTGGGGTCGCGCGGGGAGGGTACCCAACGCGCCGCCGCGCCCCTCTTTTGGGGAAGTGCGCTCGTCCCCGGGGCGCCCGTCCCCCGCGGCCGGGCTGGGAGAAGAGGGCTCCGGAGTTAGCGTGGGGGCGTGGCCTACTTCGATTCCGCTTCGTCCGCTCCCCTCCACCCCGTCGCACGGCAGGCGCTCGTCGCGGCGCTCGACGAGGGGTGGGCCGATCCCGCGCGGCTCCACCGGGAGGGGCGGCGGGCCCGGTTGCTGCTGGACGCGGCGCGGGAGGCCGCGGCGGAGGCGGTGGGCTGCCGGGCCGACGAGCTCGTCTTCACTCCTTCGGGGACACGGGCGGTGCACTCCGGAGTTGCCGGGGCGCTCGCCGGGCGCCGGCGGGTCGGGCGGCATCTGGTCGTCTCGGCGGTCGAGCACTCGTCGGTGCTGCACGCCGCGGCGGCCCACGAGGCGGACGGCGGCACGGTGACCGAGGTGGCCGTGGACCGGGCCGGGCGCGTGGACGCGGCCGGGTACGCCGCGGCGCTGCGGGACGACACCGCCCTGGCGTGCCTGCAGTCCGCCAACCACGAGGTCGGGACCGAGCAGCCGGTCGCCGAGGTCGCCGAGGAGTGCCGCGCGGCCGGGGTGCCGCTGCTGGTGGACGCGGCGCAGTCGCTGCCCTGGGGTCCGGTGCCGGGCGGCTGGTCGCTGCTGGCGGCGAGCGCCCACAAGTGGGGCGGCCCCTCGGGCGTGGGGCTGCTGGTGGTGCGCAAGGGGGTCCGGTTCGCCCCCCGGGGACCGGTGGACGAGCGGGAGTCGGGGCGGGCCCCCGGCTTCGAGAACATCCCGGCCGTGGTGGCCGCGGCGGCCGCGCTGCGGGCCGTGCGGGCGGAGGCCGAGGCGGAGGCCGGGCGGCTGCGGGAGCTGGTGGAGCGGATCCGGGCGCGCGTTCCGCAGTCGGTGCCGGACGTGGAGGTGGTCGGGGATCCGGTGCGGCGGCTGCCACACGTGGTGACCTTCTCGTGTCTCTATGTCGACGGGGAGACACTGCTGCACGAGCTGGACCGGGCGGGTTTTTCCGTTTCGTCCGGATCGTCGTGCACGAGCTCGACGCTGACGCCCAGCCATGTCCTGCGCGCCATGGGGGTGCTGTCGGAGGGGAACGTACGGGTGTCGCTGCCCTTCGGTACGGCGGCGGAGGAGGTCGAGCGGTTCCTGGAGGTGCTGCCGCGGGCGGTGGCCGGGGTGCGCGAGCGGCTGGGCGCGCCCGCGGCGTCCGCGGCGCCGGGCCCGGAGGGCGGGAGCCTCGTGGTGGACGCACTCGGCAGGCGCTGCCCGATCCCGGTGATCGAGCTGGCGAAGGTGATCGGCGACGTACCGGTGGGCGCGACCGTGACGGTCCTCAGCGACGACGAGGCGGCCCGCCTGGACATCCCGGCCTGGTGCGACATGCGGGGCCAGGAGTACGTGGGCGAGCGCCCGGCCGAGCGGGGCTCGGCGTACGAGGTCCGCCGCCTGGCCTGAGCGCGGGAAGGGCACCCCGGGTGCCCCTCCCGGCGGTGGTCAGGCGAGGTGCGCCTGGACCTCGGCGCCGGCCTCGTCGCCGTACGCCTTGGTGAACCGCTCCATGAAGTGGGCGCGGCGCAGGGTGTACTCCTGGGTGCCGAGCGTCTCGATCACGAGGGTGGCGAGCATGCAGCCGACCTGGGCGGCGCGCTCCAGGCTGACGCCCCAGGACAGGCCGGACAGGAAGCCGGCGCGGAAGGCGTCGCCGACGCCGGTCGGGTCGACCTTCGCCTCCTCGTCGGGGCAGCCGACCTCGATGGCCGGCTCGCCGGCCCGCTCGATGCGGACGCCGCGGGCGCCGAGGGTGGTGACGCGGTGGCCGACCCGGCCGAGGATCTCCGCGTCCGTCCAGCCGGTCTTGTTCTCGATGAGCCCCTTCTCGTACTCGTTGGAGAAGAGGTAGGTCGCACCGTCCAGCAGGATGCGGATCTCGTCGCCGTCCATGCGGGCGATCTGCTGGGAGAAGTCCGCGGCGAACGGGATGCCGCGCGAGCGGCACTCCTCGGTGTGGCGCAGCATCGCCTCGGGGTCGTCCGCGCCGATGAGGACGAGGTCGAGGCCGCCGACGCGGTCGGCGACCGCCTGGAGCTCGATCTGCCGGGCCTCGCTCATGGCGCCGGTGTAGAAGGAGCCGATCTGGTTGTGGTCGGCGTCGGTGGTGCAGACGAAGCGCGCGGTGTGCAGGACCTCCGAGATCCGTACGGAGCCGGTGTCGACGCCGTGCCGGTCGAGCCAGGCGCGGTACTCGTCGAAGTCGTAGCCCGCGGCGCCGACCAGGATCGGGCGGGTCCCGAGCTGACCCATGCCGAAGCAGATGTTGGCGCCGACGCCTCCCCGGCGGACGTCGAGGGTGTCGACGAGGAAGGAGAGGGAGACCGTGTGCAGCTGATCGGCGACCAGCTGATCGGCGAATCGGCCGGGGAAGGTCATCAGGTGGTCGGTGGCGATGGAGCCGGTGACTGCGATACGCACGGCTGGGAGCTCCTGCTGGGAGGTGGAGTTGACGGTTAACGCTACCGGGTCGGCAACCGGCCCCGAAGTGCGGAAACTACCCGATAGTAGGTCTTTTTCCTCGGCGGTCGGCGTGCGTACGGTGCGGACATGACCAAATTCATCGCTTCGCGGGGGCAGTGGGAGTCCGAGACGGGCCGGGAGTTCGGCCTGGCGGAGTTGCGCGGCGACAGCGCCCGGATGGTGCGGCACTGGGTGGTGCCGGCCGAGGAGGCGCCGGCCCCCGTCCCGCCGTCCCTGATCCACGGGGTGGTCGTGCCGCCCGCGTCGGCCCGGCTGATCGCCTCCACCGCGGAGTACGGCACCTGACACCGGGGGAACCGGCCGCTCCCCCGTCCCGTCCCATGGGTGTCCCCCGTCAAGGGGATACGACGGACGAAGGAGCGTTGCGGTGAGCAGCAGTACGGAGCCCGGACCCACACAGGACACCCCCCGTCGGCGGCGTTCGCCGCTGGTCGTCGCCTCGGTGGCGGCGGCGGTGCTGCTCGCCGGGGGTGGCGGTGCGTACCTCGCCACGAGCGCGTCGGACGGCGGGCCGGCCCGGCCCGCGGCGGGGCGCACGAACCCGCCGCCGCTGGTGCTGGACGGGCACCCGGAGGGTTCCGGGATCGCGCCCGGGGAGCCGGATCCCCGCGGGGTGGTCTACCGGGCGGCGGGCGGCCTGCCGGACGGGCCGGACGCGGCGCCCGTGTACCGGGCGCAGGGCGCGGTCGGCGCGGACGAGGTGGCGCGGCTGGCGCGGGCCCTGGGCGTGCCGGGCACGCCGCGGCTGGACGGCGACGCCTGGAAGGTCGCGGAGAAGGACGGCTCGGGCGCGCTGCTCCAGGTCGGCAGGGACGCGCCGGGCACGTGGACCTACGGGGCGGCGCCGACGGGTGACGACTGCGGCAAGGGCACCCGGTGTCCCGCGGGCGGCTCGGCCGCGGGCGGGCGGCCGGTGGGCGAGGACGCCGCTAAGAAGGCGGCCGCGCCGCTGCTGAAGGCGCTGGGCCAGGACGCGGCGAAGCTGGACGCCACGCAGGTGATGGGCTCCGTCCGGGTGGTGAACGCCGACCCGGTGGTCGGCGGGCTGCCGACGTACGGCTGGTCGACGGGGATCCAGGTGGGCCCGGACGGGCGGCTGGTGGGCGGCAGCGGGCGGCTGAAGGAGCCGGTCCGGGGTGCCGAGTACCCGGTGATCGGCGCCGGGGAGGCGCTGAAGCTGCTGAACGAGGGGTCCTCGCGGGACGGCCGCGTCGGGATCGGCGGTTGCGCGACCCCCGCGCCGCTGGAGGGCGAGGCCGGGCGGGACGTGGCGTGCGACCCGCAACGGACGCCCGCCCGGGAGACGGTGACGATCGGGAAGGCCGTCTTCGGCCTGGCGGCGCAGTTCACGCAGGGGCGTCCGGCGCTCGTGCCGTCGTGGCTGTTCCAGGTGGAGCCGGAGGGCGGCGCGCAGCCGTTCACGATCACCTATCCGGCGGTGTCGCCGGAGCATCTGGCCCCGGCGCCCGCGCCGACGCCCACCCCGACCGCCTCGCGGCCGGAGCTGCCCGACGCGTCGGGCCGGCAGGCCGAGTCGTACCGCGTGGACGGCAGCGGGCGGAAGCTCACCGTCACCTTCTGGGCCGGTGTGTGCAGTACGTACACGGCCGAGGCCGAGGAGAGCGCGGGGCAGGTGCGGGTGACGGTGGTCGAGTCGCCGCCGGAGCCGGAGCGCTACTGCATCGCCATCGCCGAGGAGCAGACCGTGACGGTGACGCTCGACGCGCCGCTGGGCGACCGGAAGGTCGTGGACGCGGCGACCGGCGGGACCGTGCCGCGGAAGTAGCCCGTACGCCGGTACGGAGAAGGGGGGGGGGGGGGGGGGGGGGGGGGGGGGGGGGGGGGGGGGGGGGGGGGGGGGGGGGGGGGGGGGGGGGCGGGGGGGGGGGGGGGGGGCGGGGCGGGCGGCCCCCCCCCCGCGCCCGCGGGG